>JAFRTM010000023.1 GCA_017439185.1 Bacteroidales bacterium | reverse complement strand
GGAGGTGCTGATACCTGTGGACACGGTGAGGAGCGACGAACCCGATTGCGAAGGCCGCCTGACCTATACCTATAAATATAGAGATTGCGCCGGCCACGAGCACAACTGGGTATATATCTACAGAATCGACCACACGGTTGCTCCCACGGTGAACGCTACGGGCTATGACAACGAGAGCACGGTAACATGTGCAAATCTGGCACAGCCGCTGGCAGCGATGTATGTGCCGAATGCAAGGAACAGCTGTGGAGAGAACATAGAGGCTGTGATAACCGATTCGTTGATCACACAGGTGGGAACCGGCTGCGACTTCGACAAGAAGTACACCTACACCTATACCGACTGCGACGAGACGCTGAAGAGCTACTGGTACTACACCTACCATGTGAGGTTGCCAGAAATTATAGCCGAAGTGCCTGCCGATGGAGCAGACGTAAGGGCTTGCGCAGTAGATGCAGTCAATCCGGGAGCAGTGACGATACACGATGTGTGTGGTCGTGAGATAGTGCCGGTATATACCGACAGCATTTCCGCTATGAATCCCGATGGTACCGGTACGATAACGCATACCTATACCTATACCGACTGTGCTGGACACGACAGTGTGTGGAGTTATGTGTATACTATCAACCCGGCCGACTTCTCGCTGAGGGATAACGACACGATAGACATCCACTGCACTACCGAGGCTGTAGAGGCTCTCTATACCAAGCCGACTCCTACGGTGTGTGGTGTGACGGTGCCGGTTACTGGTCCTGTGGTTACCAACGAGGTGACAGCTGGAGGTTGCGGCAAGATAATACACACGTGGACATATACGGTGAACACGGTGGATTACAATTGGAGTGCCGTATTCATTGTAAGCCCCGATGACTTTGCCGACGTGATGCCCGAGAACGGACAAGGCAACATCGACTGTGCAGCCGAGGCATTGGCAGCCGGCGAGGCTGGCAGCTTGATAACACTGCCGACGGTGACCAACCACTGTGACACAGTCCTCAACGCACCGGTGCTGAAAGCTGGATATCCGACAGCGGCACCTGCATGTAACGGCGATATAGAGTATGTATATACCTATAGCGACTGTGCAGGACACACCAACGACTGGACATTTACCTACCATATCAACCAGCCCGACTTCACGATGCCTGACAACGACAGCAGCATTGTAGAGTGCGTGGCAGACGCATACGGCGCAGGTGAGACAGGTTGCACATGGACATTGCCTGTGGTGAAGTCCTATTGCCAGGAGGTGCTGATACCTGTGGACACGGTAAGGAGCGACGAACCAGATTGCGAAGGCCGCCTGACCTATACCTATAAATATAGGGATTGCGCCGGCCACGAGCACAACTGGGTATATATTTACAGAATCGACCACACGGTTGCTCCTACGGTGAATGCAACGGGATTTAGGACCGACAGCACGGTGGTGTGTGCAAATCTGGCACAGCCGCTGGCGGCGATGTATGTGCCGAATGCAAGGAACAGCTGCGGAGAGAACATAGAGGCTGTGATTACCGATTCGTTGATCACACAGGTGGGAACCGGCTGCGACTTCGACAAGATGTACACCTACACCTATACCGACTGTGACGAGACGCTGAAGAGCTATTGGTACTTCACTTACCATGTGAGGTTGCCAGAAGTCATAGCCGAGGTGCCGGCCGATGTGACGGACAACAGGGCTTGCGCAGTGGATGCCACTAACCCAGGGGCAGTGACGATACACGATGTGTGTGGTCGCGAGATAGTGCCGGTGCTCATAGCCGACAGCGTGCCAGCGATGAACCCGGACGGCACGGGTACGGTTACCTATCAGTATCGTTATACCGATTGCGCGGGACACGACAGTACGTGGACTTATACATACGTGGTCAATCCTGAGACCTTTACAAGAGTGCCCGACGATACTGTAGAGGTCCGTTGTGTGAGCGAGATAGTGGTGCCGAGTACTACAGGAACTCCGAGAATCCCGACGGTGACGGTGTGCGGTGTTGAGCAACCTCTGGTTCTTACCAGCACCTCCAACACGGTAACGGCAGGCGGATGTGGAGACTCGACGTTCACATACACTTACACTGTGAATGCCGTTGACTACACATGGAGCTACACTTATAGGATTTCGCCCGATATGTATGAGGTGCCGCAGAACGACGGGACAAATGTAGAGTGCTTGAGCGAAGTTTCTGTCCCGACGGCTCCTGTGGTGACCAACAACTGCGACAGCATCATACCTTCTACGTTGTTCAACTCCGATACCAACTGGACAATAGACAATTGTGAAGGAACTATAGCATTCACTTACCGCTATGAGGATTGCGTAGGACGTGAAGGATTCTGGACATACACTTACACAATAGACAGGACTACGGCTCCTCATCAGAATGGTAATGTGGAAACCAGAAGGGTTGTTGCCTGTATGGGCGATACGGCAGCTCCTACGGTATTGCCCGAGGTGGAGGATGTGTGTGGCAATATCTTGCCAGCACCTGCACCAGTGGTGACAATGCCGACCAACAGCTGCCAGGATTCGGTGAAGTACACATACACTTATGTTGACTGCTCAGGTCTTGAGTACGTGTGGACATACAGCTATATAGTGAAAGATACCATTGCTCCTACCATCAACCCAATAGCAGCCCAGTCTGCTGTGCCTGCTGGCAACTGTCAGTTCAGCATACCTGACCTGAGCCAGATAGTTGTGGATGCCTCTACAGACAACTGCAACGGAGCTGTGACATTCGTCAGACAGGTGCCGTCGGCCGACTCGCTGGTGGCACAGCTGCGGACGGCACAGACCTTCCCGACAACTGTGACAGTGACAGACGAATGCGGCAACGAGCAGAGCATCACCATACCGGTGACCGTACAGGCCAACGATGTATATGTGAATGCTTCGAGCGATGTGGCAATCTGCTTGAACGAGAGCACACGACTGACCGCTACGGGTGGTAGCAGCAACGAGGGCACTCCATCCTATGAGTGGACACCTGCCAATGGTCTTTCGGCGACTACAGGCACTGTCGTTGTGGCAACGCCTGCCGACACTACAACCTATACCGTCACCATTACCGACGGAAACGGCTGCCAGGCATCGGACGATGTCACGGTGACCATCTATCCGTTGGTGGTGCTCACCACCGGTGATCCTCTTGATCAGGTGGTTTGCGCCGGCGGCAATATGGTTCCGGTCAATGTACATTATGAACACGCCAGCGTGGCAGTCACAGGATTGCCGAGCGGCATAACCTACAACGCTTCGTCCTCAGTGGTGAGCGGACATCCCAATGCAAGTGGCAACTATGTCATTACCGCCACAAGCCTCTACGGCTGTCCGACGGAGACTTTCGAGGGTAACATAACGGTGGCCGACACCATAATTACCCGCCTTGCCGAGACGGCGTGCGACACCTACACATGGGAGACCAACGGTGGCACCTACACCACAACCGGCACCTATCGTTGGAGCACGACCACGGAGTCTGGTTGCGACAGTGTGGTATATCTGGCCTTGACGGTGAACTACCAGAGCTTCGGCATAGACTATGTTACCGAGTGCGACAGCTACACATGGGATCGCGGCAACGGACAGACCTACACTGCTTCCACTACCTCGCCGACTTATGTGTTCCGTAACGGTAACGCTGTCGGATGCGACTCTACGGTGACACTCTACCTCACCATCCATTATTCAAATACCGGAGATACCAGTGCACTCGAGTGCGACCGCTTTGAGTGGTATGGTCAGACCTACACGTCCGACGCCGAGCCTACGCACATGTTCACCAATATGTGGGGTTGCGACAGCTTGGTGACTCTCCACTTGACCATCAAGCCTACATACATCTTCCGTATGCGCGACTCGTTGTGCGAAGGCGATGTTTACCACTTCCACGGCGACTCTTATACCGAGACGGGCTCCTACTCGCATGTGTACCATAGTATTTATGGTTGCGACAGTACCTATACCGTCGATTTGATCGTGTTGCCGACATTGGTGATCACCATCGACCAGTACAACAACTGTGACAGCGGATATTACAGGCTTATGGCTAACAGTCAAGGCGACCAGTATCATTGGTCGGCACGTCCGCACCACGGAGAGTTGAACGGACAGGCCGATAATCAGATAATAAGGGTTGCACCTCCGGAGCCTACAACTTATACTGTCACGGCTTCCTATGGCGACAATCATTGGTGCCCGCAGAGCGAGAGCATATCGGTTGAAGAGTTCATCGTACCAATCGCTGATATGACGGTACGTCCGAATGCGGTTACACTGGACAATCCTACTTGGTATGCCGATTACCACACCCACGGATTCCTCAACTACATAACCTATGAGTGGTTCGTCAACGGTAGTCACTACCACCAGCAGACGCAGCACATACAAGGTAACTACCAGGCTCATCCCAATGTGCTTGAGGATTCGGTGGAGATTATGCTGATTGCCACGAGCGGCCAGTGTGCCGACACGTCGATAGTGGCCATACCTTATCGCCACGACTGCATATTCGTGCCGAATGTGTTCACGCCGGGTAGCAGCAGCAACAACCTGTGGGGACCTGTTGGCAACGGCATTATCGAGATGGAGGTGTGGGTGTACAACCGTGAAGGTTTGATAGTGTTCCACAGCACATCGTCTGATGAGTACTGGGACGGCAAACACCAAGGCACCAACGCTGACTGCCCGACGGCAGCGTACACCTATCGTGTAAATTACCGTTACGATGCAAATCCTGAGGCTTTGCAGACGAAGGTCGGCACGGTGACTCTGCTAAGGTAGTGGTCAAGGGATTGTCGATAGACGATAATTCCAGCATATATCACTTCGTGGTCAGCGGCCAGTAAACACTGGCCGCTGACTGCATATAGGTGATAACCTTTGCCAATAAAGCCTATCGAGGTATCGCGTTTCACTGAAATGGTAAAAAAATATGGCAGTTTTTCTATTTTTACAAAAAAATATCGTATCTTTGCAGTTTGATTATAATATAATAAATGTATGTTTGAAAGTCTTAGTAGTAAGATAGAGAAAGCGTTACACTCGCTGAGGGGCAAAGGAAAGATTACCGATATTAATGTGGCGGAGACCGTGAAGGAGGTCAGAAAGGCTTTGCTTGAGGCGGACGTCAGCTATCCGATAGCGAAGGAGTTTACCGACAAGGTGAAGGCTGACGCTATGGGAAGAGGCGTGATACAGAGCATTGAGCCAGGTCAGTTGATGGTGAAGATTGTGCACGAGGAACTGACGAAACTGATGGGAGGCGAGAGTGTGGAGTTGAATGTGAAAGGGCAGCCGGCCATTGTGTTGATTGCAGGATTGCAAGGTTCGGGTAAGACTACTTTCTCGGCGAAGCTTGCCAATTATCTGAAGACCAAGAAGGGGAAAAGTGTACTTTTGGTGGCAGGCGACGTATATAGGCCTGCTGCTGTGAGCCAGTTGCAGACTCTTGGCGGTCAGATAGGTGTGGAAGTGTTCACGGAGGAGGGCAACCGCAACCCGGTGGATATCGCTCAGAAGGCCGTGAAGTTGGCTCAGCAGAGAAAGACCGATGTGGTGATAGTCGATACTGCCGGACGTCTGGCTGTCGACGAGGAGATGATGGACGAGATTGCGGCACTGAAGGAGTCTCTGAAACCTCAAGAGACTTTGTTCGTGGTCGATTCTATGACGGGTCAGGACGCTGTGAATACGGCTAAGGCTTTCAACGAGAGAATCGATTATGACGGAGTGGTGCTGACAAAACTCGACGGCGACACCCGTGGCGGTGCGGCACTGACCATACGTTATACGGTTGACAAACCGATAAAGTTTGTCGGTATCGGCGAGAAGATGGATGCCCTTGACGTGTTCCACCCCGACCGTATGGCGAGCAGGATATTGGGTATGGGAGATGTGGTGTCGTTGGTGGAGAGGGCTCAGGAGCAGTATGACGAGGAAGAGGCTCGGCGTATTCAGAAGAAGATTATCCATAACGAATACAACTTCGAGGACTTCTTGGCCCAGATGGCCCAGATAAAGAAGATGGGAAGCATTAAGGACCTTATGGGTATGATACCGGGGATGGATAAGGTGACCAAGGATGTGGAAATCGGCGATGATGCCTTTGTCCCCATCGAGTCGATAATAGGGTCGATGACGCCGTATGAGAGAAAGAATCCTTCGTGTCTCAACGGCAGCAGAAAGCAGCGTATAGCAGCGGGAAGTGGCCGGTCTATTCAGGAGGTCAACCGATTCCTGAAACAGTTTGAAGAGACGCGGAAGATGATGAAGAAGGTGTCGTCCAACAAAGGAAAACTCCCCAAGGTGCCTCAGCGTAAAAGATAACAACAAAGACTATGACACAGATACTCAATGGCAAGGAGCTTGCCGCACAAATCAAAGACGAGATAGCAAATCGTGTAAGGCATTTCACTATGGAAGGACAGCGTCCTCCACATTTGGCGGCGATATTGGTAGGTGACGACGGTGCGTCGCAGACATACGTGGCCAACAAGGAGAAGTCGAGTAAGGAGGTGGGCTTCATCTCGTCGGTTTATCGATTCCCAGCCACCACTACCGAGGCGGAGTTGATGGAGTCTATTGAATTTCTGAATAACGACGACGAGGTGGATGGCTTCATAGTGCAGCTGCCTCTCCCGAAACATATTGACGAGCGCAGGGTTATCAACGCCATAAACCCCAATAAGGATGTTGACGGTTTTTCGCCGATAAACATAGGACGTATGGTGCTCGGCGAGGAGGCTTTTCTTCCCGCCACTCCCAAGGGAATTGTGACGTTGCTGCAGCGTTACGGCATCGAAACCGAAGGGAAGCACTGTGTGGTGGTTGGCAGAAGCAACATCGTAGGTACGCCTATGGCCAACCTTATGAGCCGTAAGGCGCTGAACAGCACGGTGACCCTCTGTCATAGTAAAACCGCCGACTTGCCGAGCATCACAAGGCAAGCCGACATCTTAATAGTGGCCATAGGCAAACCCGAGTTTGTCACCGCCGATATGGTGAAAGAGGGTGCGGTGGTGGTCGATGTGGGAATCCACAGAATTGCCGATTCTACCAAGAAGAACGGCTTCCGTCTCCTCGGCGACGTGAAACACGGCGAGGTGGACGCCAAGTGCAGCTGGGTGACTCCTGTGCCCGGCGGTGTAGGTCCTCTCACCATTGTGTCTCTCTTGGAGAACACTTTCGACGCTTACCTGAGAAGCAAAAATCTGAAAAAATAGCGAAAAAAGAGGCAAAAAATTTGCCAATTAAAAATTAATGTGTATCTTTGCAATTCCAATTAAAAAGGAAAATATTTATTAACAATCTAAAACACAGAGCATTATGCCAGCAAGAATGAGATTGCAACGTCATGGAAAGAAGAATCAACCCTTCTACCACATCGTTGTAGCGGATGGTCGAGCACCACGCGACGGAAGATTTATCGAGAAACTGGGAACTTACAACCCCCTGACGAACCCCGCAACCATCGAGTTGAACGAGGAAAGTGCAGTACAGTGGCTGAAGAACGGCGCACAGCCGAGCCCCACAGTACGCAGGATTCTCTCCTACAAAGGAGTGTTGCTGCGTCGTCACCTGCAGATCGGTGTCGAGAAGGGCGCTATTTCCCAAGAAGTGGCTGATGCCAGATTCAACGAGTGGAAGCAGGCTAAGGATGCCAAAGTCGCAAGTGCCAAGAGCAACGCCGAGAGCGCAAAGCGCGATGTCGCAAAAGCCCGTATGGAGGCCGAGCGCAAGCACAACGAGGCTAAGGCCGAGGTAGTCGCCGCTAAGCGTAAAGCAGCCGCTGAGGCCGAGGCAGCAGCCAAAGCTGAGGCTGAAGCCGCCGAGGCAGCAGCTGAGACGACCGAAGCTCCCGCAGCCGAAGCAACCGAAGCTCCCGCCGCTGAGTAAGATCGAGGAAGTCGATTACATCAGGCAAACAAACACAGAGACGTGTCACACCCGCGAGGCGAGGCACGTCTCTCCTTGTAAAGCAAGACGATGACAAAAGAAGAATGCTATTATCTGGGCCGCATCACGAAACCTTTCGGGGTGAAAGGGGAGATGGTTCTCTTTCTCGATGTGGACAACCCTGAGGAATACGAACAGCTCGACTTGTTCTTTGTGGAGACGAAGAACGGTTTGGTTCCCTATTTCGTGAAAAGCCTGCGCCTAAACGGCAACAAGGCGGTGGTGGCGTTGGAGGACGTCGGCAACGACGAGCTGCCGGGCCTCATGGGACGTGACCTTTATCTGCCGCTCGACCTGCTGCCTAAACTCACGGGCAACCAGTTCTATTTCCACGAGATAAAGGGTTTCAAGGTGGTGGACGAGCAGCATGGCGACATAGGGCAGGTGGCTTCGGTGATCGAGTACCCTGCTCAGCCTCTGTTCCAGATCATGAACGGGGACATCGAGATCCTCGTACCTGTCATCGACCAGGTGATAAAGAAAGTTGACCGCGATGCGAAGACGATATATATTGCAGCACCTAATGGCTTGATAGACTTGTATTTGGAAGATAATAACAAAAAATGTTGATAAATCTTTTTGGAGGATTGAAGAAATGTTGTTATCTTTGCAAAAATATCATAGAGGTAATAATATATCCAGAAGATTGAAAATCAGGTAGTCAACTCTGAATTGACGCAGTAAAAAAGCAAGTAACCATAAAATAGGAGAGATTATGGCAAAGAAAAACGAAACACCGGAAAAGACATGCTACTCACCCGAAGAGCTGCAGGAGTTCAAAGAGCTTATACTTAAAAAGATAGAAGAAGCCAAGAGAAATCTCGATATGCAATTGGCGGCGATGGCTGGCAATGAGAACGAGGCCAACGACACAGCTCCCACCTTCAAGACCCTTGAGGAGGGTAGCAATGTGCTGTCGAAAGAGGAAAATGCTAAGCTTGCCGCCCGTCAGCAGCGCTTCATCCGCGACCTGGAAGCGGCCCTTATCCGCATCGAGAACGGCACCTATGGCATCTGCCGCGTCACGGGCAAGCTCATACCCAAGGAGCGTTTGCGTATCGTACCTCATGCAACTATGAGCATCGAGGCCAAGATGGATCAGGGCAAGCGTCGTTAGTCGAAGAAAACATAGCTCAAATATAAAGGGAACACATTTGTGTCCCCTTTTTTGTTTCCTGACGTCACTAGGGGACTATACCCTCGGTATGGCGTCGATGAGCTTGCGGGTGTATTCCTGTTGTGGGTGGTCGTAGATGTCGTCGGCGGGAGCCAATTCCACCATCTTGCCTTTCTGCATCACCATTATGCGGTCGCTGATGAACTTTACCACCGAGAGGTCGTGGGTGATAAAAAGATAGGTAAAGCCGTAGCGCCGTTTGAGGTCGTTGAGCAGGTTGAGCACCTGTGCCTGCACACTCACGTCCAGGGCCGACACACTCTCGTCGCATATCACCAGCTCGGGCTCCATGATGAGGGCGCGTGCTATGCACACTCTCTGGCGCTGTCCGCCGCTGAACTCGTGGGGGTAGCGGTTGTAGCATTCGGGAGTGAGTCCCACCTGCTCCATGATGTTCAGCACCTTTTCGCGTCTTTGGGTGGCCGTAAGGCTGCGGTGGTGTACTTTGAGGGGTTCGGCAATGGCTTCCCCTACGGTAAGGCGGGGGTTGAGCGAGGAGTAGGGGTCTTGGAATATTATTTGCAGACGGGTGCGGAGGTGTCGCATTTTCGAGGGGGAGAGGCGGTCGAGGCGTTCTCCTTTGTAGGTCACCTCGCCCGACGAGTGTTCTATGAGTTGCAGCAGGCTTCGTCCGAGGGTCGTCTTGCCGCATCCGCTTTCGCCTACGAGGCCGAGGGTCTCGCCGCGGTAGATGTCGAACGACACGTCGTCCACTGCTCTCAGCTCTTGCTTCACCTTGCCGAAGAGGCTTTTCTTTATGGGGTAGGTGACCGTCCAATGGCTTACGCTGAGGAGCGGTACGTCGTCGGAGGGTTCAAAGGCCGGGGCCTCGTCGGCACTGGCCTCTTTCCCTTCGAGGAAGTCGCTCACGGTGGGCAGTCGCAGGGGCCGGCGGTCGAGCGGTGGGCGGCAGGCGAGGAGTCCGCGGGTATAGGGATGTTGGGGCGAGTGCAGCACTTCGGCGGCTTCGCCGTGCTCAACGATCTCGCCATGGTACATCACCGCTATGTCGTCGGCGATCTGTGCGATGACGCCGAGGTCGTGGGAGATGAAGATTATGGCTATGTCGTGCTTCTGCTGTAGGGATCGCAGGAGTTGTAGAATGGTCTTCTGCACCGTTACGTCGAGGGCGGTGGTAGGCTCGTCGGCTATCACTATCGAGGGGTTGCACACCAGTGCCATCGCTATCATCACTCTCTGTTTCTGTCCGCCGCTGATTTTGTGGGGATAGGAGTCGAAAATCTTCTCGGGGCGGGGGAGAAGCACCTCGTTGAAGAGGTCGAGGACGCGTGAGCGTGCTTCCTTGTCGCTTACCTTCTCGTGTTGCCGCAGCATCTCCACCACCTGGGCTCCGCATTTCTTCACTGGGTTGAGGCTCGTCATCGGCTCTTGGAACACCATCGAGAGGTGATTGCCGCGATAGTGGCGCATCGCCTTCTCGTCGAGTGTGAGGAGGTCCACGGGCTTGCCGTCGCCGTAGAATATGGCACTGCCCGAGGCTATGCGTGACGCCAGCTTAGGCAGCAGCCCCATTAGGGCCATGGAGCTTACGCTCTTGCCCGATCCCGACTCGCCCACTATTCCAAGCGTGCGACCTTTATACAGGTCGAAATCCACTCCGTTGACCACTCGCCGCCATCCTCCCTCGCTTCTGAATTCTATGCCCAAGTCCCTGACTGACAGTATGCATTGCTCCTTTTTTTCCATCGGTTGAAAAATTTTTCTTATATAATAACTCAACAATCATAAAATAAATTGTATATTTGCAAAAATTTTTTAGGGGCGAAAGTGTGTAAAAACGACCATAAGAAATTTGTAATCAAATAAATAATAACAATTGTATCTAAAAAATAATATTATGACAAAATCAGAAGAATTCATGGAAATGGAAGCCAAATACGGCGCCCATAACTATCATCCGCTACCCGTAGTGCTCGCAAAAGGCGAAGGTGCCTTTGTGTGGGATTGCGAAGGAAAGAAATATTTCGACTTCCTGTCGGCCTACTCCGCAGTGAACCAGGGTCACTGCCACCCGAAGATCGTGAAGGCGATGTGCGACCAGGCCCATCAGCTCACCCTCTCTTCCCGTGCTTTCTATAACAACTGCCTCGGCGAGTGGGAAAAATACGTCACCGAGTATTTCGGCTACGAGAAAGTTCTGCCTATGAACTCTGGTGCCGAAGCCGACGAGACCGCTCTGAAACTGGCTCGCCGTTGGGGTGTCGTCAAGAAAGGCATCAAGAACGACGAGGTGAAAATCGTCTGCTGCGAAGGCAACTTCCACGGTCGCACCATCACCATTATCACCATGTCCAACGACCCAGAGTCCTACGCCAACTACGGCCCCATGACTCCCGGCTTCGTCCGCATTCCTTACAACGATCCGTCGGCTCTCGAGAAGGTTCTCGCTGCTGAAGGCGACAAGATTGCCGGTTTCCTCCTCGAACCCATACAGGGCGAGGCTGGCGTCTATGTACCGGACGACGGCTACCTCAAGAAATGCTACGACATCTGCAAAAAATACAACGTCCTCTTCATGGCCGACGAGGTACAGTGCGGTATCGCCCGTACCGGTAAGATGCTCGCCTGCGACCACGAAGGCGTACGTCCCGACATCCTCATCCTCGGCAAGGCCCTCGGTGGCGGCGTAATGCCCGTGTCTGCTGTTTTGGCCGACGACGACATCATGCTCAACATCAAGCCCGGTGAGCACGGCTCCACCTTCGGCGGCAACCCCATCGCAGCCAAGGTATCTATCGCAGCCCTCCAGGTCATCAAGGACGAGCACCTCATGGAGAACGCCGACCGTCTCGGTAAGATATTCCGCGAGGAGATGAGCAAATTCGAGAGCCCGATGATCGAGAAGGTGCGTGGTAAAGGCCTCCTCAACGCCATCATCATCAAGCCCCGCAACGGCAAAGAGGCTTGGGATGTCTGCCTGAAGATGCGCGACCTCGGTGTCCTCGCCAAACCCACCCATCAGCACATCATCCGCTTCGCTCCTCCTCTGGTTATCACCGAAGAGCAGCTCCGTGAGGCTATGGAACTCATCAAACAGGCCCTCAAGAGTTTCGAATAAGACCGTCAAAATCCATAGTTTTTTAGAGAAGAGAGGCGGTGCCGCAAGGTCCGCCTCTTCTCTTTTGCCCTGATCCCACTCCTTGGAGGCGGCCCTCCGCCTCCCGCTCCCTTCCCGCTATTCCTATATACAATATGTCAAAGAACTCTATGCTTTCCTGCTCGGAAACATTGCCCCCTCAATATATGCATACCCTTTTTCATGACTTTTTTTGCACTTTACGCAAAAAAAATATTAACTCATAACTTAAAACTTAAAACTCAAAACTCATATCTCAACCCTCTCTCCTTTCGGGGGGGTATATATCTTTTAAAGATATATATTATCCCCTGCCGAAATACGGACCTTGGTCGAATAGGCCTCCTATGTGCCTCCTATCTGTGACCATCTAAAATACAACTGTCACAACTGTCGCAATCGTCACAATAGCCACTGTTGAAAAAAACATTCCAATAACCCCAAAAAAAGTTCGAAAAAAGAGTATACGTATATAGAAGGAAACAAAGCCCGCTCATTCTACCGACCCCTTAAAATGTTAAATTTTCAACTCTGCGTAACATTTTTATAATTTCTGCGTTATTAGTAGTGAAAAGTTAGAAGATATGCGTCAGTTAAAGATTACTCATAGTATTACCAACCGCGACATCAAGTCGCTCGACAAATATTTGCAGGACATCTGCAGCGAGGAACTGCTGACCCCCGAAGAGGAGGTGCAGCTGGCTCAGCGCATCAAACAGGGCGACCAGGAAGCTCTCGACCGCCTCACCAAGAGCAACCTGCGTTTCGTGGTATCCGTAGCCAAGCAATACCAGAACCAAGGCCTCTCGCTCCCCGACCTCATCAACGAAGGTAACGTGGGACTTATCAAGGCGGCCAAACGCTTCGACGAGACACGAGGATTCAAGTTCATATCCTACGCCGTGTGGTGGATTCGTCAGGCCATTCTGCAGGCAATCGCCGAGAACTCTCGCATAGTGCGTCTGCCGGCCAACCAGCTGGGTGCACTGAACAAACTGAAGAAAGAGATTAGCCGACTGGAGCAGGAACTGGAACGTCCCCCTTCAGACGAAGAGGTGGCCGAAAGGCTCGATATGCCGGTTGACAAGATTAAGGCCATACTCGGCATCAGCGGTCGCCACATAAGCATCGACGCACCGTTGGTGGCCGACGAGGACACCAACTTCGTGGACGTGCTCCCTAACGAGGACACTCCGCCGACCGACGACCTCCTGATGAAGGAAAGCCTGAGCCTCGAGATTGAGCGGGCTCTTACCGCACTGACGGAATACGAGCGCGAGGTGATAAAGATGTACTTCGGCATCGGCATCCCTCACCCGCTGAGCCTCGACGAGATAGCCATGAAGTTCGGCCTCACACGCGAGCGCGTACGTCAGATTAAGGAAAAGGGATTGAAACGCCTCAAGAACTCAAGCAAGGCCAAAGGCTTGATGTCATATTTGTAATCTTCAATTCTCAACTCCCATGCCGCGGTACCTCATAGCCATAATATCCAGTGTAATACTCTTCTGCTCGTGTGCGAGCAGCCAAGAGGAAGGTAAGCGCATCAAGGAGACCTACACCATCGAGCGTGTCTTCGAAAGCAACGACGCCCAATCCCTCGGAGCCGATATCCGTGTGACCCCGATCGCGAAGAAACATGCGCTGCGACTGAGACGCGAGGCAACCAACGGCCAGGTGATATACATAGAGATACAGGACCGCGAGGGCAAACCCAAAGCCAAGGCGGTATGGAACACCATCGACTTCCGCTTGGATTTCGAACCGTTCGAGGCGGGCGTCTATTACCTCAAACTGAGCGACTACCAAGGCCTGTCGCAGAAATACAGGGTAACCAAGTCGGCGGTGAAATGAGCGGCATCGACCTTCTGTTGAATTATTTCCCCGACCTCGGCGAGCGTCAGAAAGAACAGTACGCCGCCATGGAGGGACTTTACAGCGAGTGGAACGAGAAAATCAACGTCATCTCGCGCAAGGATATGGAGAACTTCTACGAGCACCACGTTCTGCACTCCTTGGCTATTGCCAAGGTGCAGCCGTTCAAACCTATGGCGGAGATTCTTGACGTGGGCACGGGCGGTGGCTTCCCGGGAGTGCCGTTGGCAGTGATGTTCCCCGACACGAAGTTCACACTGGTGGACAGCGTGGGAAAGAAGATAAAGGTGGTGAGCGACGTGGTGGAGCAACTGGGATTGCAGAACTGCACCGTGCTGCAGGCAAGAGCCGAAAGCCTCACGGGGGAATATGACTTCGTGGTGAGCCGTGCTGTGACCGCGCTGCCCGAGTTCTACGGATGGGTCAAGAAGAAGGTGAGCAGAAGCAACTACCACGAGCTGCACAACGGCATACTCTACCTCAAAGGGGGCGACCTTAGGAAGGAACTGGCACCCTTCGGCAAACGCCCACGGACGTGGGAAGTCCACGACTTCTATCCTCTGCCGTGGTTCGAGGAGAAGCGGGTAGTGTACCTCAGCGTGTGAGTGAAAGTTTTTCTTTTTTTGCCTGTCGCATAAAAATAATCGTGAGTTCCCGCGATTATTAAAAAATATTTCGTATCTTTGCAGACGGATAGAAAATAATAGAATAATAACAAATACCTGAAAGACAATGAAAAAAGTGATTTTAATGCTCGCCGTGGCGGCTCTCTGTCTGCCCGCAATGGCTCAGCAGGAAGAGAAGAGCGAGGACGAGGGTTACAAGTTCGACACCATCAAGGTCCTGCCCATCACCTCGGTTAAGAACCAGAACAACGCCGGAACCTGCTGGAGCTACAGCAGCATCGCCTTCCTCGAGAGCGAACTGCTCCGCCTTGGCAAAGGGGAATATGACCTCAGTGAGATGTATGTTGTGGAAAAGACATATAACGACCGTGCTGCCGCTGCAGTGCGCACCCACGGCGACGTCTCCTTCTCGCAAGGCGGTGCCTTCAACGACGTGCTCTACTGTCTCCGCAACTACGGCATGGTGCCCGACGAGATAATGCCTGCCGGCGCCATGTATGGTGACACTCTCTCCAACCACACCGAGCTCAGCGCCCTCACCGACGCTATGGTGGCAGCTGTCGCAAAAGGCAAGCTGAAGAAACTGCAGTCCGGCCCCGACGGGCAGCCGCTGTGGATGAAAGCTATCGCTGCGGTCCACGAGACCTACCTCGGCAAAATCCCCGAGAAGTTCACCTATCAGGGCAAGACCTACACCCCGAAGAGCTTCGCCGAAAGCCTCGGACTCAACCCTGACGACTACGTGAGCATCACCTCCTTCACTCACCATCCTTTCTACGAGCAGTTCGTCATCGAAATCCAGGACAACTGGCGTTGGGGTCTGAGCTACAACGTGCCGCTCGACGAGTTGATGGAAATCTTCGACTACTCCATCGAACAGGGCTACACCGTGGCATGGGGTGCCGACGTCAGCGAGCCGGGCTTCCGCTACAGCCGCAAAGGCTTCGCCGTACTGCCGGCTACAGAAGCCCCCAAGACCGGAGTAGGCAGCGACCAGGCTCATTGGACTGGCATGAAAGCCTCCGACATAGCCGACGAGGCAGCCAACCATCCCACTCCGCAGCGCTGGGTGACCCAGGAGGAGCGTCAGCAGGCTTACGACAACTGGGAAACCACTGACGACCACGGCATGCTTATCTTCGGAACTGCCAAAGACCAGATGGGCAACGAGTACTACATGGTGAAGAACAGCTGGGGCAAATATAACGGTGAATTTGGTGGCAACTTCTTCTGCTCCAAGGCTTTCGTACGTTACAAGACCATGAATATCGTGGTCCACAAAGACGCCATTCCTCCGGCAATCAAAGCCAAACTCGGCATCTCCGACAGCAACAGTGGCAAGAAAACTAAGAAAAGATAACGGCCGGAACTCGGACGTCAAATAATCTAAACGGGTGTCATTCAAGTGGTGGCACCCGTTTTATGTTTTTTTAACGTTTACCTGCGGAGGGAATTGTCGCTATATAAAAAATAATGTGTATCTTTGCACCTTCAAAAGAAAGAAATAAGTATGCGAAAATTCTTATATAGTATATTGATAGCGAGTGCTTTGTGTGGCTTGGCGGCATGCGGCGGTGACGACGAAAAAACTACCGACGGCAACAATCCCGCCGACACTGCCACGGCTTTTAACACGGCTTTGATGCAGGGAAACTATAACGAGGCGTTGCGCCTGAGCGACACCGACGAGGAGGATTACGAGCTGATGAGTGCCTGGCTGAGGATGATGTTCGAAGGTATGACCGCCCGTCTCGACGTGATAGGTACCGAGATGGATTCCACTGGACGTGGTGCTGTGGTGGCAGTGAAGATGAGCGACGCGGCAGAAAGCGACACCCTGTTCACTCAGATGAAGAAGGTAGGGGAGGAGTGGAAGGTTTGTATGGTTGCCGGTTGAGGTGAGCGAGATTGCGCCGCCATTGGCTATAGGAAATACGTTGTAGAGGGGTGTTTCGTGTGAGATGAATAAAAGTCTCTTCGTCGGCATCGACGAGGAGTTTTATTTTTTCGGCTATATCTTCGGACAATTTTGCCGAGAGGGGAGCGGTAGCGTTGTAGGGACAGGCGTCCTGGCAGATGTCGCAGCCATAGACATAACCTCTCAGGTGTATGTCGTCGGGCAGAGCTTTGGCATGCGATTCTATAGTATGGTAGGCGTTGCAGCGGGTGGCTATGAGGCAGGGATGGCCGTTAGGCGAGGTGGCGAGCGCTTTGTTGGGACAAGCCTCTTGGCAGCGGTGGCAGTCGTCGCAGTGGTTGGAGATGGGCGTGTCGTAGTGGTCTGTAGGATGGTCTATGACCAGCGACCCTATGTTGTGGAACGTGCCGTAGGTGGGGTTTACAAGGAGCGAGTTGCGCCCAATCCATCCCAGCCCTGCCTGCTGTGCCCACAGTTTGTCGCTGTGGGGCGCGGTGTCGCAGAACGGACGTCCTTTGATTTCGGGGTAATGCTCTTTCAGAAGGTCGGCGAGGCGGAAGAGTCGCTGTTTCACCTCGTCGTGGTAGTCGGGGAGGCAGGCAAAACGGGCTATCTTGGGAACTCCCGAATGGAGCGGCGGTGTCTTGTAGGCAAGCAACACGGAGATGACGCTGCGTGCCTGGGGAAGCAGCTGCAGGGGATTGCTGCGCTTGTCGGCGTTACGTTGCATGTATGACATATCGCCGTGGTAGTTGTGGCTGAGCCAATAGTTGAGGTCGTCTAGATAGTCGGGCAGTGATCGCGCCTCGGCGATGCCGCAGGCGTGGAACCCCACTTGGGCGGCCAGTCGTTTTACAAGGTCTGCCTCAATCGGTGGCATCGGACGTGTGTTTGGGGGAACCCTCGTAGAGTTGGAACTGCAGCAGTCGGCAGTCGAGCGAGCCGTTGAGCAGCGCTATCTTCTTGGAGGGCTTGAGTCCTATGTGTTTCATCGCCTCGAAGTCGGATGTGATGAGCCACACTTGGCAGTCGGAGCCGTAGAGGTGCTTGAAGGTGCTGCCGAGCTGCTCGTAGAGGTTGTTGAGGTCATCGACCTTTATGCGTTCGCCGTAGGGCGGGTTGGTGATGATGATGCAACGTCCCTCGGGTGGCTTTTGGTCAACGAACGAGCCGTGGTAGAGCATCACGTCGTGGTGGAGCTTGGCATACTCGAGGTTCTTCTCGGCTTGCTGCAACACCGTCATGTCTATGTCGTTGCCCCATATCTCGTATTCGAAGTCGAGCGAGCCTATCTTGCGGTTCTCTTCCTCTTTCACGCTCTTCCAGTCGAGGAGGTTGAACTCTTTCCACCTCTTGAACGAGAAGCGGTCGCCACGGTAGTACTGTGCTGGTATGTTGTTGGCGAGCATGGCGGCTTCTATAAGTATCGTTCCCGAGCCACACATTGGGTCCATCAGGTGGCAGTCGCACTTCCACCCCGAGAGTTTTATGATGCCAGCCGCCAACACCTCGTTGAGTGGAGCCACTCCCACTCCCTGACGGTAGCCGCGTTTGTGCAGGCTCTCGCCGCTCGAGTTCAGCAGCAGGGTCACGTGGTTGTCGGCGATGTGGAGGTTGAACTTATACTCGGCGTTCTCGGTGTCTATGGAGGGGCGTCGGCCGAACATCTTGCGGAAGCGGTCGGCTATGGCGTCCTTCGTCTTGAGGGCGGCATAGTAGGAGTGGGTGAATATCTCGCCCGAGCAGGACGAGTCTATCATAAAGGTGCCGTCCACGTCGAGGATCTTCTCCCACGGCAGGCGGTACACTTGGTCGTAGAGCTCGTCGGTGCTGTTGGCTTCGAATTCGGCGAAGGGTTTCAGTATTGCCAAAGCGGTACGGCAGCTGTAGTTGGCACGGTAGAGCAGGCGCATGTCGCCTGTGAAGGATACAGCTCGTGTGAGCAACTCTATGTTTTCGGCTCCCATTTCTCGCAGCTCCTCGGCGAGGACCTCTTCGAGGCCCATCATCGTCTTGGCTATCATTTTGAATTGCTCGCCCTTGATAGGATTTTTTGGCAGATCTTTTCCGCCGGCACGTTCTATTATCATTGTCTTTTATTTGTTTGTTCTTTTAGTCTTTCTGAAACGGCGAAACTTTTTCGCCGTGATGGATACTCGTTCGCTCCAGTTACTGTAGCGTTGTTCTTTGTCTTTCCTGACTCCGAGGATGCTGCGGTTGAGTTCGTAGCCTACCAACAGCATTCGGCAGTTGAGGTATATCCACATAAAGATCACCAGCAGGGTTCCTATCGAGCCGTAGAGCAGGTTGTAGTTGTTGAAGTTGTCGAGGTAAATTTCAAATCCCCACGTGAACAACATAAACATTCCCGAAGTTATGATAGCTCCTATACTGAAGAATCCCATTCGCTCATGACTGCTCTTCATCCAATAGTAGTCAATCAGGAAGTACATCAGGTTGATTACTATCAGCAGGGCAATGGCAAGCACTACCCAACGTCCAATACCAACCGCCTGCCTAAGGTTTTCCGACCACCGTATTACTCCTTGGTC
The DNA here is from genome assembly GCA_017439185.1 of Bacteroidales bacterium. GTDB lineage: Bacteria > Bacteroidota > Bacteroidia > Bacteroidales > P3 > Colimorpha. Next base: position 93,897 of record JAFRTM010000023.1, on the reverse strand, counting down.
AGTAAGCAGGTCCACCAAATGGTGATATTCCATCATAAGTACCAATGCCATTATGATCAACACATACAGCAGTAGAACCATTCCCACACTCATTGTTATACGCAGAATCCATGGGCGCGTCTTGGCCTCAACCTTGGGGTTTCGGAAACTCCGGAACAGTGAGTTTAAACCGCTAGCCGCAGGCCACACCGAAAAAACTAAGCCAAAAAACTGCAGGTTCTCACGTTTGTTCCCCATTATGTCGTTCACTGTATTGGATACCGTTGCATATATTTTGCCGGGCAACACATCTCCCAAATTCTTGAGAAATTCATCCTGTACCCCGTCCAGAGGAAGATACGCTATTAAGGTCATTAGAAAAACAAGCATAGGCGGGAAAGCCACCAGAAACGAAAACGACAGAGACTTGGCTCGTTGGTTTGTATCTCCTGAGAATAGTTCCTTGAAAAAACTTTTCAGAACTTCGTCCCATCTCACCCCTACATATCCGGGCACGCTATAATGATGTAGAAAGTGCAGTATCTTGCCGCTCGCAAATTTGCGATATACCATCATGACCCACTGCCGCGGCTCGAGTGTCCGCTGTGTGATATGTTTCCATATATCGCCTATTTGCTGCCGGAATCCCATAGATGCCTACTGATTACTGACCACTAAACTCAAATCCAGGCTCTTGATATGGTGAGTCAGCGCACCCACCGAGATGAAGTCCACTCCCGTCTCGGCATACTCCCTCAGCGTCTTCTCTGTGATGCCGCCGCTCGCTTCGGTTTCGTACTTTCCGCCGATACGCTCCACCGCCTTGCGCAGTGTGGCGGTGTCGAAATTGTCGAGCATGATCCTGTCCACTCCGCCGTGCGCCATCACCCTCTCCAGCTCGTCCATCGACCTCACCTCTATCTCTATCTTGAGATTCTTACCTTTGGCTTTCAGATATTCGTGAGTCCTGTCTATGGCTGCCTCTATGCCTCCCGCAAAGTCTATGTGGTTGTCCTTCAGCATCACCATGTCGTACAGCCCTATCCTGTGGTTGGTGCCGCCGCCGCATGCCACCGCGTATTTCTCCAACAGCCGCATGTTGGGTGTCGTCTTCCTCGTGTCCAGCAGGCGTGTGTTCAAGCCATCGAGCATGTCCACCATCCGGTGCGTCTCCGTGGCTATGCCGCTCATCCGCTGCATGAAGTTCAGCACCGTACGCTCTGCCGTCAGTATGCTTGCCGAGTGGCCGTAAACCATCATCACCGTGTCGCCTCTTCTCACCTCGCTGCCGTCCTCTTTCATCACTTCCACCCTCAGCGTCGGGTCAACCATGGAGAACACCTGTCTGCCCACTTCGCAGCCGCATATTATGCCGTCGGCTTTCGCCCAAATTTTTGCGCTCCCCTCGGCTTCGGCAGGGATACAAGCCAGCGTCGAATGGTCCCCGTCGCCTATATCTTCCCTTAATGCCGACGCTATCAACTCGTTTAAATTCTCTATATCTTTCATAATATCAATGTTCTACGTGCTTTGTCACTGCACGGTTTTAACCAACAAAGATACTAAAGTTAAGCAAAATAGCAAGAAAAAACGAAGTTTTTTTTGAATATTCCCTAGACCAAGTATCTTTGTTTCCCGAGAAAAAATATCGTGCAGGCGATATATGGTTCATATATGGTTGAGATATGGTTGAGATATGGTTGGTATTACTTTGAGATAGTCCTTTTTTTCATCTTACAAGATTCACCATTCCGGTCCCTCGCCACTCCTTGCCGTGGATGTCTTTCATATACCACCGGTACACGTATGCCTCTTGCGGCACAGGGGTGCCGTTGTGGGTTCCGTCCCATCTGTCGTCGATGTCGGTGGTGTGCCACACCAGCAGGCCCCAGCGGTTGAACAGGTGTATCTCAAATTCCGCCACTTGGCAACTCGTGAAGGCTTTGAAGTAGTTGTTAAGCGATTCGCTCGGGGCGAGGATGTTGGGGAACCATATTGCTCGGACCTCGGTGGCGAGCCTGCTGTGACCCTGTGGCTATCACCGACAGCAGCGCGTTGGCAGGGTCGTCATCGTTGCAGAGGAACGTGACCCAGAAATCCTCTCCCACGCACGACTGCCTCCCGCACGAGGCATTCTGCGCCACCCCGCACGGCACCCACAACATGACAACCGCAAGTCCAATCAGAATCCTCAATATGTCACCTCTTACCTTTTCCAATCTCGATCCATTTTTACAAATTGTCCCCTATTATATATTAGTTTCAAAAACTTCCATTTTCTGACATCCCTATTAAAATTTTCTTTGACCATTACTTAATTTCCCTTGCCTTTATAACGCAATTTTCTCATTTTTATTGTGTTCCCTTCCGCCCGTTTACCTTACTGCCGCACCTCGCCACTAAGCCCCTCATAAACTTCAAAAACTTATGCCCTCTTATATATATGAACCCCTCAACCCCCTTTTTAAGACCCATTTTAACATATAAAAAATGTTAAATAATCTTAACGTCGCAATATCCCTCTGATTTCCAGCCCCGTTTCACCAACCCGTTCTTCTCCCCGAGAGCACATCTTTTTTCCTCCTCCGAAACACGGCTGAATATCGAATCAACCATGGCTCAACCATTAACCAACCATTAACCAACGTTATCGAAAAGCGAGAGCAGAAAAGTTTACATTTATGCCGAGCGAAGATAACGTCTTGCTCGCAAGAGCAAAACCTTTAACTTGATATTAACTTGACCTTAACCTAAGTCCTATGAAAGTCCTATCAATGTCCTATGTGCCTCCTACCAACCACTGACTACTGGCCACTGGCCACTGACCACTTTTTCCCCGACCAAATATGAAAGAATCCTCAAAACACAATAAAAGGACTCTGTTTCCGTTATTACATTTGTTTAATATCACTATGAACGTTACAATTCTCAATATCGGCGACGAGTTGCTTATCGGGCAGGTGGTGAACACCAACGCCTCTGTGATGTCGCAGCTGCTCACCTCGGCCGGCTTCCGCGTCGTCCGTGTGCTCACCATCGGCGACAACCGCGAGGACATCACTGCCGCTGTTTCCGACTCTCTCGCCTCTTGCGACATAACGCTCCTCACGGGCGGCCTCGGCCCCACCAAGGACGACATCACCAAAACGGTCCTCTGCGACCTCTTCCAGTCGGAACTATACGAGAACGCCGAAGCCCTCGCCAACATCGAGCGTATCTTCGCTCGCCGCAACTACCCTCTCACCCCTATCAACCGTCAGCAGGCGTGGGTTCCGCGTGCCTGCACGATGATCAACAACTCCTTGGGCACCGCTCCCGCCATGTGGTTCGAACGTGACGGCCATGTGCTCGTCTCGCTCCCGGGCGTCCCCTTCGAGATGGAGCACCTGATGGTCCACGAGATTGTCCCCCGTCTGCAGCGTCACTTCCACACGGGCGCCATAGTAACCAAGAACATCCTCGTGCAAGGCATCGGCGAGAGTTTCCTCTCCGACCTCATAGAGCCGTGGGAGCTGCAACTCCCGCAGCACATAAGCCTCGCCTATCTCCCTCAGGCGGGTGTGGTGAAGCTTCGCCTCACATCGGTGGGCGACAACCAGGAAACCCTGAGGCAAGAGATAACAACTCAGCTGCAGGGTCTCTATGCCCTCGCCGGCAAATACATAGTGGGCGAGGACTATGAGTCGCTTCCCGAGTTGGCTGCTGCCACCTTGGCCGACAAGAATATCACCCTCGCCACCGCCGAGAGCTGCACGGGCGGCACCATAGCTTCGCGCCTCACCGCCATAGCTGGCGCCTCGCAGTGGTTCAAAGGGGGCGTGGTGTCCTATTGCAACGAGGTAAAGCATAGCGCCCTTGGTGTAAAGGAGGAGACGCTGGAATCCTATGGCGCGGTAAGCGAACAGACGGCAAGGGAGATGGCCGAAGGAGTCCGCTCCCGTCTCTCCGCCGACTATGCCATCGCCACCACCGGGGTGGCAGGCCCCACGGGCGGCACCGACGAAAATCCTGTCGGCACGGTATGGATTGCCGTGGCGTCGTCCTCTTCCACCGTGGTTTTCTGCTCCCACTATGGCAGCCGCCGGCAGCAGAACATCGACCGCGCCGTCAACGAGGCTCTCGCTTCGCTCATCCGTATTGTAAACAACAAACCCCTGCCACGATAATGAACAGAGCACTCTTGACCATAATACTGCTCGTGGTGAGCAATGTGTTTATGACTTTCGCCTGGTACGGTAACCTCAAGCTGCAGCAGATGAAACTCATCACTGACTGGCCTCTCTTCGCCATAATACTCCTTTCGTGGGGATTGGCTCTTTTTGAATACTGCGCCATGATTCCCGCCAACCGCATAGGCTCGGCAATCAACGGAGGCCCGTTCAACCTGATGCAGCTGAAGATTATTCAGGAAGTCATATCTCTCACCGTTTTTACGGTAATTGTAGCCACCGTGTTCAAAGGGGAACCCATCAGGTGGAACAATATAGTTTCGTTCCTCCTGATGATTGCTGCTGTGTTTTTCGCCTTCCTCAAGTCGGAGTGACGTCGCAGACGATAATGTGTTTATTCCATTCTTCTAAGAATAGGTTGTAGTAGATGTCGTTGAGGCATTTCAGCGTGACCTTGACATCGGAGAGGTCTTCGCCGGGATTGCGTGGGTGGAACTTCACTGTTACATGCTCTCCCCCGTGGAGGTCGAAGTAGTTGGTCTCCCACCAGCCGTCGATGTGTGGCGTCGTCTGCAGCATCACGTCCCTCAGATATCCGTCGCTTACTATATCTACCTCCAACCCTTCTGCCGTGGCGCGATAGGTCATACGGTAGTCCTCGCGTTTCAGCTTAAGGTCTTTGGGATATGTCTTGTAGTATTCCTCCCAGGCTTGGAGGTCGGCAGAGTCAGAGAACAGGGCTTGAGCGCGATAGTGTAGAGCCTTGAGGTTGCCATAGTAATCGATGCTGCTCCATGAGGCCACGGGCCAGCAGTCGTTCAGCTGCCAGTAGAGGGTTCCCATGCAGCGCGGTTGGGCTTGCAGGTGGCAGAGTATGCCGTAACCCATGCCCCACGCCTGCAGCAACTGCGACACATAGCAGTAGTCTTCGAGGCTCAGCGTCTTGGAATCGACTCCGTAATATTGCCTCATCGCCTTGTCTATAATCTCCACTCCCCGGCCGTGTTTCTGGTGGGCTTTCATGGTGGGCGAGTCTATGGAACGCTCGCTCTCGGGGCAGAAACGGCAGACGGTGGAATAGTCGGGATAGCTCTGGAAGCCGTATTCGCTCATAAAGCGGCCGGTCTTCTCTCTGTAAACCTCAAAGGGCAGCTCGCCCCACCACACTCCCCAATAGTGGGAGTCGCCGTGGGTGCAGCACTCGGGGTGTCCCCAGCCGTAGAGTGGGGAGCTCGTCACGTAGGGACGTCTTTTGGGGTCGTACTTCTTCACCGCACGGTGGAGTATGCCGTCTTCGCCGAAGAGGGTGTCTATGCCGTGGCGCAACTGGGCCATGGTCTCGTCGTCCCAGCCGAACTGCTTCGGCCAGCCCCAGTCCTGGAAGCCGTTCTCCACCTCGTTGTTTCCGCACCACAGCACCACGCACGGGTGGCGGCCGATACGCCGCACTTGCCACTCGGCTTCGGCTTGGGCTTCGTCGAGGAAGCGGGAGTCGGCGGGATAGAGGGCACACGAATAGTTGAAGTCCATCCACACCATAAGTCCCAGCGAGTCGCACAGGTCGAAGAAATAGTCCTGCTCGTAGATTCCTCCGCCCCACACCCTTATCATGTTCATCCCTTGCCGCCTGGCTTGGGTGAGGAGGTAACGGTAACGCTCCCTGTTTGCCGCATTGTCTGTCGGGAAGCTGTGGACGGGAATCCAGTTGGCCCCTTTCACGAAGACGGGCTCGCCGTTGTCGTAGAACGTGTAGGCGAGGCCTGTGCTGTCCTCCTTCGCCTCGAAGGTTATGTGGTGCTGGTCGAAGAATTCGCTCTTGGCCACCGGTGCCATCGGCGGCTCCGCTTTACGCGAGAGATATACGTTGCCGACGATTCCCACGGTGGGCAGCACCGGCCCCCAGTCCCAGCCCTGCTGGTAGGGAGCGTTGCGGCTGAAGGCGCGGCGGTCGGGAAGTTTATAAGAGTGTTGGGCGGCGAGGAGGGAGTCGTGGACTTTTACCGGGTCGAAGACGATTTCTATCGTGTTGGTGTCGCGGAGCGTGATGTCGGAGAGACGCAGGCTGTAGGGGTGGAACATGTTGCAGGCGTGGAGCAGCGTGTCGCCGTTGACGAGCACGGCGGCGTAGGTTTGCAGGCTCTCGAACAGCAGGTATTTCTTTCCTTTGGCCTGCTCACGGGTGAAGGTGGTACGGTAGCGCCATTGGAGTTCGGCGACCCAGCCCACGCTGTCCTGGTTGGTGCCGATGAAGGGGTCGGGAATCAGCGAGTCGGCCATCAGGTCGGTATGGATGCACGAAGGGACGGTGGCGTTGTGCCATGTGCCGTCGTATTCGTATTGCCACTGGCTCAGGACTTCCGGGTTCTCGTCGTGCGAGCAGGCGGCCAGCGCTGTAATCACGAGCACCGCTATGGAGTAATATAAGGTTTTACGTGTCATAGATGTGGTGATGGGGAAAGGGAATTGTAAGATATAAAAAGAGAGAAGGATGTTCGTTAGGAACATCCTTTCTCCTGAATAAAATTCATAAAACTATGGATTCTTAGGTTATCTGCCGGAGCGCGAACCGAGACGGTCCATAGCGCAACGGAATCCGATCCACGAGGTGGACTTGTCCTGGTCGTAGAAGCGACGTGTGCCGGCTTGCATCCAGTAGGAGCGGTCTTTCCAGCTGCCGCCCTTTACCACGCGGACCTTGTTGTCGGTCAGAGAGGTTACGTCGCTCTGACGGGGAGTGTTACGACGGTACATCATGTTGGTAACGCTGTCGGGGTTGTCGAGGGTGCTGCCACCTTCTTCCTCTTCGCCGCCACCTTCCTCTTCGTCTTCTTCATCGCTGTTGTTGACCCACTCGGTAATAGCCGACTGGCCGTCGTAGTCGTAGATGTTGGAGGCGTAGTCACCGTCGAGGTAGTTGACGTTGTTGGCCTGACGGTAGTTGCGACGGTTGAGGTCGACGTCCTCGTTTTTATATTCTATGCCGCCGGTGGTGTCGTTGATGGCGATTTCGTCATCGACATACACGGGAGCTTTGTAGATGTTACCACGGAAGGGGTTGAGGTCTTCGCCTCCGACGGGGTCAACGTCTTTACGGAAGACGTCCATGCACCACTCAGCCACGTTGCCGGCCATGTGATAGAGACCGTAGTCGTTGGGGAAATACCATTTCACGGGAGCGGTGTAGTCCCAAGCGTCGTTGAGGTTGCCGGCTATACCCATGGCATCTCCGCGCGAGCGTTTGAAGTTGGCGAGGAACTGGCCGTAGTATGCTTTGTTGGCCGAACGCAGGCTGTGACCTGCCCAAGGATAGGTCTTGTGCTCGACTTGACGCTCGTCGAAGGTGGAGCCGATCTGTCCGAGAGCGGCGAATTCCCATTCAGCCTCGGTCGGGAGACGGTAGTTGGGCTGGAGGATACCATCCTCGCGACGTACCTGGCGGGGTTCGCCACCGGCGGCGGGGTCGAGGTTGGTGAGCTCGGTCTTGCTCTCACCACGGTACTGGCCGGCGAGATATACGTCGGTCTGGAAGGCGGTCTCACCGCGGAGGTCGGTCTGGTCGAGGACTATGACACCCATGTCTACGAGGATCTTCTCGTTGACGCGGTCAGTACGCCAGGTGCAGTATTTGTTGGCCTGCTCCCAGGAGACTCCGACGACGGGATATTCGTCATATACGGGGCTGGTGAAGTAGTGGTCCACGAAGCTCTCACGCCAAGCGAGCTTGTCGCGCCAAGCGTTGGTGTCGGGGTAGATGTCGGCTACACGTTCGGGATATTCCTCACCGTAAGCGCGTTGCATCCAATAAGTGAACTCACGATACATGACGTTGGACACTTCGCACTCGTCCAGATAGAAGGAGGAGACGGTGACCTGGTGGGCAGTGTTGTTCCACTGGAAACGGGAGTCGTCGGTGACGTAGCCCATGGTGAAGGCGCCGCCCTCGATGAACACGAGTCCCGGAGAGGTGGGCTGCTCGTTGTATTCGGAGACTTCGAAGCCGCCCCAGTTGGGATCGTTGTAGTTCCAACCGGTGCCTGCTGACTTTTTCTTACTGCCGCAGCTTGTGAGCACGAAGAGTGCGAGAAGTGCGAGGCCTGTAACTTTCAGAATCTTCATATTCTATTGATGTATTTATTTGTTTCAAATAATTATAATGTACGCGTGCGTGAATCTATTATATTATTAGAAGGACGGGCAGCGTATTGCTCTGACTTTCTGTTTCTGCTGAGGCACGGGGAGGAGTACTCCGAGGGTGACCTCGTGTGCGCCGTGGGTGTTGTTGGCGAGTTTCGACACGGTGACGTCGTAGGAGTAACCCACTTTGTAGTGATCCCACTGGATACCGGCGAGGAAGATGAAAGCGTCGGAGTTCTCTACACCGTTACGATACCACACACCAACCAGGAAGGGTTCCCAGTCGAGATAGACACCGTAGTTGAAGTAGTGGAAGGTGCCCTGGTACTGGTAGATGAAGTTGGGGGAGATTATAGGAGTGCCGAGTCCGAGGGTGGAGGTACGGCGTTTTTCTTTTGCGAGGTTGATCATACCACCGCCGTGGACGGTGACTTTGATGGGGATACGGTCGACGGAGTAGAATCCCTGGTCGGGACGGCTGAGGTGGGAACCTGCCGCACCGGCATACCAACCGGTACCGTAAACCATGACGCCAGCGCTGAAGTCGGCGTTCCATTTGCTGTTGTTCTCAGGAGGCTGTGCGGAAGTCTGGTTGACGAATCCTTGTGAGGGGTCGATCTGGTCGGGGAAGTGGAGGTAGTTGAGGTCCCAGTTGAGGTGTACGTTGAACACGGAGGCCTGGAGGGCGATGTTCATGAATACTTCGCGTGTGAGGTTGAAACGGAAGGCGTACATGAATCCACCGTAGAAGGTGTTGAGTGCGCCGTGGTCACCCTGACGGTCGTAGAGGAATATGGCACCGATGGAACCGTGCAACTTGTCGATATACTGGTCGTAACTCAAGGATGCTGTCTGGTAGGCGCTGGTAAGTGCTGGCCATTGGCAGCGATAGGTGAGCGAGAAGTTGGGCGCGATCTTGGAACCGGCCATTGCGGGGTTGAGATACAATGGATTAGCATAGAATTGGGAGAATCCAATGTCTTGGGCTTTTACGCCTTGCAGGCTGATGATTACGAGCGCTGCGATTGCTACTATCCGACGTACGCGTTTTTTCATAATCGTTATGTTAGTTCTACTATTTCTATTTATATTATGTGCTTAATTTTGAAAAGCAATATTACGATTTTTTTTTGAAATGACAATATTATTTATAAAAATATTTTATTTGTCGTTGAGTATCAGTGTATTATTTTTTCAACAGGAGGCGTTAATTGTGTTAAGATTGAGGTGCCTTTTTTGTATTTACGAGTATTTTTAGTGTTTTTTCTTATGCCCATTTTAACGGAAGAGAGTGTTTTTTGTTTCAAAGGTTACATTAATAAAAGTTAATTTTTTAACATTTTAGGAGTTTTTATGATTTCGGTGCCTTTGGGGCCATTTTTTTCTGACGGAGAATGCCTTGGTAGAGGCCGTGGGTGCAGGTGCCGGCGGGGGAGTATCCGAGGGCGTGGTAGTAGTCGTTGAGGAAAGGGTTGTCGACGGCGCAGTCGAGCCTGAGGAAGCTGTATCCGAGGGTTGCGGTGAGCTGCTCGGCGAGGTCGAGAAAACGTAGTCCTGAGCCGGGATGGCCGGGGACGGTGGCGAAGTTGTGGAGGTAGAGCGCGGGCTGGCGATGGGCTTCGGCTGGCCAGCGGTCGTCGGCGGTCTTGAGGACGGCGGTGGCGAGGAGCGTGGAACGGTCAAAGAGGAGGTAGAGCTCGCCGGATTGCTGCTTCTCGACGTAATAGGAATAGGGGAAGCGTTCGAGGTAGCGTGTGACGTTCCACTGGCGGATGCCTTTGAGGTCCATCCACTGTATGCGTCCGACGATGATGTCGAAGGCTTGGGAGACCTCGTCGGATGTGGCGTTGCGAAGGGTGAGTGTGCCTTGTGTGATGTGTGCCATTGGGGTGGAACGTTTGTTTCTCGGGGTGCAAAATTACGAAGTTTTTTTTTATTGACGATACGTTTTCCGTTTTTTAAGTTTTTTTGTGATTTGGAGGGTCTATATCCTCTCCATAGTCGCTCCATATTCCCTCCATGTTTCATTCGACTCTCGTTCGGGTCAGGCGGTGGTTAAAAATGTTAAAAATGGGTGGCTTATATAATAAATAATGTATAGTTGCGTTATATATGTGATGATTATTTACGAAGTAAAAAACATATAAACATTCAACCTATCAACGTTCAACCTATCAACCTATCAACATGCACCATATAAACGTCATATTTCGTCGTGTTGTGCTGACCGTTGTGTCGGTGGTGTGCCTGTCGGCTGTCGCAGTCGGGCAGGAATATGCCGCCCATTCGGTGCTGAGCAGCGGTCTTTGGTATAGGATTGAGGTGAACAGGACTGGGGTGTGCCGGCTCTCGGTTAACGATTTAGGAGCGGGTCATGTTAATGGGTTGGAGTTGTCGAAGATAGCGGTTTACGGCAATGGCGGCGGCCAGATGAAGCTGTTGAACGACGGCACGAGGAAGAACGATTTGGAGCAGGTGGCTGTGATGAAGAGGGACGTGAACGGTAACGGCCGTTTTGACGGCAATGACGAGCTGGTGTTTTATGTGGAGGGGGCTGATGACTGGGTCTATAACTCCGACCACGGGACTATGGAGCACCGGCGTAACCCTTATGCCAAGTCGAACTATTATTTCGTGTGCTTAGACGCGTCTACGGATAAGGCTGTGGAGGAACGAAGTGTGGGAGTGTCGGCAAGCGACGTGATAGAGAATTATACGGCGGTAAACGTGATAGACAACGATGTGGTGAACACGCACGAGACGGGACAGATATGGGTCGGGGAGAAGTTCTCGTCGATGAATCCGCAGCGTTCGTTCACGCTGGGATTGCCGGCACCGGTGTCCGGCACCATGATGCGCATAAGGACTGCGGTGGCGAGCATGTCGGCGGAGCCGGCGAGGTTCGACGTGTCGTATAACGGCAACCGCACGTGGGTGAGCTGCAGCGAGCATTATCCCTACCAGACTTTGCGCCAGGCCTATCTGGCGGCAGGGGCCAACCCGGTGGTGACGGTGGAATATGTGCCGACCAACAATATGGCTAACGGCTATCTGGATTTCATAGAGGTGAACGCCACGGTGCCGCTGACGTTCGGGAGCGGACAGACGGAGGTGTGGAACCTGCAGCATGTGGGGTCTGGCAATGTGGCGACATTCAAGATAAGGAGCACTAACGCTAAAATGAGGGTGTGGAACGTGGGGAATCACGGAGAAGTGAAGGAGATGTCGCTGACGAGGAACGGTGGCGAGGTGACCTTTGTGGATTCAACGGAAAGGGTTGGTCATTATGTAATGTTCGACGGTACGTCGTATGTTGCACCAATCCGTGTGGAGCGTGTGGAGAACCAGGACCTTCACGGCGAGGAGTCGGTGGACCTGGTGATAGTGACTCACCCGCTGTTTGTGCAGCAAGCCGAAGAGGTGGCAGAGATGCACATGATATACGACGGATTGAGTTCGCTGGTGGTGACGCCGCAGAAGGTGTATAACGAGTTCTCGAGCGGCCGTGCCGACCCGATGGCCGTCAGGGAGCTGCTGAGGATGATGAGGAAAAGGGCGCAGGCTGTAGGCGACAATGGGCCGCGTTACCTGCTGCTGTTCGGCCAGGGGACTTACGACAACAAAGATATTCTCGGAAACAACTATCCTACGATACTGACCTGCCAGAGCGAGGTGTCGTTCACCGACGAGGGCGGCAGCTACGGCACCGACGACATGTTCGGCTATCTCGACGACGGCGAGAGCTCGTCGCAGAGCGAGAGCCTCGACGTGGGAATAGGGCGTCTGCCGGCCCGCAACGTGATGGAGGCCAACAGGATGGTGGAAAAGATAAGGCGCTACCTCGAGCGCAGCGACCTGCCGAAGGAGGAGATAAGGGGCGACTGGCGTAACAAGCTGGCCTTCCTGGCCGACGACGCCGACCCGTCGAGTCCGGGCGACACGGTGTTTGTCTCCTCGTCGGAAAGCATGGCCAACAACATAGAGTCGCTCTATCCCGTGTTCAATATAGAGAAAGTCTATGCCGACGCCTACCAGCAGCAGTCGGGCGCCATCGGCTCCTATTATCCCGACGTAAACAACGCCTTGTGGAAGATACTGAACTACGGCTGCCTGATGTTCAACTACGTGGGCCACGGCTCTATAGAATATATAGGCACGGAAAGGTATATAGAGCCCAACGACGCGGCCTCGTACACCAACAAGGACCAGCTGGCTTTCTTCGTGACGAGCACGTGCAGCTACGGCCGTTTCGACAAGCTCAGCGAGGTGTGCGGCTGCGAGCACCTGCTCAACGCCCAGGGGGGAGCGATAGCCACGGTGACGGCGTCACGTCCCATAGGCCACATACAGCGTTTCAACAGCGACGTGTGCGTCAACGCCATAACCCCCGGCAACAGCGTGGGCGACGCCTTGCGTCTCGCCAAGAACGCCACGAGTGTGAGCCACAGCTTCGTGCTGCTGGGCGACCCCGCCTTGAAACTCTCCATACCGCAAAACCAGGTGGTGGTGACCAAGATCAACGGCCACGAGGTGGTGGCCGGAGTGGCCGACAGCGCCAAGGTGCTGTCGGAGGTGACGGTGGCAGGCGAGGTGCGTAACCCTTCGGGCCAGCTGATGGACGGCTTCGACGGGGTGCTCTACGCCACGGTCTATGACCGCCCCGCCAAGACCCACACCCTCGCCAACGACAACGAAGGGACCGAGGTGGCGTTCTCCCTCAGAAACAGCGTGCTTTACAGGGGCCGCGTCACCGTCACTGGCGGCCGCTTCGAATACAAGTTCATAGTGCCGCGCGACGTGGCATATAAATATGATTACGCGAAGCTGAGCCATTTCGCCAAGAGCGCGAGCGACTGCGCCAGCGGACAATACGGGAACCTGATGCTGGGAGGCTTTGACGAGAACGCCGACCTCACCGAATGCCGTCCCGAGATAAAACTCTATATCAACGACACCACCTTCCGCAACGGCGGCATCACCGACGAGAACCCCTACATCTATGCCCGTCTCTACGACAAGGTGGGCATCAACTCGGCCGGCACGGGAATCGGCCACGACATCATGGCGCTGGTGGACGACAACCCCAACAACCAGATAGTGCTCAACGACTTCTACGAGACCGACCTCTACGACAGCCACCGCGGCACGGTGAACTACGGCCTCACGGCCCTCGCCCCCGGCGAGCACACGGTGAGCCTCAAGGCGTGGAACATCTTCAACTACTCGGCTACGGCACGGGTCAACTTCATAGTGCACAGCAGCGACAGCCTGGTGACGGGCCGCTGCTTCGTCTATCCCAACCCCAGCCGCGGAAGGACCACCATTCACTACGAGCACAACTCCCTCTCGCAGCTGAAAAGCTTGGAGATTGCCATATACAGCAGTAGCGGACAGGTGGTGAGAGTGATAAAGCCCGCTCTGAACGAGAACTCCTACGTGGTGGCGGTCGACTGGGACATGCAGAGCGACAAGGGGACACCGGTGGCCGACGGCGTCTATATGGTGCGTATCACCGCCCTGTCGAAAGACGGCAGCAAGTCGCGCTCTCACACAAAAATAGTTAAAATTAGATAGTGCAGACAATAAAAACACAAGTTTGCAGTTTATATAGGTGCAAAAATTAATCAGAGCGAAAGAAAACAGTAAAGAAATGAAGAAGACAATCGTAACGATAATAATGTTGGGCGTGATGGTGCTGAGCGTGAAGGCTCAGACTCCCATCACGGGACAGAACACCCAGCGGAGCAACTGGATATCTACCGGCATGCCGGTGTTGCTGCTGGCTCCCGACGCCACCGCCAGCGGCCTCGGCGACGCGGGAGTGGCTTCGACTCCCGACGCCTACAGCGCCCACTGGAACAACGCGAAGTTTGTGCAGAGCGACCTCAACGGAAGCATCTCCACCACCTACACCCCGTGGATGCGCCACCTGGGAGTCAACGACATGAACCTCCTCTACCTGGGTGGTTTCTACAAGATCAACAACCGTCACGCTGTCGCTCTGTCGGCCACCTATTTCTCGCTGGGCGAGATTCAGAGCACCGACGGCGAAGGCAACGACCGCGGAACCTACCATCCCAACGAGTTCGCAATAGACGCCAGCTACTCGATACTCGTCACCGACGGTCTCTCGCTGGGCGCCACGGTGCGCTATATCCGTTCGGACCTCACCAACGGCATGACCCTCTTCGACGGCAGCGGCTACTCCTCCACCAAGGCGGCCAACAGCATCGCCGCCGACCTCGGTATATACTACCAGAAAGAGATAGACCAGCAGCAAGAGTTTGCGGTGGGCGGATTTATCAGCAACCTCGGCGCCAAGCTGCGCTATTCCGACGACGACACCGACAACGAGTTCCTGCCTGCCAACCTCAGGCTGGGAGCCCGCTATACATATAATGTGGACAGCTACAACAAGGTAAACGTGCTCTTCGACGTGAACAAGCTGCTGGTGCCTACTCCCATCACGCCGGGCGACAGCGCAAGCAAATACTACGCCAACCGTGCCGAGTACCACCGTACGGGCGTTATCTCGGGCGCCATAAAGAGTTTCTATGACGCACCGCTCGGATTCAAAGAGGAGATGCAGGAGCTTCAGCTGTCGGCGGGTGTGGAGTATTGGTATAACGGCATGTTCGCCGCCCGACTGGGATATTTCTACGAGAACAAGTATAAGGGCGGCCGTCAGTACCTCACGGTCGGTGCCGGCATTCGCTACAACATCTTCGCCTTCGACTTCTCGTACCTCATCCCCACCACCACCATCAGCAACAACCCGCTGACCAACACGCTGAGGATATCGCTGAGCGTGAACTTCGGAAAGAAAGTGTCCTTCAACAAAGATAACGACTAATAATCAATGATACGTACAGGCATAGGCTACGATGTCCACCAGCTCGCCGAAGGGCGTGAGCTGTGGATAGGAGGCGTCAGGGTGGATTATCCGCTGGGGCTTGCCGGACATAGCGATGCCGACGTGCTGATACACGCCATCTGCGACGCCCTCCTGGGTGCCGCCGCCCTGGGCGACATCGGGCAGCATTTCCCCGACACCGACCCGCAGTTCAAAGGCATCGACAGCAAGCTGCTGCTCGCCCACACCGTGAGGCTCCTCGCCGACGAGGGCTACCGCGTGGTCAACATCGACAGCGTGGTGTGCGCCCAACGCCCCAAGCTGGCACCATATATCCCTCTTATGCGCGAGGCCATAGCCACCGCGGCAGGTGTGGAAGTGGGCCAGGTGTCGGTCAAGGCCACCACCACCGAGCGCCTCGGCTTCGTGGGAAGGGAAGAGGGAATCGCCGCACAGGCCAGCGTGTTGCTCGAAACTAAAGAAAACTGATTCGGCTATGGAACAGACCAAGACAAATACCCAGCAGAACGAAGACCTCGCCACACTCAGTGACGAAGGGTGCCGGCTGCTAATCTACAACGACGACGTACACACGTTCGACTATGTGATCAAAGCGCTCGTCGACATCTGCCGTCACACCGAAAGCCAGGCGGAACAGTGTGCCATCATCTGTCACTACAAGGGCAAATGTGTGGTGAAAAACGACTCGTACGAGGCTCTGCTGCCGATGCACACCGCCCTCCTCAACAAACAGATAACTTCAGAAATAGTACATTAAAATCATAGATATATGACGACGATAATTCTTATAATAGTGATGCTCCTTTTGGGACTGGTGCTTTTGACTCTCGAGATAGTGGCGTTGCCCGGCGGAGTGGCCGGTGTGTTGGGATTCCTGCTGCTGGCCGGAGGCATAGTGTGGTCCTACCAAGCCTTTGGCAACACATTCGGCACGATAGCGCTGCTGGTGTCGATAGTGGCAGCGGTGGCGTTCCTCGTGGTGCTGCTGAAGACCAAGACGTGGAAGCGTTTCAGCCTCAAAGAGGAGTCGGACAGCAAGGTGAACCAAGTGGACAAGACCGCCATCAGCAAAGGGGCTCGCGGCACTACCATAGCCCGCCTCGCGCCTACTGGCAAGGCGGTCATCGAGGGTGAGACGGTGGAGGTCCACGCCATCAACCATTTCATCGATCCCGACCGCCCCATCGAGGTGGTCGCCGTCGAAGGCTACCGCATCGACGTGCGCGAGATAACGACAGACGCAGAAAATAAGTAATAATAAATAAAAGTAAAACCTATGGAAGTTCAAACAATCGTAATCGTAGTGGTGTGCGTCATTGCGCTCATCATCTTTCTTATCTTTTTCCCCATCGGCATCTGGTTTCAGGCGCTCATCTCTGGAGTGCACACCTCGCTGGTACAGCTTGTGTTCATGCGTTTCAGAAAGGTGCCGCCGCGTGTCATCGTCAACAATATGATCTCCGCCTCCAAGGCCGGTTTGAAGCTCTCGCAGAACGAGCTGGAAGCTCACTACCTGGCAGGCGGAAGGGTGACCTCCGTGGTCAACGCGCTCATCTCTGCCGACAAGGCCAATATGAACCTCGACTTCAAGACGGCTACGGCTATAGACCTTGCTGGACGCGACGTGCTGAAAGCGGTGCAGACTTCGGTCAACCCTAAGGTTATCGACACTCCTCCCGTGGCTGCCGTGGCCAAAGACGGCATCCAGCTGATAGCCAAAGCCCGTGTCACGGTGCGCACCAATATCAAGCAACTGGTGGGAGGAGCCGGCGAAGAGACCATCCTGGCACGTGTGGGCGAAGGTATAGTGACCTCCATCGGCTCGGCCGTCAGCCACAAGCAGGTGCTCGAGAATCCCGACTCGATATCCAAGCTGGTGCTTACCAAAGGTCTTGACAGCGGCACGGCTTTCGAGATCCTCTCCATCGATATCGCCGACATCGACGTCGGTAAGAACATAGGAGCACAGCTGCAGATGGACCAGGCCAACGCCGACAAGAACGTGGCACAGGCCGCCGCCGAGAGCCGCCGAGCTATGGCAGTAGCACAGGAGCAGGAGATGAAAGCCAAAGCCCAGGAGATGAAAGCCAAGGTGATCGAGGCCGAAGCCGAAGTGCCGAGAGCCATGGCCGAGGCTTTCCGTAGCGGCAATCTCGGAATCATGGACTATTACCGTATGAAGAACATACAGGCCGACACCTCCATGCGCGAGAGCATCTCCGCACCCGCCGGCAAGCCCGCCCCCAAGACCACCGAGAAATAAATAATAAAGCCAAAACAACAAAAGGGACTCCTGATTGGAGCCCCTTTTTTGTTGTCAGTGGGCAGGTCTTATAAGTCTTATAGGTCCTATAAGTCCTATTCCGCCAAAAAACGTCTTGCTCAAAGAGCAAACCACTGACCACTGCCCATCTAACTCCATGTGCCGGAGGCACATTATCTTGGTCTGCCTGCTCGCAGGCCTGTGACCGAAGGGAGCAAACCCCACACAGGTTGAAACAATCTTCAATAGAATTGAACTAGAAAACATTGAAAGATTTTTCTAAAAATCCTCTACCAGTGTGGCAAGCATCTCCTTATGCTCTATCTGTGAGAAATACTCCTTCGCCTTTTTCTTGTCGCCACGACCAGCGAACAACAATCCTAGGTCGTATAACCTGTTATCGTCAATCTCATACAAACCTTTGTCAATGGTTAGTTCAACGTTTTTTCTACCTCCAAACCTTTTGAGCTCTTTGTCAGTAGGGTTATAGTCTAGTATTGTCTCCATATTAGCTAAGTTTAAAAAGCATTAGTTTGCAAAATTGCTACTTTTTTCTACAATAGAAGCTGTGAAAATTTAACACTATTTTTCTTCTGGGGTGTTGCTATAAGGTACTTACTTTTGCGCTACTTTTTAACTGCTTCTGACTGCTTGTTCAAGCTTTCCATCCATCGTTTCAACAAGAAAGAGCAATAGTACGGAAACGTGTAGAATTTGCCGTTGAAGCCAATGTTTTGGTGGCTCAGTTTGATTCCCCATTTCACATCAGGATAGCTGTCTCTGTCGATTAGTTTGTTCAATGACGGAGTGGCACCCGTAGTGGTTTTCACTTCCACAGGAATAAGCGTCGTGCTGTCGCGGACAAAGAAATCCATCTCCAGCTGGGCATTCTCCGTTTTGTAGTAATAAAGCTTGTAGCCCTGTTTTGTCAGCGCCTCCGATACGATGTTCTCATACACGGCACCTTTGTACACACCGAGATTGCGGTTCTGCCGAAGGTCCATGCTCGATTCCTCGTCCAATGCAGCCATCAGCAACCCGTTGTCGTGGTAGTAGAGTTTGTATTTGCTTTCGTCATAGTTGCCTTTCAAAGGCAACTCTGGAAAATTCAGGCAGTGGCACACATTGACAATGCCGGCATCCCTCAACCATTCCACACATCCTGCATACTCGCGGCTGCGGGCGTTTTTGGCCACCTTGGTTATCTGGAATTTCTTGTTTTCTTTGGCCAGAAACACGGGAATGTTCCTGTAGACACTTCTTATTTTGGCCTTATCGAGACCTTGGGCGTATTTGATAATGTCTTCCTCGTAGTCGGCCAACAGCTGACGTTGCAGCGGCATCACGTTCGAGAAATTCCCCTCATTGATAAAAGTGGCAACCACATCCGGCATCCCGCCCGTGACAACGTAGTCAAGAAACAGCGAATCCAGCCGTCGCATCTCCAGGTCGTTGAAAGGCCGAAGGTCAATCAGGTGCGACAGCAGCATCTCAACAAAGCTCTCGTCATACCCTTTCGCCCACAGAAACTCCTCGAAGTCCATCGAATACATCATAACATCAGTCTTGTACCCTACGCTGTTTGAAGTGATGTCCTTGTAGTTCAGTCCCATCATCGAGCCAGAGCATATAACATCATATCGCCCATCCTCTTTGAAGAATTTGAGCGATGTAGAGCAGTCGGGATACTCCTGTAGCTCATCAAAGAAAATCAGCGTGTCCCCTTCGATAAACTTGGCATTGGGGTTGAGAAACGAGATCTGCTTGACGACATCATCCACATTGTACCCTTCTGAGAATATCTGCTTATAGAAAGGCTGTGTAATGAAGTTAATCTCTATAAACGAGCTATACGACTGTCCAAATTCACGGACAGAATAGGTCTTCCCTACCTGTCTTGCACCACCAATAATTAGGGGCTTTTTCTCCTTGCTGCTCCTCCAGTTTAGCAATTGCTTGTATATCTTCCTTTTCATGCTCTATTTACACATTTTTATATTATTTTCCGATGCAAATATACACATTTTTCCAATATTGAACACTGTAAAATTACACATTTTTATATGTACAGCAAACAATTTCCTGATAATCAAGTCGTTCTTATAACGAATTATCATCCTGAAGACATACATATTATAAGTAAAAAAAGACATAATCAATCCGAAAAATCACATATTCTGCCTGGAACCGCAGGAGACACGGCCTGCTACCTTGAGGAGCAAACGCATTTCAGATTCCATCATTCCCTTCTTTGTGGGTTATACAATCCTTCTTTGTGGATTCTATGAAATCAACTCACATTATTCTTTTGCTCTTGCCTTAATATGTTCCACAATTTGTTTTATCTCACTGGCAAGTTCTTCCATTTCTTTATCAGAGACATCTATGATGCTGGGGAATTCCATATTTGCAGATATCTCAGAATTTGCAGCTATTTCGTCTTTACAAATTTTTTCAATGGCATCCAGAGCAGACTGTGGTAGATTCTCCAGTTGAGAAATGGCATTTTCAACTATTCTCGATATTCTGCTTTGGATAGAAGCATATTCAGGATATACATATTCCGATTTCAGATGTATCCCCAGCTCCAGCATATCTGCAAATCTATTTGCAAATCGTTTTGCCACATGGTACAGTTGACGGAAATCTGAGTCATCCTCTTTATAGGAATCGAAGAATGCTGTCTCCAACTTTATTTCAGATCTTAAATAGAAAGCAATTTCATCAAAAATATCATTAATCCATCTTGCAAACTCACGTAGGCTTTTCTGTGTATACCCGGCGTTGAGAAGGTGAGAATATTTGTAGTCAAGTTTCAAGTCCACATGGCGTTCCATCTCATCTTTCATCACTTGGAAGAAGAACCGTTCCACATAGTTTTTCTCCTTATAGACAAGCAAGCGATATGCCTCTGGTGAGATATGAGGAAAAATCCATTTTTTATCAATGGCATCAACCTTGTTTCGCGCCGACAAAGAGTGTTTCATCAAAATAGACAACTGCGTTTTTATAGTATTGAGAATGTCATCAACACCACTGTATTCGAAATTCCAAAGACTTCTCTCCTGTCTAACCTCATCTATAAACTTGCATACTTTTAGAAATTCAGAGTCTTCATTAAGCTGACCCTCTAACAACACTTTCTGTCGTAGCGTCTCGCTATTTGTGAATGTGTAGATGGGTATGCCCTTATCCTGTGCCGTTTGGAGTTCCATATGTGTAACAGAGCGACCCGTTCGCGGAACAATGGTCCCGTAGTTGTCTTTTATTATGAGAATAAAGATGTCAGCCTCATTACGGACAATGTCAATGCAGTTGTCTATAGTGTTCTTAGACGGATCAATAGGAAATGTAAATGATTCCGAAAGAATCACATTGTGTCCTAAATTCTCAATTCCGTTCTTTAAGACCAAACGGTCTTGGTGCAAGTCTTTGCAGGTAGAGCTTATAAATATATTTATCTTTGACATATTGTCGGTTTTCTAATTATGGATTACTTTCGCTTTATATATATTTTAGCCTCTTTTATTCCAAATAAACTCTGAAGAGGTGTCCTGTTCAATTATTTTGATAATTTTTCAAAAGCTTTCTTTATTTTATCAACTATTTCTTTCCTTTCTTGGCAGAGTTGTGGACATGGTACTATACAACTACAAAATGTGGCATACATTTGATTTTTTTCAATTTTTGTCGTGTGCCCCACGGCTCTTGTTTCTTTCGTAATGAGATTCATTACACCATTTGTGAGGAAATGTCCTTTTAGTATATTCCTAATGCCACGCTCGTCATTATTTATCTTTTCGGTTATAGTTGATATCATATTATCAGGATATTCTCCTTTATGCGAATCTATATACTGTGTAATTTTACCATGATCCAATTTGGGAGAAGATGTATTCTCTAAAAAACGACAACAATTATCACCCAAAAAACTTGTCATTGGTTCGGTAGATCCATTCCATACATTAATAAAATTAGCGATGTCATATGGCAACAACATCTTTGCCTTTTCACAAAAATCATCATACCATTTTATAACCACATCCATATAGCTGTTTGTACTTTTAGACAACCTTTTTAAATAAACAGCAATATTTGACGGACAGAACATAGTATTCTCAATAGAATAGCCATATGTCGTAATAATATATGGACTACTATATGGGGCTGTATTCAAATAGGCTGTATAATCATTATCACATGCTATTATAACATTTCTCACTTCGCCTTTCAATATTTTCTGTATATATTTTTTCAACTCCCCGCTAATACCGCCAAGAGGCTCAATTTCATACAAATCATTCGAAACTGCTTTCTCAAAAATGGCGTCCCAAAAACTGACATCATCATCTCCCTCAACATATACCATACACTTTTTTCCATAAAATGAATGAATAACACTTAACGCCTCATTAGAATATGGTAGTTCATTCTTAGTCGAATCATTCATATCTTGTAATATTTTTCATATTTATAATATTGTTCGGGTATTTCCCTGCTATTTCCGGTGAATGTGTTGCAATGATTATCTGAGCATTCGGATTCATTTCCAGCAACTCACCAATAACCAGCCTTTGCCATCCAATATGAAGAGATAATTCTGGTTCATCTGCAATAAACAAATGAGGAAGTCCTTTTTGAAGAAGAGCTTCAGTAATTAAAATGAACAATTGTTTTTCTCCGGATGAAAGGGAAGAAAGACCAATAGGTATATCCTCCTTTTTATCTTCTTTAAGTACAATTCCCAATCCACCTTCGTTATTGCCATTCAATTTAAAAGTCTTATCAGGCATGAATCTTTTTAAACACTTATTAAATTTTTCTATTGGAGCAAAGATCTCCTTTTTTTGAGATTCATGATTTTTGGAAATTTCTATGATGGAAAAAGTCCTTTTTATTAAAGCGAGTACAAATGCCTCATCTATGGTGATTTGTTCGTGGTTTGTAATATTATCGAGTACTTCTTTTATCTTATTAACGTGATTTTTAATTGCTAAGCTTTTGTCCCTAGCTACTCCTAAAGCATTAAATGCTTTAAACAATTCTGTTTGCATTGCTTGTGTATCCGATGAGCTATATTGTGATATTTCTTCGCCATTATAACGGTCTGATGTTTCATCATATAACATCAAAGATAAAACATTTTCCTTAAAGTGATCTGCAATTCTGCTAGAATCAGATTCTAACTTTAACTGGTACAGAATTAAGTTGTGTGCAAGTTCTTTAAGTTTGTTATCAACCATATTACTTCCGCGTTCATAATCGTGTCTTTCGAATTCACCGACATTGGCATTATCTCGATTTACAGAAAGCCAAGAAATGTTGATTAATTCATGCATCTTTTGTCTGACAAAGTTTAACGATTCCCTATATCTAATGGGAATTCTATATGCTCTTTGGATTATTATGTCATTACAAGGGATATCAATTGGCTCTTCGTCATCGAATGCATAGTCAACAAAGAAATCTCCGTCTTTTTCTTTTTTGGTTACACAAATTTTTTTTACGGAGTCACTTTGAAAACTAATGGTTATTTTTTCAAAATCTATAGACAAAAACATCTTCAAATCAACAGATAAAGATGCTTCAATCAAGTTCAAAAAAGTCGTTTTGCTTGAACCATTTATTCCAATAAAAATATTGACGTGTTCGTCAAAATCTGTTGAAATTGTTTTTACGCCCCAGAGCTTCTTAATCTCTACATGTTTGATAATGCTTGATGCCATACAATATATCTGTTTTGTTTGCAAAAATACAAAAAAAATAATTGTTAACAAGAAAAACTTATCAACAGGCATGATTTACTTGAAAATCTGGAGAATTCAATTAATAACTCTGTTCTTTTACAGTGTTTTTTTCATATGATTTTGTAGTGTTATCATGTGTGTTTATTCTCCGGCCATACGAAATTCCAATTCATAGTTTTTAACGAAGTCAATTTCCTCTTGCGTCAATCCATACAAAGGGCCTATATAGTCGTCTATCTCGTCGATAATGGATTTTGAACGGACAATTTTGTATTCTTTAAATGTATCAACATTGTAAGAAGATGATCCTGTGGTTTCTCTGATATTAGCATTCTTTTCTATATCATTTAAATAACGACCATATAGTTGAGACAAGTATTCAATGTGGGAATGTTCCAAATTAGGTATTGTAAAGTTTTCTATCTCATAACTCTTCCAGTTAAGATTGTCAGAAATAATCTGATAGAACCAGAACGATAGATTACTACTTAATATACATCCTACCGCATTTGCAAATTCTTTGTCGTCAAAATACAGATTCCTCTCTGCTGAAGAACCATTGCTATAATTTGTCACAACTTTGAAATATCTTCCACCTGCAAAGCGATAAACAACTGGAAAACCATTAGATTTCAAGTATGTTTTGAGTTTGTTGTTCCTAAAAAGTTTATAAAGGATGTCCTTCTCCATATCACTTCCTATTTTGGGTATTCTCCCATATAGAATGTAGTCCTTTACATCAACATACTGTAGATGGTCAACCAAGTATTGCAAATTAAATATTCCCTCATTCCTCCGGTGCATCTTTGTGGAGTATATGTGTTGGCACTTATTCTCTGTCTTTACAAATAGAAGAATTGATGTATTAACAACTGCTCTTTCAAAAACAGGTTTAGGTCTCACTGCATAAGATGAAATGCGGATATTATCACATTTGTCCAAAAGAATTCTATGTACACCTGTAAGTGACTCACTTGATGTCAATGCAATTGGTACGATATATGCTAAATTCCCGTTTCTCTTCAAAATGTTATAGCCGTGTTCAATAAAAAGAGTAAAGGTGTCAAGTGACCCTTTTTGTTTACCAGATATAGTTTTGGCTGTAATATAATTCGCTTTGTAGTATTTCTTACATTCTTCAGAGTATTTAGCCCCATACGGCGGATTGCCGATGACGATATCAAAGCCACCGTTGTCGAAGATGTCTTTAAACCATGTGTGCCAGAGGAAGATGTCTTGGTTGGCGGAACAATCCATCTTCTCTAACTTTGTGAGGGAAGTGGGGGTACCACCGATGCTCTCGCGGATAAGGGTCTTTACCTCTTCGTTGATGGACTGTCGCATATTGGCTTTCTGCTGATGGTCGGTAACAGAGAAATATTCGCGCAGAAAACGCTGTAGGTTCTGACGGCTCAAGTGGCTGTCGAGACCGATCACTAGTTGTCGCGAGGTGGGTTGTCCTCCTCTCAAGCGGTCGCTGATATGGCTGAGGTCAAAGCCCTCGAAACTTTCGATAAGGCTGTTACCCTGCATAAACTTGTAGTCAAAGTTGGGCAGGGGCTCCGGCTCCTCGGCATCCACTACGATACTTAACCAGAAACGCAAGCGGGCGATATCAATAGCACCTTTCTCTATATCGACACCGTAGATGTTGTTCTCGATAATTTCTTTCTTTAACTCAACACGGGATGAGGTCTCTTCTATTGCCTCGCGGCAACGCCACAACTCGTTCAAAAGGCCCATAGGGAAAGCACCGCTACCAATGGCGGGGTCACAGATTTTCACCTCGCGGAGGGCAGTGTCAAGGACGCCGCAGTAAGGAGCCAACTCCGCAGGAAACTCATGAGTCTCGACAAAATTTCGAATACTTGTTGATAGGTTGATATGTTTATTCGATGATATGGAACTGGGATCATTCAACTTATCAAGAGAGCTTGCAAGGTATGCTATAAGCGATTCTTTGCACATATAGCGCACAATCTCCTTGGGGGTGTAGAAGACGCCTTTGGCTTTGTTATCCTCGAGGAGCGACTCGAAGATTTTGCCCAGCATCTCGGGGTCGACACCCACTTCGGCATCGTCGGGGTCGTTCTCGTCAACAGTGAAGTTGTAGGAGGCCATAAAGGTGAACAAGTCCTCAAAGAGCGAAGCCGGCAAAGTGATATTTTGTTCATCGACAGCATCACGTTCAAAAAGTCCGCCATTCAGATACGGCAACTCCTTCCAATCATCCAACAAGCCCATATCCCATTTTTTTGCCTTGAACAGTTGCTCACGATTGCCTTTCTCGGTGTTGAAGATTCCAAAGAAAAGTGGCTCCAGCACCTGCTCAAGGAAGTCGCCTTGATGCGGACTGAAGAAGAAAAGGTCGCGTAAAAAAGCAAGATTGCCATTCAGCCAGCCCTTCTTCTGCAGGAAGTGCAAGAAGACAATGCGCCCCATCATCTTCTTCACATAATCATGAATGGTGGCACCTTCAAACCCTTGCCGCTTCAATTCGTTGATGATAATGTCGTAATGGCGATGGTATTCATCGAAGAACTCCTTGCTGAGGGCATCGACAGAGAAGGCCTCCTTGAGGTCGGACAATTTGAAACGTCCATTCTTCTCCGCCACCTTCCCCAATCGCTCTATCGGGGTTTTGTATTGCCCCTGCTCATCACCCAGGATATAGGAGAAACGCTTGGCCGAAGTGCTCCCCTCCTTGAGGTCGCAAATGTAAGACAGTCGCCAATGATTCCCATCGTCAAAGGCTGCTATCGCTCCATCGACATCATATTTCAGGTAAGGCTGAATCAGCTTGCGCAGCCCCACCCGCTTGCAGCGCACATCGCCGCCATCGGCTACACGGGTGTAGAAGAAACCCAACAGACGTCCATCGGTGTCTTCCATCTGACCGATGAAATAGCTCTTGTCGCCGTCTGCGTTGGTGTCAAGCAATTCGGGACGTGTAGCCACATCGTTGCAGCCGAAAAGGCGGTGGACAATCTCGTTGCTATAGGTCGTATAGTTGAACGAGGATTTGAATATCTTACGGAGGGTCTCGGGGTTCATGGTATTGCTTATTTGAATGTTTCAGAAAGGATGATGTCTGCGGTAGTGAGCGCCACTTGCTTGGTGGTCGTCTCGGGTTGCGGCTGTCCATAACGGCCGTCCAACTCTTCGAGTTGTTCCAAAATCTTAATCATGGGAACAGGCTCTTTCTTTTGTTTCTTCGACATGCGGATAAGGGCGTCGGCCAACTGGTTGTAGGTGCCGCGTTCCACCAACTGCTTCAGTCGGTCAACTGTATGGCGGCCTTCATCGTCAAGCATAGGACGTATCTCACGCAGGAAGGCGGCAGCTTTCTTGGCGTCGTTGTCTTTGCTACCAATCTTGGGCTTGTCGTCCTGATGCTCGCGCTGCTGGTCGAGAGTGTATTGCTTCAAGGCTGTCTGCACCTGCTCATAATGGAGAGACTCGCTGTCGCCAAACGGTATGGCCTTCTCATCGGGCTTGGCATAGAAGATGTCCGCCGCCTCAAGGAAGGATAGTTCTCGGATGGATTCGCCGACAAGATAGAAAGCCTTCTTAAGAGGAGAAGCGAGGTAGGATATGGTTTGAGGTCGCGTACCTTCGGCACGCATGGATGTGGGGTTTGGGTTGCCCCACACTGCTCCTTCGGCTTGTGTGGGGTTATTGAGATTGAGCCTCTCCGAGGCTCTTGCGCAACGGCTCTTGGGCGGCAGCTGCTTGATGCGGCGGTACAGCGCGGGGTTAGCATCATGCAGGGCGCGCACCTCGCGCAACAGTTCAAGGCTGCGGTCGGTCTCGTCGCGTACGTCGGCATTGAAGAGCTTGAATTCGTGTACCATCTCCTCGTGCGAGTAGATGCGGGTGTCCTCGCCGAGGGCGGAATGGAAACTCTGCAACTTGATGAGCGAGTTCTTCTTGAGGCTGATGATGGCATCGCCCGGGTCGGAGGGATAGAACATATAGTTGTAGATGGCGTCGGCGGTGGAGCCGATACGGTTCACACGACCAATGCGTTGCATCAGACGGGTGGCATTCCAAGGACTGTCATAGTTGACGATGACATTGGCGCGGTGCAGGTTGACACCTTCGGCCAACACGTCGGAGGTGATGATGATGTTATAGTCATTACGCCATTCCTTCTTGTATTTGGCATCGAAGTTCGCCTGTATGGTCTCGCGCAGGCGGTTGCGGTTCTTGGCGCAGACGGCAAGGATGTCGCTGCGGTGCAGCCGTTCTTTCAGTTCCTTCTCTAGATAGTTGACGGTATCGACACTCTCGCTGAACACCACCAGCTTGCCTTCGAGGTTTTTGTTTTTGTCGAAGAGTTCGTCCTGGAGCATGTTGACGAATAGATCCAACTTGGGGTCGGTCTTCACCTTGTCCCATCGTTTGCAGAGCATGTCCAACACCTCGGCATCGTATTCCAGCATCGGCAAGAAATCTGGATTAAAGTCGGCAGCACGGAACACAATCTCATTCTGTTCAAAGCCCTTGCCGATGGCTAGCTCGATTATCTCGTCCAACTCCATCCCATCGGCCTGCAGTTTCTTTACATTCAGTTCGGGGGCGATGATTACCTTGTCCTCGTTGAACATCTTGATCATGCCGTTGGTGGCGTCAAGTAGCGTATGGAGAGAACGTCGGAAGGCGTCGAAGCTGCTCTCTAGACGCTTGACCATGTGGGTTTGGTAGATTCCGGCCAGCGAGTCGGCCATGTGTTTTGCTGTTTTGCCAGATGGAATCTTGTAAGACGGGCAATATTCTATGGCTCTATATCGGGCATAGCGCAAGCCGCTGCCGTCGAACATCTCGGGATTGTCTTCTTTCAGGTTGGCGGTGGGAGTGTCCACCAACTTCTTGTAGGTCTCTACGAAGAGCATCAGCACCTCGGGCGACATCTGATAGGTGCGGTCGGTGGGGTCGAGCAGTTGTGGGAAATGAATCTCGCCGGCATAACGGGGTTCGTGCTGGATGTTGCTGCGGGTGCGACGCACCATTACCTTCTCCAACACAGTGTGGCGCATCTGATGGTTGATATCGTCGATATGGCTGGTGAGGTAGTCGGCACTCAGGACACGGCGCTGTGACATAAGGCTCTTGAATTCCTTAATCCATGGGGCAAAGGTGTCGGCGATATTACTTATGCCGTCGAGCGTACAGCGGGCGGTGTCTTGGAAGAGCAGCAACTGGTTCTTGATATCCTCGGGCGTGTTGTTGAGCGGTGTGGCCGAGAGGAGGAGGACGCGCTTTCCGCCTTTGACATTACCCTTGTTGAGGCGGGCCGACTTGCAGATACGTTGCAGCAGGTCATAGTTGCCGTTGCTGTCGTGTCGGAAGTTGTGAGCCTCATCGACAATGATAAGGTCGTAGTATTCCTTCTCGTCGTAGCCGTCGCCATCAATGACCTTATCAAGACTGCCGTTGGTGATGAAACGGCTGTATTTGTTCTTGATATGGAAGTCTGCAAAAGTGTCTTCCCAGTTGCTTTTAACTGCAGGTGGGAAGATGACGAGGATGCGGGTGTCGTCGCCGTTGGCAGCGATGAAACGCTGGGCAATCATGGCGGCCACCACGGTCTTGCCCAAGCCCACCACATCGGCAATGAAACAGCCCCCGTGCCGCATCATGATGTCGTAGCCCTGCACCACCGCGTCGCGCTGGTAGGTGAGGTTGTCGTAATTGTCGGGCAGTTGGGGAATGAAGTCGTCTTCCACCTGGTTGCCGAAGTGGTCGATGAGCATACGCATGTATAGCTCGTATGGTGTAGGTTGATGCTCTTGTGGTGCAAGATGGGTCTTTCCGACGATATGGCTTACATCGTCCAAGGTCACCGGAATAGCATCGTTCCAGAGTTGCTGGAACTGTTCTTCGCAGTAATGCACATCGTCATAGTCTTTCATGGCCACATTGAGCTCATAGCGGGGCGGCTCGGTAGTGCCGAGGCCTTGGGCGCTGAGGTTGCTGCTACCCATAATGACCCAGCCGTCGCTGTGTTCGCTGTGGTTTTTCGGCAAGCAGAGGTAGAATTTGGCGTGAAGGTCCTTGGTTTGATGAATGCGCAGTTGCAGGCGTCCACTCAAAACATCTTCACAGAACTGACGGATGCCCTCATCCACTTCAGAAGAGTATTCCGATTGATAGACATCGCGAAGGAAATCCTCGCAGTATTGTTCCAGACTTACCTCCTTGTCACCGAAGAAGAGCTTGCCAGCGGCTTGTGACTGACGAAAAAGATTGTCGATATTGATGCCGACAAGAATCTTGATTTCTTGTGTGGCATCCAATTCCTGTCGCAGTTTGAAGTATCCGGAAGAACGAAAATAGCCAACTACAGCATGGAATATGTCGAAGTTGGCCATTGCAGAGGCGATACCGTGGAACTTGTCCATCAGCGTCGACTCGATATTGTTGAAAAACTTGGTGCTCATAAGGCTTGGCGTTATTGGCGCTTCGCCTTTCAAAGAGTACAAAAAAGAAGTTATCCGAAGAGGTCTTTTTCTGTCTATACCCGAGGTTCGCCAAAACCTGTACTACAAACGGAAAAGCTCACGGATAACTTACCGTGAGCGCTTTCCACTTTCCCGTGTAGTACATTTAGAAATTTGGCGATTTCGGGTATACTAAGAAAAGCAAAAACGCTTATATTTATATACTATACTTTATCTAATTTGCTGTCTTTTTGTGCTTTATTTTTCGTTGAACATCTGTTTGACGTTGCAAAGATAATGATTTTTCTGTAAACGACAACAGATTTTCAAAAATATTTTCAATCCGTGCCCACCGGCACCATTATTCACAATTCAACATTCACATCTCACAATTTCAAATCATTCCCTCATAAAAATGTAGTTTTTTCAAATTATTCCCTCATAAAAATGTAGATTTTTTTAATTATTCCCTCATAAAAATGTAGTTTTTTTTGATTATTCCCTCATAAAAGTGTATATTTGCAAAATGAAATATAATATCATTTTTGTATGAAAAGACTGATTTACAATAATTTATCACAATGGAAGGCATCAAAAAAACACAAACCATTGATATTGCTCGGTGCTAGGCAGGTAGGAAAAACGTATATCCTCAACCAATTTGGAGATAATGAATTTGAAAATAAGGTGTACATAAATTGTCACAACAATGAATTTACGGAATCCCTTTTTCGCAGTTTTGATATTGAACGGATAATAGTTGATATTGAGCGACATGCCGGTAAGAGTATCGAAGATGGTAAGACCCTGCTTATCTTTGACGAGATACAGGAGGTGCCAAACGGCATAGCATCATTAAAATATTTCTGCGAAAACAGGCCTGGCTTACATGTGGCGGTGGCTGGTTCGTTGCTGGGTTTGACAATGCACAAGGGTGAAAGTTTCCCGGTAGGAAAGGTGGATATGCTCAATATGTACCCTATGACGTTTATGGAGTATTTGATGGCCTGTGGGAAAGAGAAAATAGCAGATGCAATGTTGTCGAAAGATTGGCGCACAGTGGAGCTGGAGCGGGAATGTCTGGAGAACCTGCTGCGCGAATACTACTTCGTGGGAGGAATGCCGGAGGCCGTACTGGAATTTGTGACGACAAGAGACGTCACTGAAACGCGAAAAATACAGCACGATATATTGGAGGCGTACAGTTTTGACATAAGCAAGCATACTCAATCAGAAGTTCAGCGGATACATTTAATATGGTCCAGTATTCCTGCACAGTTGGCAAAGGAAAACAAAAAATTCGTGTTTGGTAAGTTGAAGAAAGGGGCACGGGCGGCAGAGTTTGAGGTGGCTCTGCAGTGGCTTGTCGATGCGGGTTTGGTGTACAAGGTCACTAGGTGCAAAAAAGCCGAGTTCCCGTTGAATTTCTATGCCGAGGAGTCTGCGTTCAAGATATATATGCTCGACGTGGGTCTGATGGCGGCGATGGCGCAGACTCCGCCCAAAGACATATTGCTTGGCAATAACGTGTTCAGCGAATTCAAGGGGGCGTTCTCAGAAAATTACGTGGTAGAGCAAATCAAAACCTCCGAGGGTGTTGGATTGTATTATTATAGCAAAGACAACTCCCAGTTGGAAATCGATTTTATAATACAATGTGGAGGCCGGATTATTCCGACAGAAGTGAAAGCTGAGGAAAATGTGAAAAGTAAGTCTTTAAAGACCTTCGTACAAGTGCAATATCCAAATCTCAAGGGTTTGAGAATCTCAATGAAACAGTACGTTGACCAGGGATGGATGGAGAATATCCCACTTTCTATGGTGGAGCCGTATATTTCGCATTGTGCAGAATCGTAAAACTTTCTTGGTGTGTAATCCTCTTCACGTGGGTGCCCACTGCCTGCCCCTGCAGGCGAGACACCCCTTCTTCGCCTTTGTTTCTGATAAATAAAGTACTCTTGCCTCGATGGCATATCTGGCAGACTCCCGTCTGTCTGTTTTCTCTCTCAAAAATGCTCGCCGCTCATATATAAGTACGACAGACCCTCGTTTTAAATCGCACTTTTACATCATAAAGAACAAAATATCTCTCTTTAATAAGTTGACATACAAATATTTGCTAGCTGTAAAAAATATTTTTCAACAATCGTATTGACCTATTTCCCCATCCAATTTTATAGCCTCTATCGAATCTAAATGTTCTATAAAATCTATCCCACCTATCCCACGCCACAGTCACGGGTTACAACCGAGCCAAAGTAGAATATAAGTGCTCCCCAGTAAGACAAAACCAAGAGAATTCCCGAATGTGTGTGCTATGTGAGTGCAATGAGAGTGCTATGTAAGTGCACTTTCATTGCCGAACGACGCCACACATCTTGCAAAGCAAAATGTGTGTGCTATGTGAGTGCAATGTGTGTACAATAAGCATAGGATAACTTATTGAGAAACTGCCCACTGAGTATTGGCTACTGACCACTAATAAAAAAGTTAAAAAATCCTAAAATCCCCCATTTTAACCTCCAAATAGCGATTTAGAATTACCCATCGTCGTACTTATATATGAGGCGGTCGTCCTGTTGGCCGTGGTGAAGTTGAGAATGCAGGCTCCCCGGCAAACTTTTTTTGCACCATAATATAATAATACGCGGGGAATTGCGTTATATAAGGGTTAGGACTGTTGCATGATGAAGATAACTGCCATAGAAGATTTCAGGCCCTCGGAGCGGGGGTCGGTGTGCACCGTCGGGATGTTCGACGGCGTGCATGTCGGCCATCGGCTGATAGTGGAGCGGTTGCTCGCTACGGCGAGGGAGAAAGGGCTGGAACCGGTGGTGGTGACCTTCGACAGACATCCGCGCGAGGTGCTCGGCGACAACAGCTTCCACTTGCTCACTACGTCGGAGGAGCGACTGGGGCGGCTGGAGGGCCTCGGCGTGGAACATGTGGCGATGGTCCATTTCACCCCCGAGGTGGCGCAACGCTCGGCCTGCGAGTTCTTCGAGGAGTTCCTGGTGGGGAAGCTGAAGGCGAAAACTCTGGTGCTGGGCTACGACAACATGTTCGGGAACAAGAAGCACAACGACTTCGACCGCCTGGAGGCTCTGGCCCTCGAGAAGGGTTGCGCGATAGTGAGGGCGGAGGCCAAGATCATAGAGACCGCAGAGGGCCGCACGGAGGTGAGCAGCACGCAGATAAGGAAGGCGCTGGAGAGGGGCGACATAAGCCTGGCGAACAGGATGCTGGGATATTGCTATGAGGTCTCCGGCACCGTGGTGCACGGCCGTCAGGTGGGGCGGGGACTGGGTTTTCCCACGGCGAATATAGAGATAGGGAACCGCCGCAAGGCGATGCCGAAGGAGGGAGTTTATGCGGTGAGGCTCACGAGTGGCCGGACGACATGCAGGGGAATGGCGAACTGGGGCGGTCAGCCCACCTTCGGACATGAGGAGAAGACGTTGGAGGTGAACGTGCTGGAGGCCTGCGACGACCTCTACGGCAAGCGGGAGAGCGTGGCATTCGTAGAGCGTATAAGGGATATCATACATTTTAAGACACCCGAAGAACTCGCGCAACAACTCGACAAGGACAGGCTGTCGGCAATTAAACTCTTAGGCGTATGAGAAGAGTGGTTTTGTTAATAATACTGGCAGTGATGGCTACTTCGGTAGCCGCTCAGCCCGACAAGGTTTACAAGTCGCTGAAGGATATCAAGAACCCGGAGAAGGTGTATGTGCTGAAGTTGCGCTACAAGCGGCTGAAGAAGGTGCCGCAAGAGGTGTTCAAGTGCGTGAACCTGAGGGAGCTGGACTTGGGATGCAACTTCATAGACAGCATACCGTCGGAGATAGGGGAGTTGCAGAACCTCGAGGTGCTCAACCTCGAACGCAACTGGCTCCACACTCTGCCCGAAGAGATGGGACAGCTCGCCAACCTGCGACGTATAGACCTCAACCGCAACCCGCTGCAGGAACTCCCGCCGAGCATGGGGGCGCTGTACAACCTGGAACGTCTTGTGATATGGCAGACGGGGGTCACGGAGCTGCCGCTGACTTTCGCCACCCTCGACGGCAACTTGAAAATATTGGATATGCGCGAATGCTACCTCTCCGAGGAGCAGGCGACGGCGATATGCGAGATTCTCCCTTCGGTGAAGAAATTATGGACCATCAGTTGCAACTGCCGATGAACGACTTACTGAAGATAACATACTACCAACAGGATATACTGTGGCAGGCTCCCGAAGAGAACCGCGCCAAGGTGAAGGCCGCACTGGAAAAGGTGGACGGAAGGACGGACATCTTCGTGGTGCCGGAGACTTTCACCACCGGTTTCGGCGAAGGGATGGGGCAGCTGGCCGAGGAGGAAGGGGGCGAGACCTACCGCTTCATGCGCCAGATGGCGGCGGAGCACGACTGCCTGACGGTGGGCACGTGGGTGGTGAGAGACAGCCACGACGGCAGGACATACAACAGGCTGCACTGGGTGGCGCCCGACGGCACCGGCGGACATTATGACAAGGCCCACACTTTCCGCGTCAGCGGCGAAGACCGTCAGGTGGCGCGAGGAAAGGAGAAGGTGGTGTTCGAATGGCGAGGATGGCGGGTGAAGCCGGCCGTGTGCTACGACCTGCGGTTCCCCAAATGGCTGAGGAACGGAGGGGCGACGGAGGCGATGGACTACGACCTGCTGCTGGTGTGCGCCAACTGGCCGGGAAGCCGCCACGAGGCTTGGACGACCCTGCTGAAAGCCCGCGCCATAGAGAACCAGGCCTACGCCGTGGGGGTGAACCGAGTGGGGAGCGACGGCGCAGAGATACCTTATACCGGCAACAGCGTGGCGATAGACTATAAGGGTTTGGTGATCACCGAATGCCCGGCAGGGGAGGAGACCACCGCCAGCGCGACACTGGAGAAGGGAAAATTGCTGCAATTCCGCAGACACTGGCCTTTCTTTCTGGATTTCGATTAAAAGAGAATAATAGAGGTGAACAACATAGAAGCAAAGATAGGTTTCGACAAGATAAGGGAGATGGTCCTGGAATTCTGTACCAACGAGCTGGCGGCACAGATGGCCAGGGATATGGTTTTCGAGACGCGATACGACCGAATCGTCCGCAGCCTCAGGCAGGTGGAGGAGATGCGCCAGATAATGCTTATGGACAACAGCTTCCCGGCGCAGGACTTCATAGACATGACGCCGATGCTGCAGCACCTGAGGGTGGGCAACACAAGGATGGAACAGGCGGAACTGTTCGATATGAAAGTGTCGCTCCACACCATAGAGGCCTGTATGCACTATTTCGCCGACGAGGAACGGGCGGCGAAAAATCCCGAGCTGGCGGAACTGGCAAGCCATATAGAGATAGACAGGCAGATAATACGCCTGATAGACAAGACCATCGACGACAAGGGGGAGATATACGACGATGCAACTGAGACTTTGCGTGACATACGGCGTGAACTCTTCCGCAAGAGGGGCGAGGTGGACAGCCAGATAAGCCGATCGCTGGCGAAAGCCAAGCGTGAGGGATGGGCTCCGGAGAACGGCGAGGTGACCATACGCAACGGCCGCATGGTGATTCCGATGCTCGACACCCACCGCCGCAAGATGAAAGGACTCATACACGACGAGTCGGCGACACGCCAGACGGCTTACCTCGAACCTGCCGAGGTGGTGGAACTCAACAACGACTTGAGGGAACTGGAATTCGCCGAGAAACATGAGATACAGAAGATACTGCTGAGAATAAGCGACTCGATACGTCCGGCGATAGACATATTCGTAAACGCTTACTGGGTGCTTGCCCGTATTGACTTTGTCAGGGCTAAAGCTAAGCTGGCGATAGAGCTGAAGGCCGGAATGCCGGTGGTCAACGACCGCCAGATGTTCGGATGGCTGGAAGCCCGTCATCCGCTGCTGTTCCACCAAAGGGAAGGCAAGGAGGTGGTGCCGTTCGACTTGACGATGGACCGGGAACACCGCATTCTTATCATCTCGGGACCTAACGCAGGAGGCAAGTCGGTGTGCTTGAAAGCTATAGGTCTGATACAATATATGATGCAGTGCGGACTGCTCGTCCCCTGCCGCGAGACGTCGGAGTTCGGCATCTTCGACAAGGAGTTTATCGACATCGGAGACCAGCAGTCGATAGAGAGCGACTTGAGCACCTATTCGTCGCACCTGCAGAATATGAAAGAGCTGTTGGCCGACGCTGACGACAAGACTCTGTTCCTGCTCGACGAGCTGGGTGGCGGCACCGAGCCCCGTTCGGGATGCGCCATAGCCGAGGCTGTGCTCGAGGAGCTGTACGAGAGAGGTGCTTACGGGGTGGTGACTACCCATTTTGCCGACCTCAAGCTGATGGCCGACCGCCACGAGGGGATTGTCAACGGGGCTATGCTCTTCGACAGCGAGAACCTGAGACCGCTTTACCGTCTTGCCATAGGCCACGCAGGCAGCTCGTTCGCTTTCGAGATAGCCACAAATATCGGTCTCCCGCAGGAAATCCTCGACAATGCTGCCGAACGTGCGGGACGTGAGATGCTGAACTTCGAACAGCAGGTGCAGCAGCTGGAGGTGGAAAAACGGACTCTTGCCGAGAAAGAGGCGGAACTGGAACAGATGGACCGGCTGCTCAACGAGGTGGTGGAGAAATACCGTAGGCTTAGCGACAACCTGGAATCGCGAAAATACGAGATTCTGAGCAAGGCCCGCACCGAGGCAAAAGAGATTGTAGCCGATGCCAATAGGGCTGTCGAACAGACTATAAGCGACATAAAATCGGCTCAGGCTGAGAAGGAACGTACTCAGCAGGCTCGCGAACGTCTACGGCAGAAGGGTGAATCGTTGGCGGAAGAACAGCAGAGGGAGACGGCTGCCCACAAGGAACGGCGGAAGCGGTCGGCCACGCCGGCACCGGCGGAGGAACCGAAGGAGGAGGTGGCCGAAGGACCGATAGAGGTGGGCGACATAGTGATGGTGGACGGGGAACAGACATACGGACAGGTGGTGGCCCTGCAGGGCAAGAAAGCGGTGGTGGAGAGCAACTCGGTGAGGATGACTATAGCCATAAACCGCCTGACGAAGAGCAAGAAGAAGACGATACCGGCGGACCGGACGAGCCGCAAGAACAGCCGGTTCCAGTCGATATACGACGAAATCAACGAGAAACGCAAATACTTCAACCCGACTCTCGATGTGCGTGGAATGAGAGGGGAGGAGGCGTTGGCGGAACTGACCCGTTTCCTCGACGAGGCTCAGCTGCTGGGCGAGCGGGACCTGAAAATCTTGCACGGCAAAGGCTTCGGTATACTGAAAACTATGATTCGCGACTATCTCAAAGCCGACAGGAATGTGGAATGGTTCGGCTCGGAACATATAGAGCTGGGCGGCGACGGCATAACGTTGGTTAAGCTCAAGTGAAGTTGAAAGTGGATAGGTTTAATGTTGATATGTGGATAAGTTTAATGTTGATAGGTGGATAGGTTTAATGTGGATAGGTTTAATGTTGATATGTTTTTTGCTGCGCAAAAGACGTTTCCTCGGCTCGACATAAGAACAAGTTCTTCTGTTCTCGCTTTTCGGAAACGTTGGAATTACCGGCGGGCGGTGGTCTGCTGGCGGTAGGTGAGTTCTTTGATTTTGCAGTCTATGAGTTGGTCTGCAAGCTGGTTGCGGGCCTGCGAAAGAAGACTCTCGGCTTGCAGAAGGTCGCTGACTGGGGCAAGGCCGGCGTCGTAGTAGTTGCGGGTCTCCTGGAGGTTCTCCTCGGCGTCGGAGACGGCCTGCCGGCGGAGGGGGAGGAGGCGGCAGGCGTGTTGCAACTCGTCGAAGGACTGCTGCTGCTGGAGCTGCATCAGCTGGGCGTTATTGTTGCGGTTGTTGGCGGCTATCTGCTGCGCTATTCGCTGTTTCTTGATATTGTGGCCGGTCTCCCACCAGGCGGAGAGGGGGATGGAAAGGGTGGCGAAGAGGATGCCGTTGTGCTTGATGTCGCCCACTATGTTGTTGGCACCATAGGTGGCACCTACGGCGAGTTGGGGCAGCGACTCGCCCACAAGTATCTTGGTTTGCAGCCGCTCGGCCTCCTCGGCTTTCTGCAGGAGGCGATACTCCATACGGTTGGAGACAGAGGTGTCGGCTTCGGACAACGGCTCCAATGTCAATAGCGAAAGGGTGGATGTGTCAAGAGTATATGATGGGTTGTACTCTATTCCTATGTATTGGCAAAGGGCGCGCATGGCCAGCCGGTAGCCGTTCTGCAGCCGGTTGCTGTCGGCTTGCAGTTCGTTGTGGCGTAGGCGTACCTTCAGAAGGTCTCCTTTGGCTATCACTCCTGCCTGGACGCCGGTGGAGGCGTCGCGCTCGAGGGTGTCGAGGAGACATAGGGCTTGGGACAGGGTCTCGGTTTTCAGCCGCAGGGCGAGGGCTTGCCAGTAATACTGCTCGACATTGAGCAGCACCTCGTCTTCGCGCATAAGGAGCTTGAGCTCGGCGACGTCTACCCCGAGTTGCGCCAGCCGGTTGCCGTTGACGATACGTCCGCCGGCGAAGATGGGCTGGGTGAGCAGCGCGTTGGCGAAAAAACCGTGGTCGAGCATCTTCAGGGTGGCATCGACCGAGATGCGGTCCATGAAGTTGTCTATCTCCGACCGGATGTTGAAATCAATTCCTGCTTGATCCAGTCGTGCCTGCAGATTGGAGATTCGGCTGTCTATGGTTTGTCCGTCGAATGACACTGTCGCATCGATTTGTGCTCCCGACGACTGGGAAGAGACGTCGATGAGGTAGTCGCGAGAATGAAAATAGGCAGCGGCGAGACTGAGCGAGGGGAAATATTTTGTAAAGGTGGCTCGCTTGGTCTCCTTGGCCGACTGCAGCTCGAGGCGTGCGTTGGCGAGGGTTGCCTGGTTCTTCAGGGCATAGGCTCGGCAGGAATCGAGGGTAAGGGTCTGGGCACACAGCTGGACTGTGAGCAATAGTGTTACGATGAAGATTAGGAAGCGCTGCATAGGAGTATCGTTTATCTGTTGTTGCTGAATTTGTTGTCGAAAAGTTTCCAATAGGCCACAGGCATCACGGTGACAATGAACACGATGGCGAAGAGAATGCCGAAGCAGATGACTATGCCCATAGGCATCCACAAAGCGCTGCGGTGTATTATCATTGGTATAACGCCGACTGCAGTGGTGGTGGAGGTCAGGAAGATAGGACGCATACGCCGGCGTCCTGCCTCAAAGGCGGCCTCGCGCACCGACCTGCCTTCGGTGCGCAGCTGTTCGGCATAGTCGAACATCACTATGTTGTTGCGCACGTTGATGCCTATAAGGCTCACGATGCCGATGATGGCTGTGAGGCTTATGTCGCAGTGGAAGATGGCAAGCCCCAGAAATGCTCCTAACAGGCATAGCAGTGTGCCGCACAGCGAGAGCAGGGTGAGCCTTATCTTCTTGAAGTTGAACAGCAAGAAGAAAAACACTATGAGTACTGAGGCAACTAGTCCTATGGCTATATCTCCAATGGTGTCGTCGTTGACTGCGTCGAGTCCGCCATAGGTCAGCTCTATGTCGTCGGGCAGTATCTCTTTGAAATCGTTGTTGACATAGGCTTTCACCTTTTTCATGGTCTTGGGCTGGCTCTTTCCGAATCGCAGGTCGGCTCCTACTGTGACGCACGGCATGCCGTTGCGGTGGGCTATCTGCGAGGGCTGCCAGTCGGGTGTGACGGTGGCTACTTGCGAAAGTGGTACCCATACGCCGGGAACGGAGGTCGGCACAAGGGTGGAGGCTATGTCGGGCAGCGAAACGGAGTCGCTCTCTTCGCTGGTGTAGAGCTTTACTGCCACTCCATAGTCGTCTTCCCACACCGTGGTGAGCGGCACTCCGCCGTAGAGCATGGCCAAGTTCGAGGAAAGTAGTGCCTTGGTGACACCCAGTCGCGAGGCTTCGTCGGGTTTTAGCTCTATCTTCACGGTGGGTTGGTAGCCTTCCATATCGCTATGTACCCATACCAGATCGTCGATTTCGGTAAGATGGCGTTTGAGGGTGTCGGCATACTGCATCAACTCGGCGACATCCTCTCCTCGCAACCGTACCTCTATGGGATTGGCGACGGCTTGGTAGTCGAGTTGCTTGATCCTTATTGTTGCGTTGGCCATCGAGTCGATATAGGAGTCTTTGTAGCGTTCCACCACCCTTTCCGTGGTTTTGGGGTTGGCGGTTTTCACTATCATCTGGGCGAAGTTCTTGGCGGGCATCTTGGGCGAATAGGCTGCCATGAAACGGGGCGATGACGAGCCTACGAAAGTGGTGACGGTCTTGATGTCGGGATCGGCTTCCAGCACCTCCTGGAATCGGCTGCACACTTCGCCGGTCTGCTCCAGGGTGCTGCTGGTCGGCAGATATATCTCCACGGCAAAACTGTCGCGCTCGGCTTTCGGCATCAGTTGCAAGGGCATGACAAGGAAGAGGACCACCGCCAGCAGCACGTTGGCGACGCCGGCGGCTATCGTCACCTTGGGATGTCTGAAACATTGTTGCAGCAATTGTTCGTAGCCCCCTTCCAAGGTCTCGAAGAAATGGTTCTGCACTTTGGCAAAGCCACGGCGGCTGGGCATCGTACGGTTCTTGAGCATCTTGGTCTCCAGCCACGGGGTAAGCAGCATGGCGAGGGCGAGGGAGATGGTGAGCGAGATGGTGATGGTGGTGGGGAAGAACTTCACAAAGTCGGCGAGGGGGCCGTGCATGGTGAAGAGGTAGGGGAAAAAGATGGCGGAGATAGAGAGCGTGGCCACCACGAGCGAGGGGAAGAAGGTCTTGGCGCTCTGGATGGCGGCTTCGCGCGGCTGTTGCCCGTGGCGTATGTTGTCCATATATCCGTCTACCATCACTATGGAGTCGTCGACCATCATGCCGAGCGTCACTATCAGCGAGGCGAGGGTCACGATGTTCATCTCGTAGCCTATGATGTACATCACCGAGAAGGTGACGGCCGTGGTGAGAGGTATTTCTATGGCTGGAATCAGCGCCGACTGCAGGGGGAAAAGCAGCAACATCACCGCTATTACCACCAGCATCGCTGTCAGCAGGTCTTTGAAGAATGACCATATAGAGTCGTCCACCACCTGGGGCAGGTCGGTGATACGGTAGAGGGACACTCCGTCGGGCAGCGTACGCTGGAAGTCTTTCAGCACCTTGTCCACCTCTTCGCCGAACTTCACTATGTTGTTGCCCGACCGCATCTCCACCGACAGCACCAGTGCCTGGTTGCCGTCTTTGGTGATATAGCTTGTCGGGGTCTCATAGCGGCGTTCTATGAGTGCCACGTCTTTGAGTCTTATGGTCTGCCCCGTGGGTGCCGTGAATATCACCTGCTCCGATAGCTCGTATTCCGACTTGTAGGGACTTTGCACATGTAGCGGCAGCTCTTCCTCTTCGTCGCTCACCGTGCCGCCTACCGTGAGAAACCCCTGACTGAAAAGCACCGCCGAGAGGGTCTGCTGGCTTATGCCGTAGTTGGCAAGCTTCTCGCGGTCTACATATACCGAT
This sequence comes from Bacteroidales bacterium, assembly GCA_017439185.1. Taxonomy (GTDB): domain Bacteria; phylum Bacteroidota; class Bacteroidia; order Bacteroidales; family P3; genus Colimorpha. Next base: position 52,739 of record JAFRTM010000023.1, on the reverse strand, counting down.
ATCTCCTCTTTCTGCTCCCCGAACGACTTGATGTTGCCTACGGCCTCTACACTGCGTAGCCGTTTTTTCAGCAGGCTCATGTAGCCCTCCATCTCGCGGTAGGTCTTGTCTTTCGAGTCCATGGTGATGAGCAGCGACGATGTGTTGCCGAAGTCGTCGACTACCACTACCGCCAAGACGCCGGCAGGCAGCTTGGCTTTGAAGTCTTTAAGTCCGTGGCGTATCTTGCTCCACACCTCGGTCTGGTTGTTCACGCTGTTGTCCAGCTCCACGTAGACATAGACTACTCCCTCCTTGGTGTAGCTGTAGGTCTTCTCTTTGTCCACCTCCACGAAGGTGTAGAGGTAATCCTCGATGGGCTTGGTCACCTGATGATCCACCTCTTCGGTGGAGGCTCCGGGATATACGGCGGCGACCAGACCCTGTCTTATCGTGAACTCGGGAAATTCCTGCTTGTTCATCTGCCCGAGGCCATAGATGCCGAACGCCACGAGGATGCCTACCAGAAGCAGGACTATCTTCGGGTTATCTACCACCAATTCGAGAAATCCGTTACGTTTCATTGTCTGCTAATACTCTACCTTGGTTCCTGTAGCCACTTTCTGAGTTCCGTCGGTGACCACCCGGTCACCGATTTCAAGACCCGAACTCACCACCACTCCGTGAGGCGAGAGGTCTCCGATTCCCACATACTGCTGCTTCACTCGGTTGCTGTCGTCCACCAGCCACACGTAGCGCTCGCCTTTGCTGTCGAGCTGTACTGCTCGGTTGGGGATGATTATCGTGCGTATTGGTGTGCCGCTTGTCTCGGGCTTCTCCAACGTGACTCGGCACACCATGCCGGGCAGCAGCTCTGACGTCTTGCCGAGCAGCCGCACCTTTACCATATAGGAATGGCTCAAGAGGTCGGCGGTGACATCGCGCTGGGTGATTACTCCTACATATTGACGCCCTTCCAGCGCGTTGACAGTCACGATGACTGTGTCGCCCTCTTCCACGTGGGCTATGTCGCACTCGGGCACGCTCATCTTGGCACACATCGTACTCATGTCCACAATCCTCACCACCGGCTGCAGCGGCGACACCATGGCACCCACCTCTGCCATCCTCTTCGCCACCACTCCGCTGCGTGGGGCATACAAGGCACAGTCTTTCACGCTCTTCCCCGCCACTGCGGCAACCGAGCGCGCCTGGTCCAGCTTGGTCTGCATCTCCACCCATTTCACCTCGGGCAAGCTCCCTTTCTCGTACACCTGCTTGGCTCGGCTGTAGGCGTCTTCGGCCTGCTTCAGCGTGGCTTGGGCTGCCGTGTAGGAGTTCTGGGCTGTGCTGTTGTCGATCGTAGCCAAAAGCTGCCCTTTCTTGACTTTCTGACCCTCTTTCACGGCAAGCTTTGTCAGACTGCCGGCGGCGGCGAAGCCCAGATCTACCGATGAACCCTCTTCGATGGTGCCCACATAGTCCCGTGTGCCTGCCACGAAGTTCTCGTCGGCCAGCTCTATCACCGACACCTTCACCACCCTGTCGCCCGTCTTGCCGTCGCCCGAGTGGCCCGAACATCCTTGCAGCACCATCGCCGCAAGCACCATAACAATGTATTTTGTATATCTGACTGACATTTATTGTAATGAAAACAAAATATTAGAATGGATATAGACTTCTCAGATCAAGTAATAGGAAACATATCTCAACCATGGCTCAACCATATATCAACCACCACCTGATGCACGTCCCTGAGAAAGGAAAAAACAGCTTAGTATTGTTCTTTCTCGTTGGGGAAGTTGACGGCTTTCACGTCGGTGATGTATTGGCGTATGGCGTTGGAGATGTCGGCGCCGAAAGAGCCGTAGGTGCGCAGGTAGCGTGGGGTAAACTGTTGTGTTATGCCGAGCATGTCCTGCAATACCAGCACCTGCCCGTCCACTGCGCTGCCGGCACCGATGCCGATGGTCGGAATTTTCAGTGTGTTGCTGACTTCGGCGGCGAGGGCTGCCGGTATCTTTTCCAGCACGAGGGCGAAGCATCCGGCCTCTTGCAGTATGAGCGCGTCTTTTTTCAGGCGGTCGGCTTCCTCCTGGTCGGTGGCGCGTACGGCGTAGGTGCCGAACTTGTTGATGCTCTGAGGCGTCAGCCCCAGATGTCCCATGACCGGTATTCCTGCCGAGAGTATTCGCTGGATGCTCTCGAGCACCTCTTCGCCTCCTTCGAGTTTCACGGCGTCGGCTCCGGTCTCTTTCATGATGCGAATGGCCGAGGCGAGAGCCAGCTTGGAGTTGCCCTGGTAGGTGCCGAAAGGCATGTCGACGACCACGAGGGCGCGCTTGATGGCGCGTGCCACTGAGGCTCCATAGACGATCATCTCTTCGAGGGTGATGGGCAGGGTGGTCTGGTAGCCTTCCATCACGTTGGCGGCGGAGTCTCCTACCAGTACCACATCGATTTTGGCGTCGTCGAGGAGGCGTGCCATCGAGTAGTCATAGGCGGTAAGCATAGCAATCTTCTCGCCGTGGAGTTTCATATTTTGCAGCACTCGTGTTGTAACTTTTGTTACATCGGTTTGCAGGTAAGGCATGATTATTATTGACTTTTGGGGTTTCTGTAATTATGATAAAAGTGTCAATCTAAGGATTCGTCCTCGCCTTTCTTGGGTTTGCGCGGTGCGGGGGCGGGCTGGTCCACCTCTTCCTCGTCGTCGGCCTCTATGATGCGGAGGAGCGCCCGCAGGGCGGGCTTTATCTGGTAGGTGCCGTGCTTGTCGACCTTGAAGGCTTTGTAGTGTCGTCCGCCGAAAGCGAACGAGCCTTCTTCCACCTCGCTGATGGCGGGGTAGAAATAGGTGCTTATCTCGTCGGGCTGTATGCGTTTGCCGAGGTATATGGTGTCGAGCATCGCCGCGTTGATGCCGGCTTGGATGGTGATGTTGACCTTGTCTTTGGACTTGAGTTTCTTGGTGGTGAGGGCTTTATATTCGGGAACTCCTTTGTTGTTGAGTTTCTTGCCGAAGATGCGTATCTTGCCGGCCCACTGGTCGGCGGTGATGGGGAACCGTACCATTATGGAGTCGGGGAGAGGTGCGGCACATTCGCCGACGGCGCGGTTGAAGTTGCTGTGGAGGACTATGTAGCCCAGTTGCAGCAGGATATATTTGCGGTGAGGGATGAGGAAATAGCGTTCCACGAGTTCTTTGTAGTCAAGATGTTCCTCGATTCTTATCTCGAGAGGGTCGGGGCAGGTGTCTTTAGTGCCTGTGACCGAATAGACGGCTCCCTTGGGCATGGCGAGGGAGGCGTAGTAGCTGCGTATGGTGGTGTCGGAGGCGGGGAGGTAGCATCCGTTGCCGGTCCCTATCACCTCGGGCGGGTTGTTGTGGAAGGTGACGAGCACCGCTCCTTTGAGTGAGATGGTCTTGTTGAGCAACAGGCGGCTCTCGGGAAGTTCGGAGCAGCGGAAGACGCTCACCGTAGAAGGCACCTCGTAGCGGAGGGTCTCGACGGTGTCGCCGTGGCACGAACAATGGATGGGGTTGTAACTGATTCGAACAGGAAAGGGGGAGTAACTCCGATGGCAGAAATAATTGTATACAGCGTTGGCCTGCTTCTCCATAATGGATTCGTCGCCTGTGGCATAACCTTCCACTGTCATGGTGTAGAAGTTGGGATTCTCGCGGTTGATGAACGCGTAGCGGTAAACCGAGTCGAGCAGGTCCAGGTCGGAGAGTTTGAGGGTGGTGTCTTTGTCGAACTCCACGAGCAGATAAAAAGTCTCGGGATAGGCGTCGAGCACCTTCTTCATATCTTTCACGGGCTTGGCACTTGCCACATACAAGCCGGTCTGGGCTTGAGATGCCATCAGGGTGGCCAATGCCAGGAGTGTCAGAGCAAATCGTTTCATAGGCGAGTTATCGGTTTATGAGGTGGTCTATGATATTGTCGGTGGATATGCCTTCGGCTTCGGCGTAGTAGTTGCGGACTATGCGGTGCCGCAACACTTCGTGGGCCACAGCCTGCACGTCTTCGATGTCGGGGGAGTACTTGCCGTGGAGTGCCGCGTGGGTGCGTGCTCCGATGATGAGGTACTGCGAGGCACGGGGACCGGCTCCCCAGGATATATATTTCTTGGCATATTCGTTCCCGTCTTCTCGGCGTGTGGCTGCTACCAGTCGCACCGCATATTCGCACACGTTGTCGACCACGGGCATCCGGCGTATGGCTTTCTGGCAGTCCACTATCTCTTCGGCGTTGAGCACCTCCTCGGGTTTCTCGCTGCGAGCGACGGTGGTCTCTTTTACTATCCTCACCTCTTCGTCAAAACTGGGGTAGTCGAGCCTTACGTTGAACATAAAACGGTCCAACTGGGCTTCGGGTAGGGGATAGGTTCCCTCCTGCTCTATGGGGTTTTGTGTGGCGAGGACAAAGAAGGGCGGCGTAAGCCTGTAGCACTTGCCGGCCACGGTGACCGAATGCTCCTGCATCGCTTCGAGCAGTGCGGCTTGGGTCTTCGGCGGCGTACGGTTGATCTCGTCGGCGAGCACTATGTTGGCAAACACGGGGCCGCGCATGAAACGGAACTCGCGGTTTTGGTCGAGGATTTCGCTGCCGGTGATGTCGGACGGCATAAGGTCGGGGGTGAACTGTATGCGGTTGAAGGTGAGTCCGAGGGTCTTCGCCAGGGTGTTTACCATAAGGGTCTTCGCCAGTCCGGGAACGCCAACCAGCAGGCAGTGGCCGTCGGAGAACACGGCGGTGAGCAGGCTCTCCACCGCTTCCTGTTGTCCAACAATTACTTTGCCCATCTCGGCAGTGAGCCGGCGGTAGCGTTCTACCAATAGGTCGAGGGTCTCTTTGTCGCTATGCTGTTCCATTATTGTCTTTTGTTCCAGTTGAGTTTGAAGTCGCAGTCTTTATATTCGTCGCTGAGGCGTATATATGTGGTCTTGATCATCTTGGCCGACCATTCCAGGAGTTTCTTGTCTTTGGCCTCTTGCAGGGCCGCATTGCTCAGCCGGTCGTAGTCGTCGGTGAGGTTCGCCTGATGGGGCGGGAGTTTGCGGTCGATGCGTACTATGCGGTAGGCGTCGCGTTGGTCGGAGGTCTTCATCGCAGTGGCGTTGGTCACGTCGCCGCTCTCCATGGCGGCGAAACCGATGCCGGGGTAGAGCTCTTTCAGCTCTTCGAGCAGGAAACGGTTGTTTCCGGTAGTGGGATGGGTCACCACTCCTCCCTGTTCTTTGCTGTTACCGTCGCTGTATTGCCGTGCGGCGGCGGCAAAGTCTGTCTTGCCCAGCCTGATTTCCTGTGCTATGCTGTCGAGTTTCATACGGGCTCGCAGAAGGTCATCGGACGACACTTTGGGAATCATAAGTATGTGGCGCACGTTGACGCTGTTGCCCCTACGCTCGATGAGTTGCAGAATGTGAAATCCGAAGTTGGTCTCTATGATGGGTGACACTTCGCCGGGCTTCAGCGCAAAGGCTGCCGCCTCGAATTCGCCTACCATGTCGCCGCGGGTGAAGAATCCCACCTCGCCGCCTTTGTTGGCCGAACCGGGGTCTTGTGAATAGAGCGTGGCGAGCATCGAGAATTTCTCTCCGTTGAGTACTCGCTCCCTCAGACGAGCCAGCTCGGTCCTCACTCGGTCGCGTTCCTCTTCCGACACGGAGGGGCTTATCGTGATTTCCGAGATTTCATAGCTCTCGGGAATGGTGGGCAGGCTGTCTTTCACTTTCTCGTAGAACTGGGCCACTTCGCGTGGGGTGACGGTCACATGTTGGGTCAGGTTGTATTCCACCCTCTGGCTTATCTGGCGGTTGCGCAGCTGGTCCACAAAGATGTCGTGCATCTCGTCGTAGGTGTAGCCGGTTGCCTCTCTCAGTGCTTCGCGGCTGCCGTATTGGCGTACGTAGTTTTTCAGGTAGTATTGGACTTCCGCTTCTACGTCTTCATTTGTCACCTTTATGCTGTCCACCTCTCCTTTGTGCAAAAGGAGCTTGGTGAGCAGCATGTTCTCCAATATGCGGCAACGGTTTTCGTAGCCGTTCTCGCTGCCCTGCTTTATGCGTATCTGCAGAAAACTGTTTTCTATGTCGGACTTCTTTATGATGTTCTTACCGACTACTGCCACCACTCCGTCGACTTCGTAGCCGTTCTGGCTCTCTGCCGCCGTCACCATGCCAAGTAGGCACAAGAGGGTTAGTATATGTCTTGCATATTTCATATTTGGCGTATCTTGTATTTCTTTATCATGTTCTCTTTCTCGGCATCGCGCAGCAGCTCCATCTGCATCTCTTTGATGATGTCGATTCTCCGGCTGTTGAGTATGATGCTTTTTATGTGCTCTCTTTCGAACGAGAGGGGCGACACCTCTTTGGCAAGCCTGTATTCCAGGAATTTTACAAGCCAGGTCGAGGAACTGTCGCTAATCTCTATGGTGGAGTTGTTTTTCAGGAAGAGTTCTTCGTTGTACGTGGTGATGGGTACCTGTGTCTGCAGTTTGTAGAAAGGCATCCACGTATCGACATCGAAGTTGTAGTCCATGGCGTATATTGCCGCGTCTTTCTGTATGGCGTCCATCTCTTCGTCGCTCAGCTTGCGCTTCTCCATAAGTTTCTTCACTCCGCTTATCACCTGGGCGTCTTTGGGGAACTTCACATACATGCATTTCACGATGCTGGTCTGCAACGTGAAGTTTTCTTCGTTGGCGAAGTAGTATTCCGACAGCTCTTTCTCCGACACGGTCGTGTCCAGCCTCTCTTTTATCACCTGCTGCTCGTATTCGTAGATGAGCAGGCTGTTGCGGTAGGCTTCCAGCTCTTTCTCGAACGACTTCTTGATGCTGCTGTTGGCCTGCTCCAGCACCACGGTCTGCTGTATCCATTGGTTGATGTAGTTGTCGGCGGCTGTGGCACTGTCTTCGGGCGACATGTTCTTGGTGAGCTCCTGCAGGTCGGAACTGTAGAGCAGGTGTCCGTAGGCTTCGGCAACCACCACGTCGTCATCGTCCGAATGGCAGCTCTCTGCCATCGGAAGCATGATAACGGCCAACGCCGCTATGGCCAGCTTCTTAATATGTGGTTTCGTCAACAACATCTTGGTGTATCTTCACGTTGTATTTCTTCCGCAGGTCTTTTATCAGTTGCTCCTCCAGCTGGTTCTGGTAGTCGGTCATATAGTATCCGCGTGCCTCCTGACGGGACTTGAGCTGCGGGTCTATGACGCTCTGGACCACTATTACCTGGTAGCCTTTGTCTTTGCTGTGGACGTAGGTCCCGACTCTCCACTCGTTGCGTTGCAGCACCGTCTGGCGTCCCATCTCGTAGAGCCCGACCTCGCTGGTCACCTTGCCCAGTCCTTTCTTGGCTCCCTTCTTTTCCAGGATGGCGTTGATATTGTTGTGCGACAGCCCTTTGCCTATGTTTTTCTTTATGAGTTTCACGGCTTGTGCGCTCGGCAAGGCCACGCTGTCGGTGATATTAAATATCAATGTACGCGCGCGAGTGTCCCAGAAATAGTTCGAGTCGTCGGGATTGTTGATGTCTTTCTTCTTGCTTTCTTCGTTGTAGAAAGCTTCGAACCCGGCGCTGTCCACGATGGCTTTGGTCCAGATATGGTCGTCGTTGTAGGCGAAAATCATAAGTCCGTTGCGGTATTCTTTTATGAGCTCGGCAAACTCCTTGTTCTCTTTCTCGAGCTGGTTGTCGGCGTGCTGCATCACCAGGCTGTTGATGTACTCGTTGTAGCGCGTCTCGATATACTCGTCGTAGTCTCTCTTCACCTCTATCGACTGGTTGTTCTTCAGATACTGGGCAAAGTCGTGCTGGTTGTACTCCTTGCCGTCTATGGCGAACAGCGGACGGTTGTCGGTGATGAGGCTGTCTTTATATTCCCAGCGTTTGGCGAATATGGAGTCGTTCACTTGGGCTCTCACCTGTGCCGTCGAGGCTTTCTTCTCTTTCGTGGGCTTCCCTTTCTTGTTCAGCACATATTGCTGGGTGTAATCCACCACGCCGTATTTTTTCTTGGCCTCTTCGATGAACTTGTTCTTGGGGTTGTTGTTGCGTTGGTCGCGGGTGAGTTTCTGCTTGTATATCGGCACCATGTCCTCGAACGGAGCTATCTTCGTCTTCGACAGCAGTCTCACTATATGCCAGCCGTAGCGTGTCTTGAACGGCTCGCTGTATTCTCCCTCTTTCATGCCCGACGATATCTTCTCCATATATTCCAGTGGCAAGCGGTTTGCCGCCAGTGCCGGCAGTCTTCCGTCGTCGGCAAGGGTGGTGCGGTCGTCGCTGTAGTTCTTCACCATCGACTCGAAACTCTCGCCTCCTTTCAGGCGCTCGTAGGCTTCCATTATCCTTCTCTTGGCTCCCACGCTGTCCACGTCGCCTCTGATCCAGATGTGCTGTATCTGGGTCTCTCCGTGCAGGGGCTGGCGGTCCATGAGTTTTATGATATGGTAGCCGAAACGTGTGCGTACGGGTTTCGAGATTTCTCCCACATTCATGCTATATACGGCATTCTCGAACGGGTATATCATGTCGAACACGGAGAAGTATCCCAGCTCGCCGGCGTAGGGGTTAGGCTTCGCCAAGGGGTCTATTACCGTGCCGCCGTTCTTGGAATATTCCTCTTCTTCCCATGCCACTTTGCCGAAGTCCTCGCCGGCCATCACCCTGTTGTATGCCGCCATCGCCCTCTTGTAGGCTTTCATCGTGTCAATCGCCGGGGCGTTCTGGTTGCAGCGCACCAGTATGTGCTGCGCCCTCACCACATAGTGGTCTCTCTCGTAGGCCTCGTGCAGTATGGCGTTCATCGTGGCGGAGTCCATCAGGTAGGGGGCCGCCAGGTCTTTGCGGTACTGCATCAGTTCGCGTCTCAGCGTAGCCATGGTGTCATAGCCTTCGGCGTAGGCGTCGGCAAGCTTGGTGCGGAAGTTGACGAACAACTGCACATATTCCTCCAGCGCTTGTCTCTTCTCGTAGGTGCAGGCGGTCTTGGGGGCCGACGGGTCTTTGCCTATCGACGCCAGAAACTCTTTCAGGAATTCTGATTGGTGTATCTTCTCGTTCCCAATCTCGAATATCACAGGGTCGCTCCCCTGCGCCATGGCGGTCAGCCCTATCACTGCCGCGGCTATCATTGTCAAAAGTTTTTTCATCTCTTCTCTGAGTCGTTTTCGGGTGTTTTATCTCGAATAGTTGGGTGCCTCTCTCGTGATGGCTATGTCGTGCGGATGGCTCTCGGTGCGGCCGGCTGCCGTGATGCGTATGAACTTGGCCTGCTGCAGCGTCGGTATGTCTTTCGAGCCAGTATAACCCATTCCGGCCTTCAGTCCGCCGACCAGCTGGTACAGCACCTCGTTCAGCGTTCCTTTGTAGGGCACGCGTCCCACCACTCCTTCGGGAACCAGCTTCTTCACGTCGGTCTCCTTGTCTTGGAAGTACCTGTCTTTCGAGCCGCTCTGCATGGCTTCCAGGCTTCCCATTCCTCTGTACGACTTGAACTTCCTGCCTTCGAAGATGATGGTCTCTCCCGGTGCCTCGTCAACGCCGGCCACCAGCGACCCTATCATTACCGAGCTTGCTCCTCCGGCAAGGGCTTTCACTATGTCGCCGCTGTACCTTATGCCGCCGTCGGCAATCAGCGGGATGTCGTAGCCGCCCTGCTTCAGCGCTCCGGCCACTTCGGTCACGGCCGTAAGCTGCGGCACTCCTATGCCGGCGATGATTCTCGTCGAGCAGATACTTCCGGGGCCTATGCCCACTTTCACCGCGTCGGCCCCTGCCTCGGCAAGCATCAGCGCAGCCTCGCCGGTGGCTATGTTGCCAACCACCACATCTATGCCCTTGTATTTCTCTTTCACCTTCTTCAGCGCCTCTACCACCCTTATCGAATGGCCGTGGGCCGTGTCTATCACTATGGCGTCGGCCCCTGCCTTCACCAGCGCGTCAACCCTGTCCATCATGTCTGCCGTGATTCCCACTCCCGCTGCCACTCTCAGCCTTCCCTTGTCGTCTTTGCAGGCGTTCGGTCTCTCTTTGGTCTTTATGATATCTCTATAGGTTATAAGGCCGATAAACTGTCCCTTCTCGTTCACCACCGGCAACTTCTCTATCTTGTGCTGCTGCAGTATGTCCGTCGCCTCCTCGAATGTCGTGCCCTCGTGCGTCGTTATCAGTTTCGTGATCATTATCTCGCTCAGCGGTCGGCTCATGTTCCTCTCGAATCTCAAATCCCTGTTCGTCACCATTCCTATCAGCACTTTGTTCTCATCTACGATGGGAATGCCGCCGATGCCATATTCGTGCATCAGCTCCAGCGCGTCTTTCACCAGCGCCTCTTTGCTCAGCGTCACCGGGTCAACGATCATCCCGTTCTCGCTCCTTTTCACCTTCTGCACCTCGTTGGCCTGCCTCTCTATGCTCATATTCTTGTGCAGCACGCCGATTCCTCCCTCCTGCGCCATTCCTATGGCCATCTCGGCTTCAGTCACTGTGTCCATTGCAGCGCTCACCAACGGCATGTTCAACCGTATGTTGCGCGAAAACCTGGTCCCTACCGTCACCTCGCGGGGCAGTATCTCTGAATATGAGGGCAGCAACAACACATCGTCGTATGTCAATCCCTCGCCAACAAATTTTGAAACGTCTGTAAACATATTATTATACTTTTTTTGTTTATTCCTTTATTATTAATTCTTTATGCAGATTATCTGCTTGAATATGAAATTGCAAATATACAAATAAAAAATGAATTATATATAATAATATACAAATAAATTTTTCAACAATTCCTAACTCGCTGATTACTAATTATTATTCTAATTTGCCCAAAACATGGTTAAAACACGAATGAAACACGAATCAAATACGAATGAAATACGAATCAAATATGGAGCAGGTAAGGAACAGATTTTTCTCGAATATGCCTCCTATATGCCTCGAACTTACCCTTGACCTAAAATCGTCAAAAAACTTATCAACAATTTTTCTCTTGACCTGTCAAAAAATAAATTTTGTCAGTCTCTTTTTTCTTCGTATCTTTGCAGTGGAAAATTTAATCATTATTATCTATATGAAACGTTTATTTTCACACAGTTACATTATTTTGCCATTCCTTTTGGCAGCACTGCTTTTCACCGCGTGCAAGAACAAGTCCTACACCATCACGGCTCAATTCCCGGAAGAGTATGCCGATGAAATCAACGGACAGACTTTCCATCTCTTCTCCCATCTCGATATGGAAAACCCGATGGATTCGGCCGTCGTGACAGACTGCAAGCTCGTCTTCAAGGGCAAGACCGACTCTCTCCAGGTTGTCTTCCTCGAAGGTGTTGACATCCCCATCTTCCTCGAGCCGGGTAACATCGTCGTCGATTTCGACAGCGTGTCCGTCACCGGTACTCCCACCAACGACGACTTCCACACCGTCATGTCCGACCCGCAGATGGAAAAATACACCGATGAGTATCAGACTCTTATCTACAGCCTCTACTCCTTCACCGAAGAGCCCTCCGAGGCGGAGCAGGAAGCTGTCATGCAGAAAATCGACAGCCTCCAGCAGCTCGCCTACGCCTACCTCTCCAAGCAGGCTCTCGCCTTCTACGAGCGGCACTCTCACGACCTCTCGGGCGCTGTCCTCCTCGCCATGTCGGCTCAGGCTCTCTCTTTCGAAGAACTCGACAACATCATGAAGAACGCCGACCCGGTCATCTCCTCCTTCGAGCCCCTCGCCAAAGCTTACAAGGAGAAGCAGAACAACGAGCAGACCAAGGCTGGCAAGCATTTCCTCGATATTCCCGGAATTCTCCTCTCCTCTTCCGAGGCTTCCTCTCTCGCCGCTCTCGTTAACGGCAAGGTCGCCGTCGTCGATTTCTGGGCTTCCTGGTGCCAGCCCTGCCGTCAGGAGATAACCGAAACGCTCATACCTCTCTACAATAAATACGGAAAAGACGTCGTCTTCATCGGCGTCGATGTCTGGGAGCGTGAGCCGGGCGCAGTGAACAAGGCTGTTACCGATCTCAATATTCCTTATAACGTCCTTGTGACCGAAGGCACCGAGAGCACCGAAGCCTACGGCATCGCCTCCATTCCTCAGATCATGGTCCTCGACGCCAACGGCACCATCGTCGCTCGCGACCTCCGTGGCAACAAGATCGAGGAAACTCTCAAACAGGTTCTCGCCCAGTGAATTCACTGAAATCCATACTGAAGCCCGAAACCCCATCGCCCGCCGCGGTGAGGTTTCTGGCTTTCGTTTTTCTCTTGCTCCTGCTCCCTTCGGGCGTCATGGCCCAGAAGAAAACGGCGTCGCAATACCTCGCCGACTATCAGCAATATCTCAAGGAGGGCAAGATGGAGCAGGCCGCTGCCACTATGCGCGTGGCGGTCAAACTCTACCCTGACAACCGCAACTGTCAGTATGAACTCGGCGTCGTCTCCTATTACCTCGGTCTCTACGACGAGGCCAAGGAGGCTTATCTCGCCACCATCGCTATCGATTCCAACTATGCCGAAGCCTACAACTCGCTCGCTGTCATCGCCAATCGCAAGCAGCTCTACAACGAGGCCATTTCTTGGTGCCAAAAGGCTTTGGCTCTGAATCCTAAGATGGCGGGCGCCTACGTCAACCTCGGTCTTGCCTACAGCAGCGTCAAACGCATCGAAGATGCCCGCAAGGCTTATCTCCAGGCCATCGAGCTCGACTCTACTTCGGCGGTCGCCTATGCCGACCTCGGAAACCTCTACTGCAACCAGGGTCAGTATTCTCAAGGCATCAAGTATCTCAAACGTGCCGTCCAGCTCAATCCCGACTACGGCACTGCCTACTATGCTCTCGGCCTCGCCTACGACCGCTCGGACCTCCCCGACGACGCCATCGCCTATTTCAAGAAGGCTCTCGCCGTCAACCCTAAACTCATCACCATCTACAACGATATGGGCATGACCCAGGCCAAGACGGGCGACTATCCGGCGGCTATCAAGAGTTTCAAGCAGTCAACCAACGTGGCTCCCAAGTATGTCGATGCCTATTACAACGCGGGTCTCGCCTACTACGAGCTCCACAAATACGACTCCGCCGCCGTATGGTTCAAGCGCGCCACTCTCATCGACGAGTCTCATGTCCAGTCTTATTACTCTCTCGGCATTGTCTATTATCGCCTCGGCAAGAAGGACGACGCCGTCAACTACTACCAGAAGGCCATAAAACTCAATCCAAAACATGCTACGGCCCTCAACGCCATAGCTTATATCAAATACGAAAACCGTGACTACGAGGAGGCGATTTCTTATTTCAAGAAAGCGGCCGAGGCTTCCCCGAAGTATATCGAACCTCACATCGGACTCGGCAACACTTATCTCCAGCTTGCCCGTTACACCGACGCCATCGCCGCCTACAACGATGTGATCAAGATTAACCCCAAGCGGGCCGACGCCTATTACAATATCGGCGTGGCTTACTATTACATGGCCGACGACAAGAAAGCCGCCGAATGGTTCCGCCGTTGCCTCGAGGTTGATCCCACTTACACCGATGCCGAAACCAATCTTCGGATTCTTCAGCAGGAGTAGTTTGCTATAACTCTAATTTTGAGGTAATTGACAGGCTGTTGAAAACTTTTTTCAACAAAAGTTTGTTTATATCAAAAAATCTTCCTACCTTTGCCTATTGTATTCGTAATGTTTTTTATATCGAAATATCGCTGTATGTTATTGTAAATTATATTTTTAGGGTAAAAGTAAAGAAACGCAATTTTAACATCTTATAGAAAATTATAGTAAACAATATTTTTATTAATCCAAAAACACAAATTATGAAGAAGTTCTTACTTGCTGTTGTCCTTTGCTTCGCCTTCTTGGGGCTTAGGGCACAAACGCTGGATCCCAACTACATTGATGGGCATCTGTACTTCAAGTTCGTGGACAGCTACGACTTCCAATTTGTGGTCAATGAAAACACGAGCATTAACCCCTCGGAGATGAAACAGTACTCCGCGCTGTTTAATCGCTACGGTGTGACTCTTATCACCCGTCCGCTCTATGCCTTCAACGACCGTGGATTGGAGCGTATCATCCGTCTCGAATTCAGTCAGTATCAGAAGATCGACGAGTTCATCGCCGAACTCGAAGCTCTTCCCGAGGTTGAGTACGCCGAGCGCGTGCCACTGCCTAAGCTCCTCTACAACGACCCCTATTCCTCTGGTTCGTGGGGCAGTGCAGGTCCTTATCAGTGGAACCTCACTATGATTAACGCCGAAGGCGCTTGGGCCGCTCAAGTAGCAAGCTCCAGCATCAAGGTCGCCGTAGTTGACGGTGCTGTCTGGGGCGCACATCCTGACCTCAACATCTCGTCGTCAAACATGTGCTCCTTCGCAACGGGTACGGCTTCGGTAGGAAGTTCTGCACCTCCAACATCGGTTAGCCAGACCACCACTTGTTCTTACAACAACTTCTACAACAACAACTGCCCCTCCTACGACTGGTCGCACGGTACTCACTGTGCCGGTATGGTGGCGGCTAAGAACAACAATAGTGTCGGTATCTCCTCCATCGGCGGTGGTGATGGAACCACCGGCTCGGGCCTTACCCTTATGGGCGTGCGTGCAGCTAACAACAACGATCAGCTCTACTACTGCTCCAATGGTGTGGCTTGGGCTGTCAACAATGGCGCCAACGTTGTAAGTATGTCCTACGGCGGTACAAGTTCCTCCACCTCAGAACAGCGTGCCTATCAAACCTACTACAACAACGGTGTAGTTCTCGTGGCTGCTGCTGGTAACGACGGCGATGGGAACAATGCCATCAACTATCCTGCTGGTTACAGCAGCGTTATAAGCGTCGCTTCGGTTGACAAGAGTGGAAAACTCTCCTACTTCTCGGAATATGGTAGCGGCCGTGCCGATATTGCAGCTCCTGGCGGATTCTACAATAATGGTATGACCAACAATATCCTCTCCACTACATATTGCGTCAACCAGTACAACCGTATCATGGGTATGTCTGGCCTTTCCGGTCAGTATTACGACGGCATGCAGGGTACTTCTATGGCTTGCCCCACTGTGGCTGGTCTTTGCGGTCTTATGCTCTCGGCTTACCCCGCCATGACTCCCGCTCAGGTAAAGAATTGCCTGCAAACCACTGCTACCGCGCTCGCCAGCGGTAGTAACGCTATCGATGGCAACGGCTATATCAACGCTCAGGCTGCAGTAAACTGCGCAAAATCGTTGGCGGCCAACCTCCGTGCTAATCCTTCTTCTATTACAATCCCCAGCGGCGGCGGTTCTAAGACTGTTGAAATTACGGCGGCTACTAACATCACGACCAACTGGACTGCTTCGTTGACTCCCAACCCAGGTAACCAGTTCTCGGTTACCCCGACTTCGGGTTCGGGTAGTGGCGCAACCACAACGATAACCATAACAGCAGGTGCCAACGAGACAGGCGCTCCCATCAATGGTACTCTTACAATCTCTCAGGGGACAGGCTCCAACCGTCAGACCACCACTATATCAGTGGTTCAAAACGACCAGTCTGACCTCTGCGTAAATGTGAATGAGCAATTCCTTACTGACGATTCCTTGTTTATGATGTATATTACTACGCAAAGGTTAAGTAGTAATAATAGCAATATACTTTTTGGCGAACGGTTCCCCAATGACCGTGTCGGAACAGTTGATTCTCTTACATTTGCTTATGCGTGGACAACTAATACGGCAACGGGATCTGTGAGCATAAGTTTGTATAATGACAATGGTTCTGGAAAACCGGGAACAGCGTTGGCTACAAAGTCATATACAATGGCTTCATTAAGAAGCAGTGGTACAAACTATACAACAACTAGTCCAACACGTAATCTTTACTATATAGAAAACTTCGGAGTAAAGTTTAATACTCCAGTCGAAGTAAGTGGAAATTATTATGTAGTAATAGATTTCTCTGGCGTATCTGAAAGTGGTACGTATAGGTACAATGGAACAAATTACAATGAAATAGGATGCGCTTTCGCTGATGTTGCAGGTAATGCGGCAACGCAGGCGGAGTATAACAACGCTATCTTGTTTTATGCTGGCGGTTCCACTATATATACAGGAGCCAATCTTAGTGAAGATTATTATGATATAGCAGTTGCTGCTCATTTCTGCGAATCTAACGAGCCGTGGGCTGTTCCTACTCCCACTGTCATCAATACCGATCCTTTGATGGGTGTTGAAGATATCTCGATCAATGCCAACTGCGATTGGACAGTATCCACCGACTGCGAGTGGATTACACTATCTACCACATCAGGCTCTGATGCAGGAACCGTCTCGTTCGTGAAGGCTGAGAATATGGGCGACGAGCGTTCTTGCACCATCACCATTTCCTACGAAGGTGGCTCTTCTACGGTTACTGTTAACCAAATGGCTCACCAGGAGGGTTGCGAATATGCACTTTATAGCGATGTTGAGTTCGGTTGGAACGGTGACACCGATGTGTGGGAGCAAGACTCTATACATTTCTATATATATGGTTGTGACCGTAACTCCACAGTTGACTCGGGTTACTATCTTGGAAACAACTACTACGGAGATAAAGCCAAGGCCAACTACATCCCGGTATATGGCACTGGTAATATAACTTCCGTGGAATACCTTTATACCAACTCTGGCACCGGTGGCTCGGTAGTGTTCAAGATTTGGGATGGTTCAACCGGTACTCCGACTACGGTCCTCGCCTCCAAGACTGTACCTATGAGCACCCTCAATGGCAGCAATTTCTACACATGGGAACTTGATGAGCCTCTGGATGTGACGGGTAGCGTTTTCGTCGGTGCAGACTTCTCGTCATTGTCAAGTGGTACCTATATGGGATTCTTCTCTAACGTGATTGGCGATTCTCCTAACAATTATGCATGGGAGCAGACAAGTGACAATGAATGGGCAGCATTCACGGACAACTGGGGTGATGTTTATACATTCACAGCTGCAATCTTCCCGTTGATTTGCTACAATGGCTCTCACACCCATATCGACCTCGGTGTTGAGGCGTTTGAGGATGACACAACCACCACTCTCACGGCTCTCACCATTGGTGCTAACGAGGTTTTGGATCCTCTCTATATCTTTTATAACCTTGGCATAGCTACCTATACCGACTCGACCAAGATTTTCATCACCATCGACGATAACGACCGTGAAGGTCATGCCTTCCCGGGATTCGGCTTCGAGGCTGGCGATGCTTATCTCCTCCACGACACAGTTGCTACAATGGCTGAACTGACCGCCCTTGGTTATCACCACGGTGACGTGGCTAACCTCTGCTACAGCATACGTCCGACCAACACCACCTATGAGTGGCAAGATCAAGACGCTTCTAATAACAATGCTTGCGTGACGGTTACCATCAACTGTCCGCCGGTTACTACTGCTCTTACCGAGTCGGCTTGCGGCTCCTTCACTTGGGGGCTGAATACCTACACCGAGAGCGGCGTGTATGGCGACACTCTGATTGCTGCTAACGGCTGCGACAGCATTGTAACTCTTACGCTGACCATCAACCAGGCTACAAGTGGCGAGGAAACTGTTACCAATTGCGGCACTTACACTTGGAACGGCAACAACTACAGCACCTCGGGCAACTACAACGTTACCGGTCTTACCAATGCTGCTGGTTGTGACAGTACTGCTACGTTACATCTGACCGTTGTTGCGGCTCCGGTTATCTCGGTGACGGGTAATACCGAAATTTCGGCTGGTCAGACCACCACGCTCACCGCTTCGGGTGCCAACACCTACACATGGAAGCAGAACGGCGTAACGGTTTCGACTTCTAACCCGTTCACCACTCCCGCCCTTACTCAGACGACCAACTATGTCGTTGAGGGCAACAATGGCACTTGCACCGGTTCGGCCGATGTGACCGTTACCGTGACGGCTGCCGCCGCTACCTATGGCGACACCAACGCTGCGGCTTGCGGTGAATACACTTGGGCTCGCACGGGTGATACATATTCCGCTTCGGGCAACTATTCTTACACGCTCCAAGGCGGCAACGCTCTCGGTGGCGACAGTATCATTACGCTGCATCTTACCATCAACGCACTGCCTAATGTGACCATCACTGGTCCGGCAAGTGTTTACACTGGTCAGACGGCTACTCTTACTGCTTCGGGTGCCAGCACCTACACATGGATCAACGGTGGCAATACCGTATCCTCGTCCAACCCATACACCACTCCGGCTCTCAACAGCACTACCACCTACACCGTCAGGGGTACCGACTCTCACGGCTGCGTCGGCGAGGCTTCGCACATGATCAGCGTTAATGTGGCTCCTACCACCTATGGTGACACTTCTGCTGTAGAATGCGGTCAGTTCACCTGGTGGCGTACGGGTATGACCTACTCCTCATCCGGTGAGATTCAGGCTCATACGACCAACTATCTCGGAGGCGACAGCGTCATCACTCTCCACCTGACTATTAATCCGAATCCTACTATCGTGATAGAAGGTACTACCACTATTACATCAGGAAATTCAACCACTCTTACCGCCACTGGTGCTACATCCTATGTGTGGACTCTCAATGGCTCGACGGAGAGCACTAGCGCTACTTACACTGCAGCTCCTGCTACGAGCACCACTTACAACGTGTCGGGTACCGATGCTAACGGCTGCTCCAATTCGACCACTGTCACGGTGGTTGTTACGGCTCCAAGCACTGTCTTTGACACTGTGGTAAGGACTGCTTGCGGCTCCTACATCTGGAACGGCAACACCTATACCAACAGCGGTTTCTATCAGTATGCTGAGGGCAACAATGTTCACGTGTTGAACCTGACCATCAACCCGCTGCCGGAAATCACTGTATCGGGTAACACCTCGATTTACATCGGTCAGACCACTACGCTCACCGCTTCGGGTGCTACTACCTACACTTGGGCAACTGGTGGCAATACCGTATCTACTTCCAACCCGTACACCACTTCGGCTCTCAACGCAACGACCACCTATACCGTCACTGGTGTTGATGCCAATGGTTGCGAGGGTACAGGTTCTGTAACGGTTCAGGTGTCTCAGGCTTCGGCTACATATAATGAAATATACGTAACGGAATGCGGCAGCTACACTTGGGATCTCAGCGGTGGTACATATAGGACAAGCGGTACGTTTACTCAGCCTGTCGGACAGAACGTCAATGGCGGAGACAGCATAGCAAGGTTGCACTTGACTATCAATCCTTCGCCGGTGGTAACTGTAACAGGAAACACCAACATCACAGCTGGTCAGTCCACCACATTGACTGCTTCGGGTGCCGACACCTATAGCTGGTCTGCAAACGGCAACGTGGTTTCGACCAACAACCCGTTCACGGTTACTCCGACCGGTACGACCACTTACACCGTTACCGGTACTTACACTGCTACCGGCTGCACCGGAACGTACAACGTGACGGTATACACAACCGCTGCAGGTGCTACCTACGGTGAGGTCTCGGCTACGGCTTGTGACGCTTATCAGTGGCAACTGAACGGCCGTACATACACCTCTTCGGGCGATTACCAATACACCATAGCTGGTGGTAACGCCATGGGCGGCGACAGTGTTGTTACACTGCATCTGACCATCAACACCACCACCTATGCAACATCTACTGCTACGGCTTGTGACACCTACACTTGGACCAATGGCTCAGGCGCAACCTACACCACAAGCGGTGAGTATCAGTTCTCTTCGACCGGCACCAATGGTTGCCCGCTGATCACCACTCTCAACCTGACAATCAACAACAGCACCACTACAACCGTTAGTGAGACTGTCTGCGATTCTTATACTTGGACTAACGGTACCGGTGCCACTTACACCACTACCGGCAACTATCAGTATCAGCAGATGGGTACCAACGGATGTTTGGCTACCACTGTCCTGAACTTGACGGTTAACCACAGCACCTCGAGCGTTATCAGCGAAGAAGCTTGCGACTCCTACGAGTGGCACGGTTACACCTATGCAGAGACGGGCAGCTACGAGTGGACAAGCACCAACGCAGCTGGTTGCGACGATGTGACGACTCTCAACCTGACCATCCACAACTCGACCGAGGCTACTGAGACGGCTGAGGCTTGCGACTCGTATCAGTGGGATAGGAACGGTCAGACTTACACTCAGAGCACCGACAACGCAACGTATACTACTACCAATCAGTTTGGTTGCGCTCACGTCATCACTCTGCACCTGACTATCAAGAACTCTGTTTCGACGAGCATCACCGACACTGTGGTTGCAGGCGAGGCCTACACAGCTAACGGATTCGACGTTACCGCTGCCGAGACAGGCAACAACGCAGGTCGCACTCTCAACAAGCAGATGACCTTCACCGCCGCCAACGGCTGCGACAGTGTCGTCAACTTGAGACTTGTGGTTATCGACGGTCAGGGTATCGACAATGTCAGCGGAATCAACTTCGCTATCTATCCCAACCCGGCCGCTACCAACGTCGAGATCGACTGCGAGAGCATAAGCGCAGTGAAGGTCTATGACGTGGCAGGTCGTGTGGTTGAGGAGCAGAAGGGTGTGAACGCCGACAAGACTATGGTCGATGTCTCCAAGTTTGCTGAAGGAACTTACGTCTTCTCCATCACTACGCAGAACGGAGTGACGGTGAAACAGAAGGTGGTGGTAACCCACTAACCGCCGAAGTCCCCTAAGCTGGACTAACCAATAGAGAGGGAGCTGCCCAAGCGGGCGGCTCCCTTTGTTTTGGTTGTCTAATAAAAGCCAACAACGGATGAATCCTATATAAAACCCCTTGTTGACTTAGCCGTATCCAAAAGGGGAACAGTACGGGAGCAATAGGGGAGCAAAACCAATAGACTACTACAAGACCATCTATCAAGAACATAGCCGTTTTGTGCAAGTGATAAAAAATGTTTTAGGGAAGAGTGAATATGTTGGATTTTTTTTGTATTTTTGCAAAGTGAATTATTGCTGAGTAATGGTTACTAAGTATTTGAAAATAATAGTGTTGTTGGCAGCTGTGCTGCTTGGGGGCGGTGTGTCGATGGGTCAGAAAGTGATAAATTACGAAGCGGGCATGGGTTCGCGTAAGGCGGGCGATGCCGATGTGTGGATTTTGTATCAGAAGGTAAAGGCGGAGCATGAGGGGATGTGGCTGTTTGCCGATTCGGCGTTGCTGAACACGAAGAAGAACGACTTTACGGCGTACAGGCATATAAAGATAATCCTTGACGACACGACGACTATCACGGGTGACAGCATGTATTACAACGGTCAGACGAAGATAGTGAATATATGGGCGGACACGGTGGTGTTTGTGGACGGGAAGACGGTGTTGAAGTCGCCGCAGCTGACTTACGACAGAAATACGAGTGTGGCTACTTACCGTTGGTGGGGACATACGGTGAACGGGATGCGGACGTTGGACAGCAGGCAGGGTTATTACCATTCGGACACGGAGGATTTCGAGATATATGACGATGTGGTGCTGTTGGACAGCGGTTCCAAGTTGGTGACGGACACCTTATTTTATAATATGAAGACAAAGGAGTCGCGGTTTGTGAGTCCGACATGGATATACAGCGACTCGACGACGATATACAGCGAAAGGGGGTGGTACAATACGGACACGCGTTATTCGCGGTCGGTGAAGGGGAGCAGGGTGACGAACGGGAGCAAGGTGCTGACGAGCGACACGCTGTATTACGACGACATGGCGGAGCACGGGCGTGCGTTCGGGCATGTGGTGATATGGGACACGGTGAACGATGTGACGTGTAAGGGGATGTATGGTGAGACGGACAGGAAGAGGCGGCTGTCGTTGGTGACGGATTCGGCGTTGGTGATACAGGTTGAGAAGGAGAAGAAGGAGGACACGCTGTATATGCACGGGGACACGATATATGTGTTCAATACGGAGAATAACGATGCGGAACTGATAAAGGCTTATAACAGGGTCAAGGTGTTCAGGGGTGAGATGCAGGGGATGAGCGACTCGGTGAATTATTGGGTGAAGGACTCGATGGTGGTGATGTTCAAGGAGCCTGTGCTGTGGTATGACAGCATGCAGAGCACGGCTGATACGATAGTGGCATACCACGGGAAGGAGGGGATGAAGTTGGCGAGGTTGTTGCAGGAGGCCATGTTGGTGCAGCAGATCGATGCGGAGAAGTTTAACCAAGTGAAGGGAAAGACGGTTGTGGTGAAGTTCAAGAAGGGAGAGGCTGATGTGGCCGATGTGTTGGGAAACAGTCAGATGTGTTATTACCTGACGGAGGAGGACACGGTGAGGAACCGCACGTCGCTGATAGGTGTCAATGCGGGGGTGAGTACAAATATGAGGGTTTATTTCAGGGACGGGAAGCCCACGAGGGTGGCGGCATTCGAGAATCCCGATATGGCGACCTATCCTGTCGGGATGTTGCCTGAGGAGTGGAAGCGTCTGAAAGGTTTTGCGTGGCACAGCGACAGGCGACCGCAGAAGTGGCAGGACATTTTTGTGTGGTAGTATGACAGAAATGGCAGACTTTGGCAGAAGCGTGGCAGACTTTTAGGGTTTGGCACGGAAATTGTAATGAATAAAAATGAAATGAATATGTTTAAGAAGAAAAACAAAGAACAAGGAAAGACAATGGAAGAAAAGATAAAAGACGGACAGAACCAAGAGGTTAAGCAGGAGCAACAGCCTGAGGTGGAGCAAGAGGAGAGGGAGGAGGAAGTGGCAGAGAAGGTGGCAGAAGAGGCGACGGAGGTGGCAGAGGCGGACAAGGTGCAGGAGATGGGCGAGAAGTTGCAGGAATTGGACGACCGCTACAAGCGGCTATATGCCGAGTATGAGAACTATAGGCGCAGGACGTCGGCGCAGATGGTGGAGCTGCAACTGAGCGGGAGCAAGGAGATGGCGAAGGCGATACTGCCTGTGATTGACGATATGGAGAGGGCGATGGAGAGGTCTAACGACAAGGAGGGTTTCAAGTTGATTTATGACAAGTTTATAGCGTTATTGGAGAAGAAGGGGATCACGAAGATGGAGTGCAAGGAGAAGGAGTTTGACCCTGAGTTGCACGAGGCGGTGACGCAGATACCTGCGATGGAGGGGATGGCGAAGAATACGGTGGTGGATGTGACGGAGACGGGCTATCTGCTGAACGGTAAGGTGCTGAGGCATGCGAAGGTGGTGGTGGCGATTTGAGATATAAAGTGTTGATAGGTTGATATGTTGAATGTTGATATGTTGGATGTTCTAAGTTTTGAGTAATTGTAGGTTGCATGCAACTTCGGTATAGGTTCGGTATAGGTTCGATATTGGTCTTGCTATGAAAGGGTATTAAATCTAAGAAAGGAAACAAAAAACAGATATGGCACAGAAGAGAGATTACTATGAGGTTTTGGGGGTGGACAAGAATGCGTCGGCTGAGGATTTGAAGAAGGCGTACAGGAAGTTGGCGATGAAGTACCACCCTGACCGTAATCCGAACGACAAGGAGGCGGAGGAGAAGTTCAAGGAGGCAGCCGAGGCATACAGTGTGCTGAGCGACCCCGACAAGAAGGCGAGGTATGACCAATTTGGACATGCGGGAGTAGAGGGACAGGGAGGCTTCGGAGGCGGACAGGGTATGAGTATGGACGACATATTCTCGCAGTTTGGCTCGATATTCGGAGACTTCTTTGGCGGCGGAGGCGGCTTTGGCGGTTTCTCGGGTTTCGGCGGGGGAAGACCGCAGAGGAGGGTGATGAAGGGCACGAACCTGAGGATAAAGTTGCAGCTGACGTTGGAGGAGATAGACAAGGGAGTGGAGAAGAAGATAAAGGTGAACAAGTATGTGGCGTGCAAGAGTTGCGGCGGCAGCGGAGCGAAGAACAACAGTTTCGAGACGTGTCAGCATTGCCACGGCACGGGAGTGGTGACGGAGGTGAGAAGGACGATATTGGGGCAGATGCAGACGCAGTCGGTGTGTCCGAAGTGCGGCGGCGAGGGTAGGACTATAAAGGACAAGTGTCCCGACTGTCACGGCGACGGAATAGTGAAGACCGAGGAGGTGATAACGATAAAGATACCCGCAGGAGTGAGCGACGGCATGCAGTTGTCGATGAGCGGCAAGGGCAATGCGGCTCCGCGAGGAGGAGTGGCGGGAGACCTGATAGTGCAGATTGACGAGGCTCCTCACGAGTTGTTCGAGCGTCAGGAGCAGAACTTGTATTATAACGCCTTTGTGACCTTTGCCGATGCGGCGATGGGGGCTTCGTTGGAGATTCCCACGTTGAACGGCAAGGTGAAGGTGAAATTGGAGCAGGGGACGCCGAGCGGCAAGGTGCTGAGGCTGAAAGGCAAGGGATTGCCTGTGCTGCAAGGCTACGGGAGAGGCGATATGATGGTGTGTGTGAACGTGTGGGTGCCGAAGAGCCTCACAAAGGAGGAGAAGGTGCTGTTGGAGCAACTGAACAAGTCGCCCAACTTCCAACCCAACCCGACGAAGCAGGAGCGTGGCTTTTTCGACAGGATGAAAGATTTGTTCAACTGATAGGGTGCCGAGACGATGAACGAGGCATTCCTGCAATATGTGTGGCAACACCGCCTGCTCGACAGCCGTTTGGAGACAACGGCAGGCGAGGAGGTGATAGTGGAGAGGGTAGGGGAGCGTAACAGCAACGCAGGTCCCGATTTCGAGAATGCCCGACTGATAATTGGTGGAGTTCAATGGGCAGGCAATGTGGAGGTGCACAAGAAGACTTCGGATTGGAACCATCACCGCCACAGCGACGACAAGGGCTACAACAACGTGGTGCTGCATGTGGTGTACGAGCACGACTGCGAGATACGCACCGAGAACGGGCAGGAGCCGCCTGTGGTTGAACTGAGGAGGTTTATTCCCGAGGTGGTTTGGAACAACTACGAGCACCTGATGAATCCCCCTGCGGAGATAAAGATAGCCTGTGGCGACAGGTTGTCGGGGGTGCCCGACTTCCGCCTGAACTGCTACAAAGAGCGTTTGGCGGTGGAGCGTTTGGAACAGAAGTCGCAGATGGTGCGGCAGATGCTTGAAGATTCGAAGGGAGGGTGGGAGACCACCTGCTATTGGCTCACCGCCCACTATTTCGGCGGCAAAGCCAACTCGTTTCCCTTCGAGTTGCTTGCCAAGGCTACGCCGCTTAACCTGCTTGCACGCTACAAGAACAACCCGCTGAAGATAGAAGCCCTGCTGATGGGGCAGGCGGGATTGTTGGAAGAGTATTTCGACGACGACTACCCGAGGCAGCTGCAGACCGAATATCAGGCACTGCGGAAAGGCTATTCGCTGACGCCTATTTCGGGTTACCTGTGGAAGTTTTTCAGGTTGCGCCCGAGCAGTTTCCCCACGGTGAGGATAAGCGAGTTTGCGGCGCTCGTGGCGCAGTCGAGTTCGCTGTTCTCGAAACTGTTGGCGACCAAGGATGCGTCGAGTCTCTATGACTTTTTCAATGTGGAAGCCGCCGACTATTGGGCTGACCACTACATGTTCGACAAGCCCACGAAGGCGAGCAGGAAGAGGGCAGGGAAGATGTTGGCGGAGAGTTTGATAATCAATGCGTGGGTGCCGCTGCTGTTCGAATACGGCGTGCAACACGGGCGGCAAGACCTGAAAGACACGGCGGTGGCGATATTGCAGCAACTGCCTGCCGAGCGTAACAGCATAGTGGGCATGTGGGACGAGGCAGGGCTGAAAGCGAAGACGGCAGCCGACACTCAGGCTCTGCTGCAACTCTACGAGAACTATTGCAAGGGGCACCGATGCCTCGACTGTCAGATAGGTTTCTGCCTGATAAAAAACTAAGACAAGGAAATGAAAACACTCACAGCACGGGAAATAAAGAAGATAGTGAAAGCGACGACTTGCAAGGTGAGCGAGCCGTCGTCGGCAATCGACAAACTGCTCACCGACAGCCGCAGACTTGTGGCAGCCGAGGGAACCCTCTTCTTCGCCATCCCCACCAAGTTCAACAGCGGGTGCAACTATGTCGAGGAACTGTACTCCAAGGGAGTGCGCAACTTTGTGTTGCCTGCCGAGTCGTCGGCTACCCACAACTTCGACCGCCTCAGCGATGCCAACATGTGGTACGTGAAAGACGTAGTGAAGGCGTTGCAGATGATTGCCAAGCACCACAGGGAGCAGTTCGCCATGGAGGTGATAGGCATCACGGGCAGCAACGGCAAGACGGTGGTGAAGGATTGGATGGTGCAGCTGCTTTCGGAGGAGCACAAGGTGGCGTCGTCGCCGAAGAGTTACAACTCGCAGATAGGGGTGCCCCTGTCGGTGTGGCAGATACAGGATGACGACGACATAGCGGTGATAGAGGCAGGCATCAGCAAGCCCGCCGAGATGGAGAACCTGCGCAACGTGATAGAGCCGACCATAGGGGTGTTCACCAATGTTGGGCAGGCTCACGAGGAGAACTTCCTCACCCACAAACAGAAGATTGCCGAGAAACTGCAACTCTTCACCCATTGCAAGGCGCTCATCTATTGCGCCGACCACCTCGACCTCTACAGCGTGATGTGCGAGCAGGAGTGCATGCGGTCGGTGGCGTTCTTCTCGTGGGGCAGGGAAGCGGATTGCAACGTGGTGCTCGAAGGGGTAGAGTACGGCAACATGCAGACTCGCCTCTCCGTGAAAACCCAAGCGGCAGAAGCCGAGGTGACCATTCCGTTCAGCGACTATGCCTCGGTGGAGAATGCTATGCACTGTATCACCCTGATGACCTATCTCGGTTACGACCTCGCCGAGGTGGCACGCCGTTGCGAGACCCTCGCCCCTGTGGAGATGCGCTTGGAGATGAACGAGGGCATCAACAACTGCCTGCTCGTGAACGACAGTTACAGCCTCGACCTCAACTCGCTGACCATAGCCCTCGACTTCGTGTGCCACGAACGTCAGCATTATAACAAGACCCTCATCATGAGCGACTTTCGGCAGGGGAGCACCTCCGTCACCGACCTCTACGCACAGGTGGCGTTGCTCATACAGCAGAAAGGGATAAGCAAGTTCGTGGGCATCGGTCCCGACCTGATGAGGTGCAAGGAACTGTTCGGCGGCATGAAAGCCTCGTTCTTCGCCTCCACCGAGGAGTTCCTCCTGCGCTACGACATGAGCGACTTCGACAGCGAGACGATACTGCTGAAAGGTGCCCGTGTGTTCCGTTTCGAGAACATAGCCAAGATACTTCAGCGCAAGAGCCACGAGACCATCATGGAGGTGAACCTCGACGCTATGATTGGCAACCTCAACTACTACAGGTCACGGCTGAGTGCGGGCACCAAACTTATGGCGATGGTGAAGGCGAGCAGCTACGGGGCAGGAATGGTGGAGGTGGCTAACACGCTGCAGTTCGCCAATGTGGACTATCTCACGGTAGCCTACAGCGACGAAGGGGTGGAACTGCGCCGCAACGGCATAAGGCTGCCTATAATGGTGATGAATCCCGAAGAGGAAAGTTTTGTAGACATGGTGAAATACCGTTTGGAGCCCGACATCTACAGTTTCCGCGTGCTGCGGTCGTTTGCCGAGACGGTTCAGGCCCTCGGCTACGGCGGCGAGCGCTACCCTGTGCACATAGAACTCGACACGGGAATGCACCGCCTCGGCTTCCTCGGCGACGACATCGAGGAACTCGGCAAAGCCCTCAAGAGCCTCGGAGGGGTGCTGCGGGTCAAGTCGCTGTTCTCCCACTTGGCGTGCAGCGAAGACCCTGCCATGGACGACTTCACCAACAGTCAGATTGACACCTTCCGCACGTGGAGCAACCGCCTCAAGGCAATCCTCGGCAACGAAGGCATCCTCTGCCATATCCTCAACTCGTCGGGCATCACACGTTTCCCCGCGGCGCAGATGGACATGGTGCGTCTCGGCATAGGTCTCTACGGCATCAGCCCCGAGCCCGAGGTACAGGCGCATATCCACCTCGTGAGCCGCCTGAAGACCAAGATTTCGCAGTTGAAACCTATCGCCCAAGGCGAGAGTGTGGGCTACAACCGCCGATGGATCGCCGAACGCCCGTCACGCATTGCCATCATTCCCATAGGCTATGCCGACGGTCTCCACCGCCATCTCGGCTACGGTCGTGGCAAGGTGCAGATTGGCGGCAAGGAAGCTCCCATCATAGGCAGCATCTGTATGGACATGTGCTTCGTCGATGTCACCGATGTCCCCTGCAGCGAAGGCGACGAAGTCGTCATCTTCGGCGATGCCCAACTCCTGCACTCCATGTCGCAAGCCGCCGACACCATAACCTACGAGATGCTCACCGCCATCAGCCCGAGGGTGAAAAGAGTCTACTACAGGGAATAGTCTTAGGAAATAGAGAACAGAAAAGTAGGCTTTGATATGGCTTTGATATAGAGTTGATATTAACCACTGACAACTGATTACCCACTAAAAACATAAAAACAAATGTTCAACGCACATACACGACTTGCCGACATGATAACCTGCAACCCCACCTTGGTGTTGCTCATGCCGCGCCTCGGCATCTCCTTCGGCTTTGGCGACAAGACCGTCGCCGAGGTCTGCAAGACCTACGGTCTGCCGCTCGATTTCGTACTCCTCGTCTGCAACCTCTACACCACGGGCGAGCCTCTGCCCGACGAGCAGGGCATCGCCTCCCTCGACATGCGGCTGTTGGTGCCCTACCTGCAGGCTTCCCACCGCTACTATACCGAGGAGCGCCTTCCCCACCTTCAGCGCCACCTCGCTGCCGTAGGCGAGAGGGCGGGCGAACGCTGCGGTGCCGTGCTCGACCGTTTCTTCGAGGGCTACAAACAGGACATCGCCGACCACTTCGCACTCGAGGAACAGAAGATTTTCCCCTACCTCCAAAGTCTCGAGAAGGGCGGCAGCGCCAAACCGTCGCTCTCACGCCATTTCTCGCATAACCACACCGACCTCCGCGAGAAGATTTCCGACCTCCTGCAGATTCTCTACAAATACATACCCTCCGACGCACCCGTCGAGGAACTCAACGAACTTATCTTCGGTCTCCTCCAACTCTCCTCCGACTTCGAGCGCCACGCCCTCATCGAAGACCACGTCATGCTCCCCTATATCGCTTATCTCGAAAGGAGGCAGTCGTGACCAAACGCATAGACATCCTCGTGGCGGAACCCTCCGAGATTATCGTCGAAGGGCTCTCCTCGCTGCTCTCCAAGAGGAGTGACTATTCGCTCCTCGCACCCCTCCACGACGCTACTATCCTTGAAGAGCGCGTGCGAACCCTGCAGCCCGACCTGCTCCTGCTCAACCCCACGCTGCTCTCCCATCCCGAGAAACTCCACCTCGCCGCCGTTCAGCAGGCGGCTCCCTCCATGGCTCTCGTCGCCGTGGTATACCAATATGTGGAGCCGTCGGTGCTCTCGCTCTTCCCCCATACCATAGACATCCGCGAGGCGCGCAACCGCATTGCCGCCATCGTCGACGAAGCAGTGCAAGACATCAGAACCCACGCTTCCGAGCAAGAGGACTACGAACTCAGCGACCGCGAAACCCAAGTGCTCGTGCTCATAGCCCAAGGGCTCAGCAGCAAAGAGATTGCCGACCGCCTCTGCATCTCCATCCACACCGTCAACACCCACCGCAAGAACATCACCCACAAGACGGGCATCCGCTCGGTGGCAGGTTTGGCGGTCTACGCCATGCTCCACAACCTTGCTTAGCTCACTTAAAAAAGATAGAAATGGAAGAAACATACACATACAAATACCCCCATGCCGCCATAGCCGCCGACTGTGTGGTCTTCGGCTTCGACGGTCACGAACTCAAGGTGCTCCTCGTCACCCGCGGTGCCGAGCCTTTCAAAGGGAAACTTGCCTTTGCGGGCGGTTTCCTGCGTATGGACGAGACCGTGGAGGAGTGTGCCGCACGGGAGTTGCGCGAGGAGACGGGGTTGGAGATAAACATGTTGCGTCAGTTGGGCGTCTTCTCGGACGTCAATCGTGACCCGCGCGAGCGTGTGGTGTCGGTGGCGTTCTACGCCCTCGCCAAGCGCACCGAGGTCAAGGCGGGCGACGACGCTGCCGACGCCGCTTGGTACGCCATCGACCAAGTGCCGCAGTTGGCCTTCGACCACGACTACATCCTGCGTCAGGCTCTTCAGCGTATCCGCAGGGACATCCATTTCGAGCCCGTCGGCTTCGGACTGCTCGGCAACGAGTTTACTATGTCCGAGCTGCAGCGCCTCTACGAGGCTATCTTGGGCGTCAAGTTCGACCGCCGCAACTTCACCAAGAAGATGCTGCAGATGGGGCTCCTCGAGGAGGTCGGCAACGAGCGTCAAGCCAATTCGGCTCAGCGGGCAATCCACCGCGGCAGGGCGGGACGCCTCTACCGTTTCAATGAAAGCATGTATGAGTCGATGAAGCGCAAGAACGCCTTTCGGTTGGAGTTCTAAGAAGTATAGTCTTAAATAGCTACAAATACTCCCACCTTGTGGTTGTGGTGGTCACTTGGCGGTAGTTGCCGTTGCGGCTTTCCTCGCGGGCTACGCATTGGGTGGGTTTCCTGCCGCTGTAGGTGTAGGTGTATTCTATCTTGCGTCCGTAGGCGTCTTGGGCTTGTATGACGTTGTTTCGGGAGCAGGCGGTGAAGTCCTGACCGAGGCTCTCGTAGAAGCCGCGGAGGGGGTTGTCTTTGCGGTCGTAGGAGTAGTAGGTCTTGTAGCGGTCGCCGTAGCTGTCGGTGCGCAGTATGTTGTCCACGTTCTTGCCGTTGTATTCGAGTTCGGCGGTCTCGACGGTGCTGTCGCTGCTTTTCTTGCTGCGCATCTCGGCGGGTATCATGCCTTGGGGCAGGGCGGCGAGGGCTCCTTTCTTCGTGAGGTCGCGGTAGGTGGTGGTTACCTTGGTTATCTTGTCGCCGTCGTGGGTGACCTCGATGGTGTAGGCCAAGGTGCCGTCGGCGGTGTAGCCGTTGATGGCGGAGAGGTGTTTGTCGGTGTAGGTGTAGATGGCGTAGTCGCGACTTTCCACCCCTTCGGTTCTCAGCAGGCGGTCGTCTTCGTCGTAGGAGAAGGCGAGGGTGCGGGAGAGGAAACCGTCGGCGTCGTAGTAGGCTATGGTCTTCACGCGCTCCCCGTCCCATTGCCACGCCTCAGCCTTGTATTCCGCCACTTCGTTGCGGTGGCTGAGGTCTTCGCCGTCGTTGTAGTATTCTTCGGTGGTAGTGGAGGTGTAAACGGCTGCTATCTTGTTTTTGGGCTCGTAGACGCCTTCCTGCTTGCTGCACCCTGCGAGCAGCAGCGCCACGGCGAGAATTGAGAATTGAAAAATCGTATTTTTAATCATATCAACATTTAACTTATCAACTTATCAACCTATCAACCTATCAACATATCAACCTATCAACCTATCAACCTATCAACCTATCAACCTATCAACATTAAACATATCAACATATCAACTTATCAACATATCAACCTATCAACCTATCAACATTAAACATATCAACATATCAACATATCAACATCCCGTCATTCCTCGGGGAGGTAGAAGTACTCGCTTGTGCGCTCGTGTTTCTCTTGGTAGGTGAGGCGTCCGTCGGCGGCGTATTCGTTCTCCACCCAAGTGCCTGTCACCCTCATGGGAGCCTGCACGTCGCCCGAGGTGTAGGTGTAGTTGTAGTTCCACTCGTAGTGGATGTCCCTTGTGGCGAGGTCGCCCGAGATGGCGTAGTATTCTTCGGTGAAGTCGCACACCGCCTTGGTGACGTTGTGCTTTGAGAGGGAGGTTATGTCCTGCCACTTGTGGAGTAGGCGACGACCGTACTGAGTGTCCCGCGGGGCAAGCAGTTGCTGTGCGCAGCGGTGCAGGGGGTTGACTTTGTCGTCGTAGGCGAAGGCGAGGTGTTGTACGAGGGTCTTGCCGTCGTCGGCGGTGTAGGTGTAAGTGGCGGCTGTGACGTTCTCGTCGCCGCCCCACTCGAGGTCGATGGTGAGGGTGTAGCCTTCCGCTGCGGCGGCTATCTTGCCGCCGCCCTGCGGGTAGTATTTATATTCGAGGCGGGTGTAGTGGGGGTCTTTCTCGCCCGCCCGCCCTATGGTGAGTGTCGCCACGGGGCTGTCGTCGGCGAGGTTGTAGGTCTCTATCTTCTGCAGGTATTTCCCCTTGTCTTCGTCGTAGACGAACACCGAGTAGTTGCCGTTCCTTGCGTCCACCGCCTTCTGCACCTGCTTCTTCTCGTAGGTGAAAGTGAGCGAGTACTCGAGAGCGTCGGTGTGGCGGGTGGTGTCATAGAACGCGATGGCGGTGAGGAGGTCGCCGTTCCAACGGTAGGCTTCGGCGAGGTGGCGGCGGATGTCCTGCCGTGTGGTGTCGAGGCTGCCGTTGAGCCATGCGAGCCACTGTGTGTATTCTTCGTCGAAGCGGTAACTGATGCGAGCCTCGGGCTCGTACACGCCTTCTTTCTTGCAGCCCGAGAAAGTCACTGCCGCCAATACTGTCAACGCTATTAATATTCTATATTTCATAATTTTTCGTTTCAAAAAGGTGTTTAAACGTTAGTCCTCGGGGAGGTATTCGTATTCGAGCACGGTCTGCTCGTTCTCTGTCATGGTCTCGTAGGTGTAGGAGCGCATCATGGTGCGGGAGACGGGGCGGTCGCCGTCATACTCGTAGGCGAAGGAGAAGGCTCCGTCGATGCCTGTGGTCTCGCGGCTTGTGACGTTGTTTTTCGAGAGCATGGCGATGCAGAGGCGTGGTCCCATGCCCGAGGTGATGGCGTGCCCCACGCCCGCCAAGCCTTGGCTCACGGGTCCCACCATCTGCGCCCAACTGCCGTGCAGGGGGTTCTCCTTCTTGTCGTACTGCAGGCGCTCGGCGGAGGTGTAGGTGTCGTCGCCTTGGGTGTAGGTGTAGTTGACTTGCGTCACGTTGTCGCCCGTCCAAAAGAGGTCGGCGGTGAAGGTGTAGCCCCTCGCCTGCACGGGGAACTTAGCGCCGCTGTAGAGGGTCTGAACCATCTCTATGTGCGTCACGTGGTCGCCTGTGCGGGTCAGCGTGATGTATCCCACCAAGGCGCTGTCGGCGGTGTAGGCTTCTATCTGCTGCAGCACTTTCCCTTTCTCGTCGTACTTGTAGATGGAGTAGTTGCGTCTCACGGCGTCCCACACCTTCGTCAGTTGCGGCTTGGCGAAGATGCCGTTGTCGGAGTATTCGCAGTGGAGGGTGGTGAGGAGGCGGGAGGCGGTGTCGTAGTAGGAGATGGCGGCGAGGTTGTCGCCGTCCCACGTCCACAGTTCCGCCAAGTGCCTCTCCGATGCGTATATAGTGGTGTCCCCCATGTCCTGCGACACAGGCAGGTACTCGTGGCGGTCGGTCTGATAGACGGCGGAAATCCTGTTTTTTGGTTCGTACACGCCCTCCTTGCTGCAGCTGACGAGGAGCAGCATGCCCGCCATCAGGGCGCAAATCACTGTATTTATTACTTTTGTATTCATTATTCTTTTATATTTGAAAATGCAAAGATACGAAAGTTGAGCGGAATAGCAAAAAAAAATGTAATTTTTTTCTTGGATTCCCGAAACAAAGTATCTTCTTTCCGTCAGAAAAAAATATACGAAGTTTTTTTTTAATTGGCAAGTTTTTTATCGTGAATAGTGATTAGTGATTAGTGATTAGTGATTAGACAATAGAAAAGGGAGCCCGTGAAGGCTCCCTAACGGATAAACATATCAACATATCAACTATTCAGCCACGAAAAAGTTCACGAGTTGGCTGTCGCTGCAGCTTCCGTCCGCCTTCTTCCAAAAGATGTAGTTGTAGACGGTATCACCTGCCCATGCGGTCGAATACTGCACCTGACATGCCTCCGCCTCACGTGTAGCCACGTCCTCGAAAAGCATGCTTACGCCTTTGGTCGCATTGTAGAGGTTTATGCAGATTTTGTCGGTTGCTTCTGCATCGCCCTGACCGCTGTTGTCCGTCCAAGTAAACGAGCATTTGTGCTGAGCACCCAATACACTGCAGGTCATCGAGTAGGTTGGTAACAGCAATCCTCTGGCTATCTTCACCTTCTCGTAATCTACAGTGTAACCGTCGTTCATGTTGCCTGTGACTGCGTCATTGTAGAGGTTCTGGAAGAACATACCCCTCTCGCTTCTTGAGGAATCCACCGTTGCATAGCCTGTCTTATACACTCCACCAATCTTGTGAATCAGTTGTGTTACGAACGTGAACTTTGCTCTCACTTCCTGTTGTGCTGCAGTGTTGGCGTCATGATGACTGCAACCGTAACTTCTGATGATGTGCTCGCCCCTCAGTTTGTAACCCACAAGGGTCTTTCCCACTTGTCCGTGGAATTTGATAAGTTCATTGTTTTTTGCCATACGTTTTTTGTTTTTTAAATGATTATTAATAGGGTTCTAAGCCCTATAATAATAAATATCGACAAGTTTGGAAAAGTGACAAAAAAATGGAAAAAGGCACCCCAAGGGGTGCCCTTTTTTTATCCCTTTAACACTGTGATTGACTCTAACTTAGGTGGCTGCCCTGGAGTCTCGCTGATGCATATCTCCAAAGTCTGGTCGCCGTCCTCGTCAAACACAACCGCCCAGTCCCCGTTTTCATCCTTCCTTAAATTGCAAGCCGTGTTGTATATGAACTCCGAATACAATAATATTTCTTTCATTGGTTACCGTTATTTAATTGATTATTAAGGTTTTCATTCCGATAAATCACCCTTTCTCCCTGGCGTATTTCCACGATGTTTTCCAGTTTGACCTGCCAGGGGCGGTACTGCTTTTCGGGCGGAATGCCGCGCTGGGTCTGACGTGCATCCTCCTCGCTGTGGGTGTAGAGGAAGGGCATGAGAGCTTCTATTTCCTCAGGCGTCGCTTCGCGCCCGTCCACAAGCCAAGTCGTATAATAGCGCGTGGTCGGGCGGCTTCCCAGCGAAAGATAGAACTGGTCGTGGTTTGAGATGCTTTGCAGGATGAAGTCGTTGTAATAAGTATTGTAGGGTTTGCGCGACGCGCTGCTGTCGAACGATTGCGAGGGTTCGCTTGCGGTGCGGTTAAACCAGTCGGGATTGCACTGCCGAGTGCGTCGGTCGATGATGCGGCGGTAATCCCCGCCGAGTATCGGGGAATAGTACGTTGTGCGCTTGCGGACACGACCGAAGTAGGGATTGGCGGTCTTGCGCATTTTAGGCTCAGTAATCGCAGTTACATAATAACCGAGGAGACCTTTCTTAAGTTCGTCTGCGAGGCGGTCCGCTATCGCGGCCCAGTCCTCTGTGTTAAAATTTGAATTAATCATTAAATAAGTACTTTAATAAATTATTTATTCTTTGCTTCGTTTGTGAAGTGCTTACATTTATAAATATACAGAAATTTTCGAACTTGCGCACAAATATCACGGTATTTTTTCAATTTTCGTACAAAAAAATGCATTTTTTTCGATTTTTCTCAGTGCAACAATACACGAAGCAAATATTAATGGACCACGAAGCAGCTATTTGATATTTTTTTCGTATATTAGTAGAAAATAATAAAGAATATGAATAAAATCGAAGGTTTTTATGTCTCGGCGGAGGCGCTGGGGCTGGATGTTTCGCTGACGGCGAAGATGGTTTATGCGTTGGTGGACGGTTTTACGCGGCACGGGAGTGCTGGATGCTGCCTGCTGACGAATGAAGATATGGCTGGGCTGCTGGGGGTAAGCGTGAGCAGTGTAAAGCGTGCGAAAAGGGAGCTGAGGGAGCTTGGTGTGGTGGGGACGGACGGGGGGATAAGGATGTGGAGTGTGGGTCAGAATGAACTTGGGGAGGGTCAAAATGAATCTGAGGAGGGTCAGATTGAACCTGGGGGTGGTCGGATTGAACCCCATAAAGAAAATATAAATAATAAAGAAAAAGAAAATAATAAAGAGACTTATAATATAGGTACTTATAAAGAGGAGAAACGGACAGAGTTGAACTACCTGTTGGAACGTTACATGGAGGATAGCGACAACCTGCCTTTAGCCCAGTACCTGCAAGAGCACCCCGACAAAGATGTCTACCTCACCATCAAGCAAGCATTCGCCGACAACGAGACTCACCTGCGGGAACTTGGGAATTTTGTGCGTTCTTTGGGGTTGGAGTTTGTCCCCCTCAAAGAGAGAGAAAGAAAAAGAGAGAGAGAGGGTGTGTCAGAGCGCCGCCCACAGGAGGAGACCGCCGCAGATGATGACGCCTGAGACGAGGAGGTCGATGAGGCAGAAGCCCATGATGTCCTTGGCGTCGAGTTTTGCGATGGCGAGAGCGGGGAGCGCCCAAAAGGGCTGAATGAGGTTGGTCCACGCGTCGCCCCACGCGATGGCGGTGCCTGTGAGTCCTGCATCGACGCCGAGGTCGGCGCCTGCGGCGAACATGATGGGAGCCTGAATAGCCCAATGTCCTCCGCCCGAGGGCACGAACATGTTGAGGACGGCGGCGCAGAGGAAGGTGAGCAGGGGGTAGGTGAGGGGGGTGGAGATGGCTATGCAGCCGTCGGCGATGACGTTGCCGAGGCATATGCCGCTTGTGCCGACGCCTGTGATGATGCCCATGATGCCTGCGTAGAAGGGGAATTGGAGTATGATGCCTGCGGCGCCTGTGGCAGCCTTGGTGAAGGCGCGGACGTAGGCGAGGGGTGTGCCGTGGAGGAGGAGACCGAGGAAGAGGAAGAGGAGGATGACGGTGCCGAGGTCGAAGGAGCCGTGGAGGAAGGCGAGCTTATAGACGACATAGCCCAAGCCGATGAGAGAGATGACCCAAGCGAGGGGGCGCGAGTGTTCGAGGTGTTCGGCGGGGGTGGAGGCTTTGGTCTTGGGGGGGAGGGGCTCTTCGGCGAGGAGGGAGGGGTCTATGCTTACCACCCCGTGCTTGGGGTGCATGAGTGCGTTGACGACGGTGATGGCAATGATGACGACGAGCACGATGGCGAGGTTGAGGGGGTGGAGGATGGTGGCGGAGACGGGCACGGGGGAGGTGAGGATGCCGTTGGTGGCGGCGGCGAGGGCTTCCCCTTGGGTAGCCATGGTGAGAGGGATGGAGCCCGAGAGACCTGCGTGCCACACCACGAAGCCGCTATAGGCTGAGGCGATGAGCAGGCGGTAGTCGACCTTGGGGAGGGTGCGTGCGATGGCTTTGGCGAAGATGACGCCTACGATGAGCCCGAAGCCCCAATTGAGCCAACAGCAGAGGGCGCTGACGGCGGTGACCAAGGCTATGGCGGCGGCAGGGGTCTTGGGGAGGCGTGCGAGGAGGTCGATGGCGCGCTTGACCACGGGGGCTGCGGCGAGGGTGGCGCCACACACGAGGACGAGCGCCATCTGCATGGCGAAGGCGAGGAGGTTCCACACCCCTCCGCCCCAATGGCTGAGGACTTCCAAGGGGGACTGACGGCACACGGGCATGGCTATCAGGGCTGCCACGAGGGTGAGGAGTATGGCGAAGACGAAAGGCTCGGGCAGCCACCGCTGCACCACCTTGACGCTTGTATCGATTGCTTTTCGGAACATGATTGTTTGTTGATATGTTTAATGTTGATAGGTGGATAAGTTTAATGTGGATATGTTAAATGTTGATAGGTTGATATGTTTTTTGTGGATAAGTGGATATGTTTAATGTTGATAGGTGGATAAGTTTAATGTGGATATGTTAAATGTTGATAGGTTGATATGTTTAATGTTGATAGGTGGATAAGATGAAAAATAAGGTTTCGGCTTTCAATTTTCAATTTTCAATTTTGGAAGGATTTCTTGCTCGAAGATGTCGCGCCTGATGAGGCGGTAGTGGAAGTTGTAGGTGGAGTTGTAGGGGTAGGAGTGGTGGACGACGTAGCCGCCGCGTGCGAGGAGTTTCTCTATGGAGTCGGAGTCGAGGGCAAAGTGGTTGGGACGGGGCTCCATGGCGCTGAGCAGGGTCTCTATCTCGCTCCAACGGTAGCGCCACTCGTCGAGGTCCACGGGGGTGTTGCCTTGGGCGCTGCGCAGGAGGCAGTCGAGGAGGTGTTCGGCGGTTATCTTGCCCTGACGCACGAGGCGCAGGTTGACACGGACGTAGTTGCCCGAGCAGCCCGTGGGCTCGTAGTCGGGTCCGCCGAGGGTGGAGTACTTCTCCAACTCGCCCTGCAGGTAGGCAGCCGCCTTGGCGCTGTCGAGGGTCAGGTGCTCGGGACCGAAGACGTCTTGGAAACAGAACTTGTAGACGTCGCAGAGGTCGGAGGCGGGATAGGTCTTCATGTAGCGCTGCAAAGCCTTGCGGCAATCGTCCTGTGCAAGGGCTTGAGAGACAAAAGCCATAGACAACAATATGATTAGTATCAGTTTCTTCATTCGACGAACAACGATGTGAAGCTGAACGTTTCGGCATCGAACAGCCCCTTGTCGGTAATCTTGAGTTTCGGTATGACAGGCAGCGCCATGAACGCCAAAGTCATGAACGGAGCGGCAAAGCGGGAACCAATGTCGTGGGCAATGGAGTTGAGGCTGCTGTATTGTTCCGCCACCTCCTCGCCGCTAAGGTTAGACATAAGCCCTGCCACGGGCAGGGAGAGGCAAAGTGTAGATCCAAATCCCTTTCCGTTGTTGACGGCGATGCCACCTCGTCGCATAATGAGTTGGTTGGCGGCAGAGACCATACTGTCGTCGTCGCAGCCCACCACGATAAGGTTGTGGCTGTCGTGAGCCACGGTGGAGGCGAGAGCCCCTTGCTTCAGTCCAAAACCACGTATGAACCCCACCTGCACAGGGGCGCTGTCGTCGTAGCGGTTGACCACGGCAATCTTCAGGATGTCATCGGCAGGGTCGGCATGTGCAAAGCCGTCATCGATGGGGTCATCGAATATCGACACGCCGTCAAAGAGAGGGGTGGGGATGTCTTCTATCGCCTCGCCTGTGAGAATCTTGCCCTCTTCGGCTACTATGACACGCACCTTCTTGCCTTTCTCGGCAGGGATTGCCAAGTCGTCTTTAGTCAGGAAGGTAGTGTGGCGGAAGTTGTTAATGGAGGGTTTGAAGAAAGGACGGCGGATGCGTGGATGACTCACCTCTTTGCCTTTACGGAAGACCTGTCGGACGGTAAAGTCATTGAGGTCGTCGACGACGATGAAGTCGGCGCTGTCGCCCTCCTGCAGCAGTCCGAGGGGTATGGAGTAGTGGCGTATAGGCTCGCCCGATGCAGCCCACAGCACGTTCCACAGCGGGCACCCTTTCTTCAGTGCGTCACGCACCATGAGGTTGATATGCCCGTGGAGGAGCGAGTCGGGATGCTTGTCGTCGGAGCAGAGCATGATGTCCTGCGAGTGGTTGTGGAGCAGCGGGTAGAGCGTCTCGAAGTCGTCGGCGGCACTTCCGCGGCGCAGCAGTATCTTGATGCCGAGAGCGAGCTTTTCCTCGGCTTCGGCAACGGTGGTGCATTCGTGGTCGGTGGTGATGCCTGCCTGAGCATAGAGCCGCAAGCCTTCGCCCGAGAGGGTAGGAGCGTGCCCGTCGATGGGCTTGGCTGCCGCACGGGCTGCCGCTATCTTGGCGAGGACTTCGGGGTCGCCCTCTATCACTCCCACGCTGTTCATCACCTCGGCGAGGGCATAGACCTCGTCCCTTGCCATCAGGCGAGCCACCGCCTCGGAGTCGAGCCTGCCGCCCGCCGTCTCGAAGGGGCTGCAGGGCACGCAACTCGGCACCGCAAAGCAGAATTGGAAAGGCAACTTGCGGCTGTGCTCTATCATAAAGTCAACACCCACCTCGCCGAGCACGTTGGCAATCTCGTGAGGGTCGGCGACCGCCGCCAAAGTGCCGTGGCGCAAGGCAAGACGCGCAAACTCCTCGGGCAGCAGCATGCTGCTCTCTATGTGCACATGGGCATCCACCAACGGAGGCAGCACGCACGGCGCATCCGCTGCCACCCTCGCCAAAGGCTCTACGGAGGCAATCCTGCCCCTTTTCACCGTCAGCCGCCCGTCAATCACACGTCGGCTCACCACATCATAGATATGTCCTTCGATTGTCATGTTTGAATGTTGATAGGTTGAATGTTGATAAGTTAAATGTTGATAGGTTGAATGTGGATAAGTGGATATGTTGAAAGTTGATATGTTGAATGTGGATAAGTGGATATGTTGAATGTGGATAAGTGGATATGTTGAAAGTTGATAGGTTGACTTAGAACTTAAAACTTAGAACTTAGAACTTAGAGCTCAAGCCTTATAACTCCACCTCACTATCAGGATGCTTGCCTCGTAGAGCAGGTAGATGGGCAGCGCCACCACCGAGAGGGTCACCACGTCGCCCGTGGGGGTTATTATCGCCGCCAATATCAGTATCGCCACGATGGCGTGCTTCCTGTATTTCGCCATAGGCTCGGCTCGCAGGATGCCCACCTTCGCCAATATCCAACTCACGACGGGCAACTCGAACAGCACGCCCATCACGAGGCTCATCAGCAGCAGTATGTTGATGTACGACGTCAGCGAAATCATGTTCGTCACCTCGTCGCTCACTTGGTAGTTGCCGAGGAAGCGGAACGTCAGCGGGAAGAGCAGGAAATAGTTCACCGCCACGCCCACGAGGAACATCACGTAGCCCCCTGCCACCGCCCTCACCGCATAGCGCCGCTCGTTCTTGTAGAGCGCAGGCGCCACAAAGCCGAACAGCACATAAATCACGTAGGGCGACACAAGCAGCAAGCCCGCCCACAAAGCCACCTTCACGTGGGTCATGAACTGTTGCGTGAGTTCCACGTTGATGAGTTCCACGTAGAAACTGCTGTGGTGCTTGGAGATGGCGTCGAAGAGGCGGTAGGTGACGAAATCCTCGCCCTTGGGAGCCAACACGGCATAGAACAGCGCATCCTTGAAAAAGAACGCCACCACGGTGCCTATAAGGGCGGCTATCACCACCTTCAATATGCACCCGCGCAACTCGTCGAGATGTTCCCAAAAAGTCATCTAATCACCGACTACTTCTCTTCCTCCGACTTGTGAGGCTCTTCCTTGCCCGTCTCCTCCTTGCCCGTCTCGCCGTTCACCCCCTCTTTGAAGTTCTTAACACCCTTGCCCATACTCTTCATCAGTTCAGGGATTTTCTTCGCTCCAAAAAGCAGCAGCACCACCAACACGATGAGCAGTATCTCCCATATTCCAAGACTTCCAAACAATAAAAGTTTCATAGTTATAATGTTTTATTAAGTTACTTTTTATTCTTTTTCAGTATGTAAACAAGCAGTGCCACGAATGCACCGAACAGTACAAAAAGCAGCAGCGCAACCAACACGATTAACAGTATTCCAAATGTTGCACTCATAGGTGTAATGTTTTATTTGTTAATCTTCAACTTCTCGGCGTAGGCGTCGATTCTCCGCATCTCCGCCGCTATGTCAATCTTCTGCGGGCACTTGTGCACACACTCGCCGCAGCCAATGCAGTGGTCGGCTTGTCTGAGCCTCGGCACCTTGCGGTCGTAGCCCACGAGAAACTCCCTCCTCGCCTTGCGGTAGGCTCGGCGGTCGGCGTCCTCGTCGGCTTTCAGCGCCATGTGACCCTCGTTCACACACTTGTTGTAGTGGGCGAAGATGCTCGGTATGTCGATGCCGAAGCGGCAAGGCATGCAGTATTGGCAGCCCGTGCACGGCACCGTGGGGAAATGCGCCATCTGATGGGCTATGCCCTCCAATGCAGCTAATTCCTCCTCGTTCAGAGGCTTCAGCGGCGAATAGGTGCGTATGTTGTCCTGCAGATGCTCCATATACGTCATGCCACTCAGCACGGTGAGAATCTTCGGCTGCATGCCCGCAAAGCGGAAAGCCCACGACGCAATGGTGGCGTTAGGCTCTCGGCGTTTCAACTCCTCGGTGGCAGCGTCGTAGAGCGTAGCCAACGTGCCGCCCCTCAAAGGCTCCATCACGAACATCGGAATATCGAGCGCAGCCAAGGTGTTGTACATATACTCCGAGTCGGCGTCGCCGCCCTGCTCTATCTCCTCGTGGTGCCAATCCACATAGTTGTGCTGTATCAGCACGTGGTCCCAATGCACCGTGTCGTTCATCGCCACCGCACGGTCGAAAACCCTCACGTCGCCGTGGTAGGAGAAGCCGAGGTTCCTGATTCTGCCCTTCTCCCTCTCCTCCATCAGGAAGTCGAGAATGCCGTTGTCGATGAACCGCGCTTCGAACGTCTGCATCGGGTCGAGGTCGTTGCCGTCGAGGTCGCGGCTCGTGCCACCTATGGAGTGCAGCATCATATAGTCGATATAGTCAATCTGCAACTCCTTCAGCGTGTTTTGGTATATCTTTATCGACTCCTCGCGGCTCCACGTGTTAGGCGGGAAGTTGCTCATCTTGCTGCTCACATAGTATTCCTCCCTTTTGTGGCGTCTCAGCGCAATGCCCATCACGTGCTCCGACTTCCCCTTGCAGTAAGGCGGAGCCGTGTCGAAGAGGTTGACGCCGTGCGCTATCGCATAGTCTGTCAGGCGGTTCACCTGCTCTTGGTCAATCTCCGCACCGTCTTCCCTCGCACTCACGCCACCCACGGTCGGCAGCCTCATGCAGCCGTAACCCAACAGGCTTACCTTCTCCCCGTGGCGGTTCTCGCGGTAGGTCATCTTGTCCGTCGGCACCTCGCCGAGCTCATAGCCTTCCGCTCCCTGACGCTCCTCTCCCTTGCATCCGCTCGCCAACGCCGCCGTCGCCAACGCCCCTCCTCCGAGAACCTTCAAAAACTTTCTCCTGTCCATATCCGTTCCTTTATTTCCCATAGTATTTTTGTTTGCTTTTTTTGTAATTCTAACTAAGACCAAAGTCGAACCAATGTGCAAGTTGTATCGAAGTTGTGTGCTACCTACAATTACTCAAAACTTAGAACTTATAACTTATAACTCAAAACTTAAAACATATCAACTTATCAACATATCAACATTTAACTTATCAATATCCAACATCCTCACACCTCCCTATGCACCTCACGACCTTCCACATATATCGCCGACAGCGGACGCGAAGGACACAGATACTCACACTTCCCGCACCCGATACACCGCTCGTCGTCAACCGCAGGCACCCTGTAGCCGCTCCCTGCCTCCTCCACCATCAGCACCGCACCCGCAGGACACACCTCCGCACAGTGTCCGCATTTCTCGCCCCTCGCCGACAGGCAGTTCTCCCTCACCACCACCGCATGACCTATGCTTATCGCCGACTTCTCCTCCGCCGTCAGCCTCTCTATCGCACCCGTAGGACACACCTCCGAGCACCTCACACACTCCACCCTGCAATAGCCGTCCCTATAACTCATCTCAGGCTGCATCAGCGTCTCCAACTTCGTTGACGGCAGCAGTATCCTCTGCGGACACTCGCTCACACACAGTTGGCACCCCGTGCACCTCTTGCCGAAAATCTTCATCCCCTTGGCTCCCGCAGGTTTCAGCGGCGTGTTGCGCTTCGTGCTCACCTTCTCCTCTATCTTCGCCAACCCGCCGTCGATATTAGCCTCCTCCGCTTTCAGCGCCACCGCAGTACCTACAGCCGCCGTGGTCACGAGGAATTTCCTCCTGCCGCCGTCCACGGCATCCTCCTTCTTCGCCTTCCCGCCCCACGTGGCTCGGTATTTTATTGCACCCACCTTACAG
The DNA here is from genome assembly GCA_017439185.1 of Bacteroidales bacterium. Taxonomy (GTDB): domain Bacteria; phylum Bacteroidota; class Bacteroidia; order Bacteroidales; family P3; genus Colimorpha. The sequence continues at coordinate 9,139 of JAFRTM010000023.1, read as the reverse complement.
TCGCTCATACAGTTCATACACCCCACACACCTGCTCGCATCTATCCTCTGATTCGCAGTATCTATACATTCCGCCTTGCATTTCTTGCCGCAGCCTCCGCATTCTACACACTTCTCCTTGTCGATCACAGGCTTCATCAGGCTCCACCGCGACAGCAGTCCCAACACCGTGCCCACAGGACACACACTGTTGCACCACAGGCGCCCCCTCCACAGCGAAAGCCCCGCCACCACCACAAGCGTCGCCACTGCCACCGCCATAGTGCTCCACACCACAGCCCTCATCTCCACACTGTATATGGCATAACTCCCGTGCCTCTCCGCAATGCCCGCCATCCAATTGTTGATCCATATCCACACAGGCTGTCCCAACGACGTCACAATCCTCCCGTAGGCGCTGTATGGCGCCAACAGCCCCACCACCACGTTCAGCCCCGCCACGCCGCACACTACCGTCACACCCAATACCGTCCATCTCAGCCATTCCACCCCCTTGTGGTATCTGTATCGGTTCTTCCTTATCTTGCTGCCTATCCACGCAAACAAGTCCTGCATCACGCCCAACGGGCACACCACCGAGCAGTAAACCCTCCCCAACAGCAGCGTCACCGCCACAACTCCCACTATCACCCCCACATTCAAAGCCAACACAGCAGGCAGCAGCTGTATCTTAGCCATCCATCCGAGCCATCCGTGCAGCGCCCCGCTCACATCCAAAAACAAAAGCGTCACCCCCACCGCCATCACCGCCGCCAACACAATCCTAATCTTTTTCAGCATAACAATACAATTTATTTCTATACTTATTATATAATTTGTCCTTATTTGTTAATTCTATCTTAATTATCTATATAACAATATTCTACCTCCGCAATTATTCCGCAAACTACAACAAAATATCCACTGCAAAGATACGAAAAGTTTTTCAAATAAGAAAAGTTCTTACAAAAATCGTCATCATTCGATTTGATTTTTAGATAAATGGCGATAATGTATAAATAAAAAAAAGCACCTTGGAAAGGTGCTTTTTGGTGGTCTGTGGCAGATTCTTGTTGGTGGGTTTAATTGTTTGATTGTCAGAGTTGTACATTGTTGGTGGGGATAAAATGGGGATAGGATTGGTGTTTTTACCATACTAAATCGGGATGGTTTTGGGCGAGGTAGTCACCTAATTGTTTGAGGGCTTCAATACATTTCTCTATAATTGTGTTGTGTGCTTCGTGTTTAGCATGGCCGTTTTTTTTGCCGGGCAACGGCTTCTTCTTTACATACTTGTTGTCAAGACTGTCTAATAGCTCGTGGCGGAGGCTGTCGTATATCTCATCTCTGATGTCGTTGTAGAGGTCGAAGTACAAGTCCTCGCGGAGGTTTTCTAATAGTTCTTCTTTTATTTCGTCGCTTACTTCGTCTGAGAGTTCGTAGTAGTTGCGGTAGTGATAGTGGTTATCTCCACAGGACGATAGGAAAATAGAGATTAAGACCAGTAGTATGGTAGCAGGATGTTTCATATTGTTTATGTTTGAGTGGATTGGTGCGAGGCCGGAGGCTATTTGTGGCCGTAGCAGAACCTACATGGTGTCCGTTGTTTTCCTTTTGCGTAAGTTAGCGTAACTTTCTTTACTTCTTTGCTACACTTTTTTAGTCCTTTGCAGTCGGCAGTGCGGTGGTAGCACTTGGAGTTTGGACCAGTGCAGATATAGACGTAGGTCTCGGCGGTTATGTCCGCTGTCTTAGGTTGAGTAAAGAAGAGATTGCCGCAAAGTAAGGCGGCGGTTAAAAAGATAACGTGTTTCATAGAATTGTTGTTTTATTATTTGTTGAAAATTATTCGTCAAAAAGTGTTGATATGTATGCGACGATAATACCTGACCAGAAGAAAATTGTCGGTATGATGTTGTCCTTTGTCGCTATGTATATGAGGATTGCTCCTATTATGCAGTTGGTAAATATTATGTATTTTATTTCGTTTTGAGTAGATATTTTGAAGCCGAATGTTATAGTGCCAACAACGAGAGCCACCAGCCAAAAGGTAACAGATAGTTTGTAAACGTCTCTATAACATAAAATTTTTCCTATGCCTTGAATCTTAATCAAGGAAACGTCTTCGTGTTCTTCCCCATCGCTGTCTTCGTAGGTGTATTCCTTTTGTTGTGCAATGTCAGTACGGAGGAGAGGGTCAGTGTCGCTGTTGATAAAAAAGACACCTGCAATATATAGCACAATAGAAAGGCCAATGAGGAAGATGGGTATGTATGATTTAATGTTTATCTTCATCTGTAGATAAATTTCTATATTTGTCTTTGCGTAGGTCTTCTATTATTTTACTCATGTTTTCTATTGTTTCCCGGTTTCGCTCTTCTACGTTCATGGTGCTGCGTATAATAAGGATGGAAGCACCAAAAGAAGCCAGCAAACGGCCTACAATAAACAAGGTGTCACTATGGGCAAAGATGGTTGCGATATTAGTTATAATCAACATACAGCATACGGCATTTCCGGTGCTTTCGTAGGTGGAGTGATTGCCATTTATCAGGAAGTCAAGAAAGAGGCCGATAATCATGTAGCCCAACGGCACGACGGTAACCCAAAGAGTCCAATCGGAATCATCATAATGCAGCCCGATAAGCCCACCGGGAATAAAAACAATGGCGAGTATTGCTGCTATTCTGTCACGGATTTCTATGGATGATTTCCTTTTCATATTACAGGTAATGTTTTATTTGGAGATAGAGGCCATCGTTGTCGAAGCCAATGGCGAAGAGACTTTTTCCTTTTCTTGAAGGAGCTGGATTTGGAGTTGTGCGAGTTGTCGGTTAAGGTCGGCGATGTTGTTGTCCTTCTCACGGAGGATGTCACGGAGAAGCCTTATCTGTGCGTCGTTTGAGGCAGGTTGGGGAGTGGTGGCAGAGGTAGCGTTTTCGCCTCTTCGCATAGTGCCGTTGCCCAAGATGAGCCAGTCTGCCGATAACTCAGGTATCGCAATTAGCAGATTTTGAGCGACTTTCATGGAGCATTTAGTGTCGCCATTAATAAGTTTTGCGATGTTAGTGTAGTGAATACCAGCCACTTGTGCTATTTTCTCAGTGTCTCCACCGAAAAAAACGGTGCGAATTTGCCTAATTCGCTCTCCGATTTCACTAATTTCACCATAATTTGGCGATGTCGCAGATTTTTTTTTCATTTTCAAGATTTTCATATTCAACAAAATACAAAATTTTTTGAAAAATATTTTCGCCAAAATTTGGCAGTTTCAAAAATGTTTGTACTTTTGCAAGCGTGATTGACAAAGATGTTAAACGCAAAAAAACGAAAAAGGTTACATATTAAATAATAAATATTATGAAGTCAATAACATCACATATAACGACGGCTATTCAATGTAGCAGATTTTCATATTTCAAGTTTGATTTTGCAAAGATACACATAATTTTTTTTTGTGGGGATAAAATGGGGATAAAAAGTGGTAAAAAGTGGTAAAAAGTGGTACATTTTTATCCCCGACCCTTTTTAGGGTGGTTTTGTTAAAACATAGTATTTATGGGGCTTTTGGGCAATAAAAAAGCCCCATAGTAGGGGCTTTCCAGTGGTCTGTGGCAGATTCGAACTGTCGACCTCTTCCGTGTGAAGGAAGCGCTCTAAACCAACTGAGCTAACAGACCGTTGTTCCGGTGTGATCTGTAACAGATTTGAACTGTTGACCTCTTGCCTGTCAAGCAAGCGCTCTAAACCAACTGAGCTAACAGATCAAAATTTCTATTTCAAATTTCTCAAAAGCGGGTGCAAAGGTACGAAGTTTTTTTTAATTACAAAATAAAATGGGGAAAAATATTTTTTGTTTTTGGATTGGGATTTGTTAAAAATGTTGATTGTCAGTGGCGATTGGCGGGTTTTGCTATTTTGGGATTTTGGATTGTTCCGGCGGCGGAGAGGTGTGGATTTGGGGTGGGGAAGTGGCGATTTTTTGAAAAATGGGCTTCGGATTTTGTGCTTTGTTTTAGGCAGGATTTTGCTCGTCGTCGGCGGAGGACCATTGGTATGCTCGGCGGGGCGAGCCGTCGGCGAGGTGGATGGTGCCGCGGTAGGTGAAGCCGTTGTGTTCGAGGATGTGGCGTACGATGGGGTTGTCTTCGTGGGTGTCGGCCCGGAGGTGGCTGATCTGTTGTTTGCACCAGTCGAGACAGAGGTTGCCGATGCCGCTTACGGAGGGGGCGGAGGCGAGGCGGTGGATGGTGGCGTAGGGTTGGTCGGGGTCGGACCAGCTGCCGCCGTGGATTTCTTTGTAGGTGGGCTCTTCGCCGCGGATGAAGGCGAAGGAGCCGACGAGTCGTGAGTGTTGTCTTATTATATAATATTGTTCGCGCGCGATGTCGTCGAGGATGGTTTGGGGAGAGGGGTAGCCGTTGACCCATTGGCTGTGGTTGCCGCTGCGGCGCATTATCTGCCGTGAGTTTTCGATAAGTTGCATTATGCCGTCGAGGTCGTCTTTGGTGGCGGGGGTGACGGTGGAGGTTTCGAGGTTGTAGAGGCGGAGGAAGAGGTGGCGTAGGCGAGGGGTGTTGTCGATGAGGAGGCGGAGGTTTTCGAGTCCTGTGGCGTTGCGGGACTGGGGAAACCAGAGTTTGAGGTAGCCTTGGCGGCCGTATTTTTCGTGGAGGTGGTCGAGTGTGCGCTGCCAGTGGCCTTCGAGTGGTAGTTGTGGGTAGTGGGCGAGACCGTATTGGATGGTGCGGCGGACGATGTCGGTGGGTTCGATTTGGCGGTCGGCTTCGGCTACGATTTTGCCGTAGAGGCTGCGGGGTTCGTGGGAGGAGGAGGCGCGGTGGTCTTCGATGGCTTGGGCCATGAGGGCTATCTGCTGAGGGGAGAACCAGTTTCTGAGGGTGGTGTCGGCGAGGAGTATCTGAGCGGATACGAGGTGGTGTCGCTCGCGTCCTTCGACGAGTCCGAGGTCGTGGTAGGCGGCAATGGTGTAGGCGAGGAAGGGGTCGGCGTGGTTGAGTGCGGCGAGGTGGAGGCTTTCGTCGATGACGGCGCGGATGTGGGGCTGTCGGTGGGCGGGGTCGAAATTGGAGTAGCGAGGAAGGATGTATCGCTCGACGTATGCTTGGAGGGCTATGGGAATGTTGTCGTACATATTCATTATTTATTATATAACGTTGGAGTGGTGTTTTTATTGTGTGGCGGTTGGAGGCAGAGCAAGGGATGATTCGAGGCAAATAGGAGGCATATTCGAGAAAAGGTGTGGTCAATAGTTGGTTAATATTTGGTTAAAGGTTGGTTAATGGTTTTGCTCTTGCGAGCAAGACGTTATCTTGGCTCGGCAATGTAAGCAAGCTTCCATTGCTCTCGCTTTTCGATAACGTTGATTAATGTTTGCTCCGTGTAGGGGTTTATTGTATGTTGAGGTTGAAAATGGAGTGGAAAATGTGCTTTTTTTGTGTTGCTTTTTCAAAATTGCAAAAAAAAATTAAAAAAAATGTAATTTGTAAGTAATGGATAATCAGTGATGTATGAAAAATATTAAAATTTTTTTCAAAAATGTTGCAATAAAATGGCAAGTTCTCATACCAAATAAACAGAAACGGCAGAGAAAACGGAAGCCGGATCGGGAACGAAAAAAAGAGAAAACAGTAAAATTAAAGTATAACAATTAAAAATTAAACACTATGAAAAAGATTTTAACCCTTGCAGCAGCAGTAGTCCTTTGTGGCTCGATGGCTTTCGCCCAGATTCAGAAGAGCGCAAATCCTCAGAGAATCAACACCAACAGCAAGACCGTCAATCAGAATGACAGAAAATCTGTTGTGAAAGACAATCAGATTAACAAAGACGCTAAGGGCTACACTTACACTGTGAAAGAAATGACCACGGACACCAAAGGAATCACAGATGCTAAGATTAAGCTCGTCTATGCTAACAACGATCAGCTGAAAGCTATTATCTCGACTTCTTACAAGAGCACTTTCAAAGGCAGCTATGTAGTCTATGACGTTAAAGACATGGCCATCAGCAAGAATCCTGTGAAGAGCAACACTCAGATCATTGACATGAAGAGCTTCCAACCTGGCGAGTATCGCGTGCAGTTCGTTGACACGAAGGGTTGTGAGATGAACTTCAAAGTTATCAAGAGGTAAGTAAAGCTTAAGCAACACAAACAAATAAAATAAAGTAAAAATTATCAATAAAATTATTAACCTTAAAAAAATTAAAATTATGAAAAAGTTCTTAGTATTCGCAGCAGCAGTAGTTCTTTGTGGCACCATGGTATTCGCTCAGCGTCCTGTTCAGAAACAGAAGACCATCAGCAACACTCAGGTTTCTCAGCAGCGTCAGGGCCGCGACAACACCGGAGTTCGCACCACCGCCACCAGCACCACCGAGTACACCTACACCATCTCTCAGATGCAGGTTCCCAATGTGACCGTTTCCGATGCTAACATCACGGTTGTTTATCAGAAACCCGATCGTCTGAAAGTTACTCTTCCCGCAGTGATCGAAAAATGCACCTACTATCTCTATGATGCCAACAACTCGGCTATCTCCAAAGGTGACATCAAAGGCACGACCGTTACCATCGACATGAAAAACCATCAGCCCGGTGAGTATCGTCTGCAGATCCTCGCAGAGAAAGATTCTCAGAAGAACTTCAAAGTTACCAAGAGATAAGTTTTGGAAAGTCTCTTAGACTGAAAAGGAGTAAGAAGGCGTCCCGGAATTCCGAGACGCCTTTGCTTGCATAACAACAGAACGATGAAAGGCAACGAGCTAAAACCTAACATAGGACTCTTCGGTCGCCGCAACTATGGCAAGAGTTCGCTGATCAATTTCCTGACGGGACAACCGATATCGATAGTGTCGGCAGAGGCAGGCACTACTACAGATCCGGTGAGGAAGACGATGGAGATTGGCGGAATAGGCCCGGTGGTGTGGGTGGACACGGCAGGAATTGACGACGAGGGGTCGCTCGGCAGGCTTAGGGTGGAGAAGACACTTCAGGTGCTGCCGTCGGTGGATTTGGCTCTTATCCTTTTCACAAACAATATATTCGACCTTGAGGAGAAGCAGCTGGTGGCTGCTTGCCAGAGGGAAGGAATACCGTTTCTGATAGTGTGTACTCAGACGGACAGGGTGGAACCGGATGCAAGGTTGCTGGAATATCTGGCTGACACATACGGAGCAGAGCGTATCTGTAAAGTGTCGACCCGTGACGAGCGGACGCGGCTGTCGCTCTGCGAGAAGATCAAGGAGGCACTTCCGCAGACGGCATACGTGATGCCGTCGCTGCTTGGCGATGTGTTGAAGGGAGGAGAGGTGGTTGTGCTGGTGACGCCGATAGACTCGTCGGCTCCCGAGGGAAGGATGATACTTCCGCAGGTGCAGGTGTTGCGTGACATTCTCGACAATGACGCAGAGGCGATGTTCTGCAAGCCGGAGCAGCTGGAACAGACGCTGGGGAAGCTCGGAGGAAAACCGGATCTTGTGATAACGGACAGTCAGGCTTTCGCCATCGTGGCGGAAATGGTCCCTCGCTCGGTGCCGCTTACGAGTTTCAGCGTAGTGCTGGCACGGCAGAAGGGATTGTTCGACGAATACCTGAAGGGGACTCCGCAAATTTCGCAACTGAAAGACGGAGATCGGGTGTTGCTGATGGAATCGTGTACACATAACGTGACGTGCGAGGATATCGGGCGAGTGAAGATTCCCAATCTTTTGAGGAAGAGAACGGGTAAGGATCTGCAGTTCGAGGTGCTTGCAGGTAGCGCGTTGCCGTCGCGTCCGATGACGGACTATTCGTTGGCGATACAATGTGGAGGATGTGTGGTGACGCACCGGCAACTTGTGAGTCGCCTGCAGATGGCGCTCGACGCTGGTGTGCCTGTCAGCAACTATGGACTGACACTCGCTTACCTTAACGGAATATTTGACCGGTCTATAGAAATTTTCAAGAAGCAGGAACGTTAGAATCGCAAACACAATCACAATATAATTATGCAGAATATAATACCAAACTTGTCGCTTATAGTGGCGGTGGCACAAAACTGGGCCATCGGCAAGGATAACCAACTGCTGTGGCATATTTCTGACGATCTGAAACGCTTTAAGGCGCTTACTACCGGCCATTCGGTGATTATGGGTCGCAAGACTTTTGAGTCGCTGCCCAAAAAACCATTGCCGAACCGTCAAAATATAGTGATCACCAGTTCGCCGGATTTTGAATACGAGGGTGTTGTGGTGGTTAATTCAATTGACCAGCTGATAGAAACAATACCGACGGATCAGGAAACGTTTCTCATAGGAGGGGCGTTGCTTTACAGTCAACTGCTGCCGTATGTGGCAAAAATGTATGTAACAAAAGTGTATAAGGATTTCGATGCAGATGCATTCTTTCCGGAAATCAAGGAGCAAGAGTTCCGTGCAATAAACATATCGCCAAGACAGACAGACGAGAAGTCTGGGCTCCAATATGAGTACATAGATTATGTCAGGGTGTAAGGTGTTGTAAATCAGCGATTGCGGTTTTTTGGCGATTGTTTTATTCTGTAGTGTAAATATTTGATTAGTAATTCGTTGCAACTTTATTAACAATTTTATTTCCAATTAGGTATTTAAATTTGAAGATTTGTAGGAAGTATTGACGCTTTTTTGAGGGTGAAATTTGCTGTCGCTAAATTTTTTTTAGGAAATAAATAGTTGAAAATAAGGAGAGAAACGAAGAATTATTAAGTTTTTTTTCAAAAAAATTTGGCAGTTTCAAAAAATGTCGTATTTTTGCAGTCGCTTTTCGCCTCAAAAAATGCGGTTGATAAAAAAGCAGAGAACATTGAAATAGTTGAAACAAGAGAGATAGCGTGTGTCAAAGCTTCTTATATAAAAGGTATAAGGGGCGGCACAGATGAGTTTAAGGTTAAAAACAAGCAATTCTTACAATGAAGAGTTTGATCCTGGCTCAGGATGAACGCTAGCGGCAGGCCTAACACATGCAAGTCGAGGGGCAGCAGGAGGTAGCAATACCTTGCTGGCGACCGGCGCACGGGTGCGTAACGCGTATGCAACCTACCTTCATCAGGGGGATAACCCAGAGAAATCCGGACTAATACCCCGTATAGTAGCGGGACCGCATGATCTTGCTACGAAAGCTT
>JAFRTM010000022.1 GCA_017439185.1 Bacteroidales bacterium | reverse complement strand
GACACCTACGTTCATCCCACAGGCGTCGCCGCGCTCACCAACATCAACAATGCGGGCGGAGCCTCGACATCCAACACCATCACGGCCGACAACTGGGCGTTGATGGAGGCAGCCGGGGCTGTGTTCCTGCCTTGTGCAGGCCGACGCAACGGCACCTCGGTGAGCGATGTTAATGTGAACTGCCGATACAGGGCATCGACCGCAAGCAGTACCAATAGCGACAACTCCGATGTGGTGGTTATAACGTCCGGCACAGTGACGACATACACCACCTATGTTCGCAGCTGGGGCTTCTGCGTGCGCCTGGTGAAGGATAATTAGGCGACAGGGAGAGCTCGGCGGCAGGTATGTAATGAAATCATGGGAAGTGCAGCCCGATAGGGGTGCACTTCCTGTTTTTCGGCAGCGGGGGAAATTATGTGGTTGGGAGGCAATATTTTGGGGGAATTTGCGTTATGCTATTATATATATTGTATGGGGAGTGCCCGGACGGGACTTCGAAGACTTAATCTTAACAGTATGAAAAAGGCTATTATTTGTATGTTGGCGACGGCGTGGATGCTCTCGGCATGTGGGCAGGGGAGTTATGAAAAAGACGCGTTCAGGACTAAGAACGGCAAGGTGGTGACGTTTTATGCGCTGGGGCATTCGAGCATTAGGATGGTGTATGACGGGAAGGAGTTCTACATCGACCCCGTGGGGAATATAGGTGGCAAGAAGGTGGATTACGCTTCGATGCCGAAGGCTGACTATATCCTTGTCACGCACGAACATTTCGACCACTATGACGCGGAGGCTATAAAAGTGCTTATGGGCGAAGGTACCCAGCTGATTATGAACGGCAAGTGTGTGGAGAAATATGGCGGCGGGAGGGTGCTTGCCAACGGAGAGAGTGTGGAGCTGGCGGAGGATATAACGGTGGAGGCGGTGCCGGCCTATAACACCACGAATGGTCACCGGAAGTTCCACCCTCAGGGCCGGGACAACGGATACATAATCACCGTTGACGGGTACAGGATATATGTGGCGGGCGACACGGAGGACATTCCCGAGATGGAGAAGGTGAAAGACATAGACGTGGCCTTCCTGCCGTGCAACCAGCCCTATACGATGACGCCGGAGCAGCTGGTGAGGGTCGCCAAGATGCTGCAACCCAAGGTGTTGTTCCCCTACCATCTGGGGCAGACCGACGTGAGCGGTGCGGCGGAGAAACTGGAGAAAGAGGGGATATGCGTGAGGGTAAGGCATTATGAATAAGAGGTTTATCGATAAAAACCGAGGATTATGATAGATCAGATAATAGAATACAACAGAGAGTTCGTAGCAGGGAGATGCTATGAGCAGTACAGGACCGACAAGTATCCCGACAAGAAGCTGGCGGTGCTGTCGTGCATGGACACGCGGCTGACGGAGCTGCTGCCGGCGGCGTTGGGGCTGAAGAACGGCGATGCCAAGATAATCAAGAACGCCGGCGGGCTGGTGATCTCGGCCTTTGACTCGGCGATGAGGAGCCTGATAGTGGCGATATACGAGTTGGGGGTGAAGAGCGTCATGGTGGTGGCCCATTCTAACTGCGGAGCCTGCCACATGAGCTACGGCCATTTCCACGACGAGATGCTGGCACGGGGAGTGGAGGAGCAGACGCTGGACACGATAAGGAAATGCGGGATAGACCTGAACCACTGGCTGGAAGGCTTCAAAGACACGCCGGAGTCGGTAAGGCGGACGGTGGAGACGGTCAGGACCCATCCGCTGGTGCCGAAAGACGTGGAGGTGAGAGGCTTTATAATAGACTCGGAGACGGGGTTACTGGAAGAGATAAATGGTTAAAAAACAATATAGTTATGGTAATAGATTTTGAGAAGATAACAGAAGTGGCGAACCCGGAGTTCAAAGGCGGGGAAGGGGTTACGCTGTTCAGGATCGAGAATGACGGGAAGAACAAGATAATAAGGGGACGGCTCGACGTGGGGTGCTCGATAGGCTACCACACACATGAGACCAACAGCGAGGTGATATACATAATCAGCGGGGAGGCGAGGTGCAAATATGACGACGGGGAAGAGCGGCTGGAGGCCGGACAGTGCCACTATTGTCCGAAAGGACACTCGCACGCGCTGATAAACGGGAGCCTCTCGGAGCCGCTGATATTTTTTGCCGTAGTGCCGGAGCAATAGAGGTAAATATGAAGATGTTAGGCGTTGTCATAGGGCTTATGCTGCTGGCGGTCCTGCCGGTGAGAGGGCAGGAGTTTATTGGCTGCCGAGTAGGGGAGGGGTGGGCCGAGACGCCAATGGTGAAGAAGACGTTCACGCTGACGGAGGAGGAGGCCGGAAAGACTGGTGACGATGACAGGGCGGTAAGCTTCTATGTCGAAGTAACTTCGATGGGTTACCACCAGGTGTTCCTCAACGGGCGCAGGATTGGCGACCGGGTAATGCAACCGGCAGTCTCGCAACTCAACAAGCGCCTGCTTACGGTCACGTACGACATCACAGAATATATCCGACCAGGCGAGAACGAGATAATGATATGGATAGGGCAGGGATGGGGGCGCATCTATGGCACCCCGGCGGCGGTGATGGCCGAGGTGAAGAGGGAGGAAGCCGTTTTGGGTAGCGTCATAGAAAGTGAGGTCACAAGTACCAACGGCACCTGGAGGGTCTCACCGAGCGGCTACAGTTATACCGGGAGCTGGCAACCTATGCAGTTCGGCGGAGAGAGGTTCGACGCAAGGGTGCAGCCCCAGTGGAGTTCTGCCGACATCTTAGAGTTGGATTACGACACGGTGGAGACGATGAACGGCGAGGTATTGGTAAGCAGGACAAAGGTCTCGCCCCAAGAGTTTAGCGGCAACCGGGTGGTGGACACGATACAGAGGGAGTCGCTGTCGTTATTGGACTGGGACAGGGACAGCGCGATAGTCGTGGGCTTCGACAGGGTCGTGACTGGGTGGTTCGCCGTGCAGTTCAAGGCTTTGGACTCGGGCACGGTGGTCACGATGGAATACATCGACCACTATGACGCCAAGCCACCGCATACGGAGACAGACGTCTATATAGCGCGAGGCTCCGGGCAAGAGGCGTTTATCAACCGCTTCCATACCCACTCGTTCAAATATGTACGCATAAAAGGGGCCGGCAAAAGCATCGAAGGGTGCTGTGCGCTGCAGATCAGTGCCGTTGACCCCCATGGAGGTGCCACCTTCGAGTGCTCCGACGGGCGGCTGAATGCCATCCACGATATGATAAAATATACCCTCAGCTGCCTCACCTTCAGCGGATATATGGTTGATTGCCCGCACATAGAACGTAAGGGCTACGGCGGCGACGGCAACTCGTCAACCATGACGCTGCAGACCCTGTGGGACGTCCGCGACACCTATAGGAACTGGATGACCGCGTGGGGAGACGCCATGGAGCCCGACGGAGAGCTGCCCTACGTGGCGCCCTCTTTTCGCACAGGCGGTGGCCCCTACTGGAGCAGCTTCATAGTCAAAGCGCCGTGGAGGACATATCTCAACTACGGCGACAAATACCTTATGACACGCTATTACGACCAGATGAAGAAGTGGCTGGAATATGTGGAGAAGCACAGCGACGACGAGATACTACAGCCCTGGCCCGACAACGAGCGGCACAGCTGGTTCCTCGGCGACTGGCTGGCACCGGAGGGGGTGGACATCGGGGGCGAGTCGGTGCTGCACGTGAGCAGCTGTGTCGTCAGCGAGTGCCTCGGCGACATGGAGAAGATGGCCCACCTCATGGGACACGACAACGACGCCCGGCAGTTTGCCCAGCGCCGCAGCCGTCTCAACGCAGCCATCCACCGCCACTTCTACCACCCCGAGAGCCACACATACGGCAACGGCACACCGTTGGACCAAGCCTACGCGTTGCTGCTCGGCATACCGCCCGACGAGGAGACCCGGCAGGCCGTCAGGGAGCAGCTGCTGAAAGACTGCCACGGGAAATACCGCGACCACATCGCCGCAGGCCTTATGGGGGTACCAGTCTTCACCGAGTGGTGCATCAAAGAGCGGCAGGCAGACCTTATGGCGACCATACTGCGGCAACCCGACTACCCCGGATACCTGAACATGATCAACCAGGGAGCCACCACGACATGGGAGTCGTGGGACTGCGGAAGGGAAGGCAAGGAGGACCGCAGCCGGGTGCACAACTGCTACAACGGGGTCGGTATCTGGTTCTACCAGGCACTGGCAGGGTTGCGGCCCGATCCCGAAGAGCCCGGTTACAAGCACTTCTACGTAGATCCGCAGAGAGTGGAAGGAGTCAAGTGGGTGAAGGTGAGCAAGCCGACACAATACGGGGAGATAAAGGTGGAGATAGAAGGCAAGAGGCTGAAGGTGAGGGTGCCCGAGGGAGCGGCGGCGACGGTGTTCCCCGGCACGAAGAGAGAGAAGACGGTGGCCGCCGGAGAATGGTCATTCAAGATAAAACAATAAAAGAAGCTGAAGATGAGAAGATTGATGATAATTGTAATGTTGTTGGTGCTGTTTTGTGCTTGTGGGGACAAGATAGAGTTGACGTCGCCGACAGTGGAGATGCAAGACGGGAGCCAGCCCTTGGCGACAGCCGAGCCACGGTTCAGCTGGCAGTATGAGGCTGCGGTCAAGAATGTGGCACAGGTCGATTACCGCATAGTCGTGGCAAGCACGGAGGAGAAGGCACGCGAGGGGGTGGGGGACTTGTGGGATTCTAAGACAGTGAGCTCCAGCCAGATGCTGTACGTCCCATACGAAGGGAAGGAACTGCAGAGCCGCGACCGGTGCTGGTGGAAGGTATATGCCACAGTCAGTTACGGCAAGAACGGGAAGCAGAAGAAGGTGGAGAGCGACGTCCACAGCTTCGAAATCAGTCTGCTGAAGCAGGAAGACTGGCAGGCGCACTGGATAGGGCGGGACTTCGACGACGACGTCCTCAAAGGGCATACCGTTATACCGGCGCGCTACTTGAAAAAAGATTTCGACACGAAAGGAGAGATAGAGAAGGCACGGCTGTATATCAGCGGCTTAGGGTCCTATCAGGTCTTTCTGAACAGCTCGGAAGTGGCTTCCGACGAGATGTTGAAGCCGGCAGTGTCGGATTATACCAAGCGAATATATTTCAATGCCTACGACGTGACCGACATGCTGCGAGAGGGCAAGAACAAGGTAGACGTCACCCTTGCCGGAGGGAGGTTCAGTGCTGTGCGATATGACTCGGTCACAATGGAGTGGTGTGGCATAAACCATGTGGTCCACTATGGCAAACCTATGTTGATAGCACAGATAGAGGTGACATACAAAGATGGCACGACAGACGTGGTGGCAACCGACAGTACGTGGAAAATCACCAACCGGGGACCAATCCGCTCCAGCAACGAATTCGACGGGGAGACCTACGACGAGAGTTTCGTCCTGGATGACGAAGAATGCCAATGGTTGCCGGTCGTCGCCGACTTTGACAAACAGAATATGGATTTCGGACGTACGAGCAACCCGAAATACAAAGTAATCAAAGACCCCACGTGTACAGCATGCATTCATCCCCACTGGAAAAACCTCGACTCACCGGAACTCACCATAAACCTTGTGCCACAGCCCAACCCCAACATCAGGGTTATGGAGAGGGTGAAGCCGGTGGCAATATTCAAGAAGGGCGACAGGTGGATACTCGATATGGGGCAAAACATGGTCGAGGTATTGGAAGTCAAGGACATATCGGCATTACTGGCATACCATTCCGAAGAATTCGGATTCCGCGACACACTCATGTTCCGCTATGCCGAGACGCTGACACCCGACAGTAACCTCTATACCGCCAATCTGCGCAGTGCCGAGTGCACCGACCGTTACATATCATGCCTGCAGAGACACCGGAGCTGGCATCCCTCGTTTGTCTATCACGGCTTCAGATATGTGGAAATCACAGGAGTCACCGCCAGTATCCCGCCCCAGCTGGAGAATTTCGAAGGGCTGGTGATGTATGACGCGATGGCGACCACAGGGACTTTCGAATGCTCGAACGAGGTGATGAATGCCGTTTACCGCAATGCCTATTGGGGAATTCGCGACAACTACTGCAGTATGCCAACCGACTGCCCGCAAAGAGACGAGCGTATGGGCTGGACGGGAGACCGCACCACGGGCAACTACGGCGAATCGTATATCTTCGACAACCATAGACTTTACGCCGAATGGCTGCAGGACCTCGAAGACTGCCAATGGGAGAACGGCTCGCTCTCCGACGTGGCGCCGGCCTATTGGCGCAACTATACGGACAATATGACCTGGCCGGGGGCTTTTATCACCGTGGCTGATATGATATACACCCGCTATGGCGACATAGAGCCCATACGCAAGCATTACGACGCCATGAAGAGGTGGATGATGCACATGAAGGCCTGCTACCTCATCGACGGCATCCTCGTGCGCGACACCTACGGCGACTGGTGCATGCCTCCGGAGAGTCCCGAACTGATACATTCCAAAGACACCAACCGCATCACCTGGCCGGGATGCCTCTCCACGCCGTACTATTCGTATCTATGCACTACAATGCAGGGATTCGCCCTGTGGCTCGGCAGAAAC
Organism: Bacteroidales bacterium; assembly: GCA_017439185.1. Classification (GTDB taxonomy): domain Bacteria; phylum Bacteroidota; class Bacteroidia; order Bacteroidales; family P3; genus Colimorpha. Next base: position 66,857 of record JAFRTM010000022.1, on the reverse strand, counting down.
GATGATGCCGCTTATTTCCAGAACGAGAGGGATTTCGTGGACAGCGCCTTCAACGCCCGCTATCTCGACACCGTCGCGGGCCGCTACGCCAACAATACCGTCACAGCCAACATCCTGCCGCTGTGGTTCGAGATGACGTCGCGACAGATTGCGGACAAGGTCTTCGCCAATATCGTAGACAAGACAGAGGGCGAGTTTGGCGGACACGTCTCCACCGGTGTCGTAGGCATACAGCACCTCCTGCGTACCCTCACGGAGTATGGCCGGGGCGACCTCGCCTTGCGGCTGGCGTCCAACGACACCTATCCCAGTTGGGGATATATGTGGCGGAAAGGAGCCACCACCATCTGGGAGCTGTGGAACGGCGACACAGGCGACCCGGCAATGAACTCCGGCAACCATGTGATGCTGCTGGGCGACCTGATCTTGTGGGAATACGAATATCTCGGAGGCATAAGGCCCCTGGCTCCGGGATATAGCCTAATAGAGCTGAAGCCTTATCCCATTGAGGGTCTCGACTATGTCAAGTGCTCATACCAGTCGGTATCCGGCAGGATTGAGAGCAGCTGGCGCCGCAAGGGAGGGCGTTTCGAGTGGGACATAACGGTGCCGCCAAACACCACGGCGGAGGTCTATGTGCCCACCAAGGAGGGCCATGCCGACAAGCGCATACTCGGCAGCGGAAAGTACCATATAAGCGGAAAATTATAGGCACTAATACTATCAATCTCAAAATAAGTTAGTATCTTTGCAAATATTTTCAAGACATTAAGAATGGCAAAAAGGGTTAAAGATAATATAGAGGAACCACTGGAGAAGCGTTTGTGGAAGGCAGCGGACAAGTTGCGCAAGAATATCGACGCGGCGGAGTATAAGCATGTGGTGTTGGGACTGATTTTCCTGCGCTATATATCGGTGTCGTTTGAGCAACTATATGCCGAGTTGATGAAACAGCAGGCCGACGGTGCCGACCCCGAAGACCGCGAGGAGTATCTGGCCGAGAACGTGTTCTATGTGCCGGAGAGTGCCCGCTGGAGCCATCTGGTGGCCAACGCAAAGAATCCCCAGATTGGCAAGCTTATCGATGACGCTATGGATGCCATCGAACGCGAGAACCGCTCGCTGAAAGGTGTGCTTCCTAAGGTCTTTTCGCGTCCGAACCTCGACCCCACGTCGTTGGGAGAACTGATAGACCTTATTGGCAACAGCACATTGGAGAACACCAGCACGAAGAGTGCCGACCTGTTGGGCCACGTGTTCGAGTATTTCCTCGGCGAGTTCGCATTGGCCGAAGGCAAGAAGGGTGGTCAATTCTACACGCCTCGCAGCGTTGTGGAGTTGCTGGTGACAATGCTGGAGCCTTATCAAGGGCGTGTGCTGGACCCCTGCTGTGGCTCGGGCGGTATGTTTGTGCAGAGCGACAAGTTTGTGCGCCAGCATCAGGGACGCGTGGAGGATATCTCCATCTACGGGCAGGAGAGCAACCAGACCACCTGGCGCCTGTGCAAAATGAACCTCGCCATCCGCGGCATCGATGCCTCGCAGGTGAAGTGGAACACCGAAGGCTCGTTCCTCAATGATGCCCACAAGGACGTGAAGGCTGACTATGTCATTGCCAATCCGCCATTCAACGACAGCGATTGGAGTGGCGACCAACTGCGCGGCGACGCCCGCTGGCAGTATGGCATTCCTCCTGCCGGCAATGCCAACTTCGCCTGGATACAGCACTTCATCTATCACCTCGCCCCCAACGGGCAGGCAGGCTTCGTGCTGGCCAAAGGCTCGCTGACATCCAAGACGGGTGGCGAAGGCGACATCCGCCGTGCGCTTATCGACAAAGGCCTTATCGCCTGCATTGTCAACCTGCCGGCCAAGCTGTTTCTCAATACACAGATTCCCGCCTGCCTGTGGTTCGTCACTCGCAACCGTCAGAGGAGGGCTGGCGAGATACTCTTCATCGATGCCCGCAATATGGGCCGCCTCATCAACCGCCGCACCCGCGAGTTGACCGAAGAGGACATCCACACCATCGCCGACACCTACCACCATTGGCGCGACGAGTCTAAGAAATATGCCGACGTGCCGGGCTTCTGTGCCTCGGTGCCCGTCAGCCGTGTGGCCGAACTGGATTATGTGCTCACTCCCGGTCGCTACGTCGGCCTGCCCGAAGAGGAAGACGACTTCAACTTTGCCGAACGCTTCACCGCCCTCCGTGCCGAATTCGAAGAACAGCTCAAAGAAGAAGAACGCCTGAACAAGTTGATACTGGAGAACCTGTCGAAGATAAAGATAGACTGACTATGAGCAAACTGATAAAAATAGACGATAACTACGCCGGTTGGATTAAGGATTTAAGTCTCCGTTTCCGCCAAAGCCAGATAAAGGCCGCGGTGAAGGTGAACAGCGAACTGATACAATTCTATTGGGAATTGGGACGCGATATTGTGGATAGACAGGCAACAAATCATTATGGAGACAACTTGATAGATTCTATTAGCGAGGATTTACAAGCTTTATTGCCTGGAGTAAAAGGACTTTCAAGGATTAACCTGTATTACTGTAAACGATTTTATATTCTTTATTCAAAAGTTCCACAACTTGTGGAACAAAGTGAGCAGGGAGAAAAAGTTCCACAACTTGTGGAACAATTAAAGATGATACCTTGGGGGCATCATAGATATATCATAGACAAGTGCAGTGGCGATTTAAACAAAGCGCTGTTTTTTGTCAATAGCATAATAAAGAATAACTGGAGCAGAGGCGTTTTGTTAAACTTTTTGGATACCAATCTCTATGAACGTCAGGGAAAAGCAATAACCAATTTCAAGGCGACGCTCCCGGCGGTTGACAGCGATTTGGCGCAACAGTTGACAAAAGATCCATATTGTTTTGACTTCGCAGGGTTGACCGAGCCATATCACGAGAAAGAATTGAAAGAGGCGTTATTGCATAATATTACCAAATTCCTGCTGGAACTGGGCAACGGTTTTGCCTATATGGGTAAAGAATATCGTTTACAGGTGGGCGATACCGAGCAGTTCCTTGACCTGCTGTTTTATAATGTCGAATTGCGGGCATATGTGGTTGTGGAGGTGAAGGTGACTTCGTTTGAGCCCGGACACCTCGGACAATTGAGTGCTTATGTCTCTTGTGTCAACCATCTGTTGAAGAAACCTGCCGACAATGCCACCATCGGGCTGCTGGTATGCAAGGACAAAGACAATGTCTTCGCACAATACTCTCTGGAAGGATACAATCAGCCGTTGGGAATCTCTGGCTTTGAAATGTCGAAGGTGATGCCCGCCGACTTCAAGAGCACCCTGCCAAGCATTGAGGATATTGAAAGAGAATTGAGATAAAAAAGATGGATTATGGATAAAGGAACTATTACAATGATTATTGCCGCTGCGACGCTCTTTGTGACAATTTGGATGTTAGTATACATGAAGAAGAGCGACCTGATGAAAAGTCGGAACGAGGAGAAGCGGAGGAAGAAAGATATATGGCGCAGATAAAGAGTTTGGAAAAACAACTTGAAAATGCGAAGATGATGTCTATGCTTAGCTGTAGTGGTGTGAAGCAGCAACAAATAGATGAGGTTGAATACAAGTTATCTGAATTATATAGCAGATTGTAATATGAGTGAAAGGAAGGAATATAAATAAAAAAAGAAACGAAGGTGATTAAATCACATAATGTTGAGAAAGTTTACAGAAACAATAGAAAAATGAAAATATACAAAGTTGAAATAAAAAACTATAGGTCAATATTAGATGGCACTTTTTACATGGATCAGATACTTGCCATTGTCGGTCAAAACAATGCAGGCAAATCAAACGTAATAAGTGCGCTGGATTCATTCTTTAATCCACATGAAAATATAGAAGATTTCATTAAAGGGAAAAATACATGCAATCTTCCAAGAAAGAAAATAAGTATTTCAATAACATTTTCAGATGTTAATCGCCCCGAATTTGATCCATTTAAGGATGAACATGGGCAAATAATTATTAAGCAAGAATTTTTGAATAATAAATTGGTTTATTACATATTTAAACCTTCTATAGGAAAATATGAAAACTATGGTGGTAATCTCAAGGATTATATTGATTTCATCTTAGTACCAATTAATCGCATTCAAAACATTGATGACGAAACTTTAATTAGTGGTACAATAGTATATAAGGCCATAGAAGAATCGTTGAAAAAATTGTCAGAAAAAAGAGATACCTTTTCTGCTCAACTCAAAAAGGCTTATGATTATATTTCTAAACATGCATTTAATAAAATAGCCAAAGAAATTAACAAATATTATTTATCCTCAAATCTGACTGCAAAGATAAAAAATTCAGTAGATATAGATAGTACACTTTTGATGCATATTTTAGGTATTTTTATTGAAGAAAAAGGAAGGGAATTTCCTATTAGTTATTGCGGAAGTGGAATTCAAAGTTTATTTATCATTGGCATTTATCAATATTTATCCGATCAATTGGGTATTAATTATATTATTGCATTGGAGGAACCGGAAGTTAATTTACACCCACATGCTCAAAGGCAATTTATTAATAGTATTATTAATAACAATAAAGCAAACCAAAATCAGATTATTCTTTCTACCCATTCTCCCGTTATTATAGATCAGCTTGGACATACTAATATTTTATTAGTTCGGAAACAGTCTCATAGCAAACGTGGCTTTTGTACGCAACTCACACAATTAAAGAAAACGTTTTTTACAGATGAGGGGTTGGAGGAACCCAGCTATTATAAATTTGCGGGGTTTAAAAATTCCGAAATCTTTTTCTCTTCTTACATTATTGTTACAGAAAGTCCAACAGACTCAAAAATTATTGAGCAACTCGGTGAAAGAAATGGTATTATTTTTTCAAATACTAATATTTCATTTATATCTTTAGGCGGTGTGAATAATTTGAGATACGTATTTGCTTTATTGGAAGGTCTGAACATACCGCACTGCTGGATAGTAGATAAAGATTATTTCCTTGATTATAGTGTAGATAATGACAGAGAAAAAAGTAGAGATAAAAATGGTTTTTTCCATTATACCAATACATGGACGAGCAATGCTGAAAGATTGAAAATGATAAACAAATTAATTTCAAAAGAAGAAGATAGAAATAACATTCTTCCTCTTCTTAATTCTAATCATACTAAAGCATTAAGTTTTTTAGAAAAATACAACATTATTTGTATGAGGTTTAACCTTGAGATGGATCTGTTTTCATCGGAAGCATTGCGAAATATGCTTTTTGAAAAACTACATGTTCCAGTAGCTTCGAGGAACTCTCAAGCACTTTTTGTTAAATACAGAAATGCAATAAAAGATCCGATAAACTTATATGATATCGTAAATAATGCAAATAATAGGAATTTGCCAAATTCTTACAAACACATCATAAGTATTATAAAAAAAATATCCAATGAATATAATTGAATTATAATTATAAATGTTTGAAAAAAATAATCAACCATCTATGAGCAAGTGGAAAGAATATAAGTTGGGAGAATTAACACTTGACGGTAAAGGCCATTACGGAATTGCTGCACCTGCAGTCGATTTTGATTGCAGTAAATACACCTATTTGCGTATAACAGATATTAATGATGATGGTACGATAAATAGGCAAGGGTTGAAGTCGGTAGGCGATGTGAAAGCAAAGGAGTACCTTTTAAAACCCAATGATATTGTATTTGCAAGAACAGGTGCGAGTGTAGGAAGGTCTTATTTCTATGATGGAAAGGATGGTGAGCTTGTGTATGCAGGATTCCTTATCAAGTTTAGTCTGAATCCAGAGAAAGTTTGCCCATATATTCTTAAAGCATACACTCATTCTCAAGAATATTACGATTGGATTCGCGCAGTCGATAATGGGGCGACAAGGGGTAATATAAATGCCCAAACATTTGCCTCAATGCCTATATCTCTACCATCGTTAGAGGAGCAGAAACGTATAGCGGGGGTGTTGAGTTCGTTGGATGACAAGATAGATTTGTTGAATCGAGAGAACGCGACCCTCGAAGCCCTCGCCGAAACCCTCTTCCGCCACTACTTCATCGAAAACCCCGACCCCACCTGGAAAGAAGGCAAACTGGGAGATTATGTTATTGAAACAATAGGTGGTGAATGGGGAACAGAGGTACCTGAAGGCGAAAGCAATATGCCTGTACGATGCCTAAGGGGTGCAGATGTTGCAGATTTGAATGATGGGATTGCGACAAGAACACCTCTTCGATATGTAAAGCCAAGCAAATACGAGAAAATCAAGCCGAACAATGGAGATATTATCCTAGAAATATCTGGCGGTACGGATACTTGCTCCACAGGCAGAGTGGCATATATTAATGAAGGAGTAAAGCAATTGTTCGATTACCCTATTGTGTTTTCAAATTTTTGTAGATTATTACGTGTAAAAGAAGACTACACATACTTTGTATATTGCTATTTTCGTCACTTGCATAAACAAGGTGAATTCTTTAATTTAGAGAATGGAAGTTCCGGAATACATAACTTAAACTACAAGGCCGCTTTATATGATGATTTGGGTTGGCCTGTGCCGACAGATGAGAAATTGGTGATAGAATTTGTAGAGAAGGTCAAACCTTATTTTAACAAGATAAACACTAATAAGAAACAAATCCTCATTCTCTCCGCCCAGCGCGACACATTGCTGCCACGTCTAATGTCGGGCGAAGTGAAAATCGGATAATATTAAATAGCAAACATAATAATTAGATTAAATAATATGGATATAATTGAACTTGCATTAAGTAATTATACTGATTTCTTTAAATTCGAGCAGCTGTGCTTGGAAATAATGGGACATTATGGGTTCTCTCGCTTAAAAAAAGTAGGAGGGTTTAAAGATGATGGTATTGACGCTATAAGCTCTGACATATATATAGATGAGTCACGAACAACTCGCGTGTTCCAGTTTACTATGCAAAAAGACACAAATGCCAAAATTCAAAAAACATTAAAAAAACTGAATAATAACGAAGTTGAATTTGATGAATTAGTATTTGTGACCTCCCGGCCTGTTAATAATATTAAGGGACTAGAGACTAAATTCAGATTGGATAATTCTAAAACATTACAGATATACGATTTGTCAACATTCGTTTCCGTCATGAGTCAACACGAAGAGATTATTAAAAGATATTTCCCTGATATTAAGACGCAAATAGAAAATGACTTTTTAAAAAGAGATTTTTTTTCCGAAGAAGGAGAAAGTTTACTCGCTAACTCAATGATCAAAAGCACGCTAATGTTTTCTCTTTCTCCGAAACTTAAAGATAATACTCAAAAGAAATCGTTGTTTGATAAATCTTTATTAGCACTAATCTCAATTCATCAGGATGGTTTATCCAAAGGTGAAATAGTTGATGAATTTCACAAGGAATTTGGACGGATTCTTGATGAATCACAAGTAAGGGCGTCGTTAGAAAGGCTGAAAAAAGATAATCTTATTAATTGTACAGGAGAAAATTACACAGCCTCTAAGAGCGCGAAGTCGAAAATGATGGAAGGTGTTTCTCATTTAGAACAATGTACAAATGCTTTAATAAGTGATGTAATTACAAGAGTTCGAGATCTTGCAGTAGGAATACCTTTGAGTGAAGGCGAAGAAGGTTTGATGTGGAACAATATACAAAAAACATTTAAGTTGTTCTTCAAATATTATGGTCAAGATTTGGCCATCAGTGAAGATAGCATAGTTCCCAGTATGGTGCGGCAAAAAGAATTAGTAGATCTGTTAACTGATGGTCTTCAACCAGAGCTGGGTGATTGTTTGGTCTATGGCTTAGGTGAAATATTAAGTGAGCCAACCAATGAACAATTTCAGACAGTGCTATTATGGGCGAGAGCTTTTATTGGAACACAGATAATGAGATTGGATCCAATGTTGGCTGGATTCCAGAAAAAAACATTCGCGGATAAAATATATATATTGGATACAGATTTTGTCCTTAATTGTTTGGTTAAATACGGCACATATAGTGAAATATATTCGATTCTTCTGAAAGAGTTGTTGAATAATGGCTGTAAGGTGTACATTCCTAGAAGTGTTGTTGAAGAAGTTGTTGTTCACGCCAGTTTCGCCAGAAGAAACTATAATTATTTTAGAAACGCCTTTATTTCAATAGATGAGGTTATAGTTTATGAAAAATTATCTAATGTTTTTGTAATAGACTATTATATTAGGGCTCTTCGGAATGATCAAGACTATTCAGTTGAGTCATTTTCTACTTATATGCAGAATGTATACGAACCTGACGATTCATATGATTTTATGATTGAAGTAATGGAAGAAAGGTTGCCCAAGGGAATTGTTATAGGAGATGATGAGATTATTAATAACGTGAATATCAACGAAACGGACTGTGATAGATTGACTCAGTTGATTTATGAAGAGACTTTAAAAACACCCAAGGCTGCATATAGAACGAGTGAGGAAAATTGGCGAATTGCAAAAACAGATGCCGAACTGTATTTGATGGCTAGGGAACTAAATAAGAGTATTCTGGAAACCAACAAAAAAATGTTGTCTGGAAATGCTTATCTTGTGACAAACTCAAGTCGCGCATTGCGATGTGCTAAGGACCTTAAACTTTATAGTTCAGTAGTATCAAAACCAAAAGTTCTTGTTGCATTGTTATCTGAGATTGGGTTGTTTGACTCTTCAAACAAGGCAATAATTAATCTTTTAGGGAATCCATTTTTAGCGGAGGCAGTAAATCAAAATTGGGATGGAATTAAATTGTTAATTGATGTAGGTGTGGATTTGAGAGGGAAAGAACTACCTAGACTGAAAAGGGATCTGAAGAAAGAAATACACAACCTAATGACCCAAGAAGATGTGTTCTCTAATGAGTGCGATTATGATGAATCAAATAAGGTTATGGAAAAGGCAGAGTCGGGTTCAGAGAAGGATTTGGATGATTTTGTGAAACTTGCCAAAGAGATACAAAGTAAAGGATACAAATTAATTCCTACTGCCGAAAAGATGATTGAGCGTTATGAGGATATAAAAACCAAACATGAAGAACAGGAAAATAGGAATGAAAAACTAGAAAAAGAACTTCAAAAGGTTGGGAAAAAGAAACAAAATTACATAAAAAGAATTACAGAAGCTGGTTCACATAAAAGAAAGTAAAAGGGAAACATATGTTTCAAATGTTCCACCGACATTTCACCGAACCATCGCCGAAGGATCACCGAACCCACATAGAAGGATCGTAGAAGGGAGAACTACAAAAATAGATGAATTATGACCGTAAAGAAGACAAAGACATATAATGGATACAAGCCGCCATTCACGCTGTCGGCGAAGGCGGTGGGACTGGTGGCGGATATCGCTGCGCAGATGGAGCGATTTGCTATCCGTATGGAGCAGAGCGACGCCCTGCGGCTGCGCAAGGTCAACCGCATCAAGACTATCCATAGCTCGTTGGCCATAGAGGGCAACCATCTTTTGGAGAGCGAGGTGGCGGACATCCTCGACGGTAAGACGGTGGTGGCACCCATCCGCGAGATTCAGGAGGTGAAGAACGCCATACGGGTGTATGACGAGTTTGAAAAGCTCGACCCCTTCTCGATGGACGACCTATTGCGGGCTCACGGACTGATGATGTCGGCCTTGACAGACGACGCAGGCCATTTCCGCAGGGGCGGCGTAGGCGTCTATTCCGAGAGTGGCCTGGTACACATGGCACCTCCGGCCGACAGGGTGCATGGGCTGATGTCCGACCTGTTCGGCTGGCTGAAGAATGCCGACGACCACCTGCTGGTGCGCAGCTGCGTGTTCCACTATGAGTTCGAGTTTATCCATCCCTTTATCGATGGCAACGGCCGAATGGGCCGCCTGTGGCAGTCGCTCATCCTCAGCCGCTGGCACCCTGCTTTTGCGCACCTGCCGGTGGAGAACATGGTCTATTCCAACCAGCAGGCCTACTATGACGCCATCGCCCAGAGTACCAAGCAGGGCGATTGCGGTCCCTTCATCGACTTTATGCTGGAAGAGATACATAAGTCTGTACTGCAACATAAAGGTGAACCGCTTAATGCACCTGCAAATGTCGGTGCAAATGTCGGAGTAAATGTCGGTGCAAATGAACGGAAGGTGCTCGATTGGATTGGCAGGAATAATCATATAACAGCAAAACAATTGGCAGAGACTATAAATATCAGTCAAAGACAAGTGGAGAGGATTCTATCATCGTTGACAAAGAAACAATTAATAATCAGAGAGGGTGCAGACAAGAACGGATATTGGAGAATAATAGAAAAACCTAGGGACCTATGACCAAGCTGACGGAATCGGATATTGAGCAGATGACCATCGAGATACTGCAGAGCCGTGGGTATGAATACCTCTACGGCCCTGATATCGCGCCGGATGGGCAGTCGCCTATGCGGACATCGTTGGGCAAGATGGTGCTGCGCGAGAAACTGGAGGCGGCGGTGCTGAGGCTCAACCCGTCGCTGCCTGCTGCGGTACTCGACGAGGCCGTCAAGACGGTGCTACGCATCGGCTCCACCGACCTGCTGGCCGACAACGAGCAGTTCCACGACCTGCTGACGCAGGGGGTGACGGTGTCAGTCTATGAGCAGGGCGAGGAGCACGGCAAGAAGGTGTGGCTGGTAGACTTCGACGACCCGTGGAACAACGACTTCACGGTGGTCAACCAGTTCACCGTCGTGGAGAACGGCCACAACCTGCGGCCCGATGTGGTGCTGTTCGTCAACGGCCTGCCGCTGGTGGTGATGGAGTTGAAGAATGCCGCCGACGAGGAGGCTACCATCACCGCCGCCTACAAACAGATAGAGACCTACAAGTCACAGATACCGTCGCTGTTCATCTACAATGAACTGATTGTTATCTCCGATGGCCTGGGGCCCGCGCCGGCTCGCTGTCGGCAGGGCTGAGCCGCTATGCGGCCTGGAAGAGCGAGGACGGCGAAACCGTGGCTTCGCATCTGGTGGGCGAGCTGGAGGTGCTGCTTCGCGGTATGTTGAACAAAGAGACACTGCTTGACCTGGTGCGCGCCTTCACCGTCTTCGAGAAAGACAAGCACGAAGACAAGGCCACTGGCCAGTTGACCATCACCACGGTGAAGAAAGTGGCGGCCTACCACCAATACTATGCTGTCAACAAGGCCGTGGAGTCCACGTTGAGGGCCACGGGTATCAACAGTACACTGCCCCGGGCAACAGAGTCGCCACTGAACTTCGGATTCAAGACCGTCAAGGAACAGCAGACCGGAGACCATCGTGCCGGTGTGGTGTGGCACACGCAGGGCAGCGGCAAGTCGCTCTCGATGGTGTTCTACACTAGCAAGATTGTGCAGCGGCTGAACAACCCCACCGTGGTGGTCATCACCGACCGTAACGACCTCGACGACCAGCTCTTCGAGACCTTCGTGGCCTCCAAGCAACTGTTACGCCAGACGCCTGTCCAGGCCGACAGCCGCGAGCACTTGAAACGCCTGCTGCAAGTGCAGTCGGGCGGCGTGGTTTTCACTACCATACAGAAATTCCAGCCCGAGGAGGGTAACCAATACGACAGGCTTACCGACCGCAACAATGTGGTGGTGATAGCCGACGAGGCGCACCGTACGCAGTATGGCTTCGGCGCCAAGACCAAAGAGGTGCGCAACGAGGCCGACGAGGTGGTAGGCTCCGAAATCAAGTACGGCTTCGCCAAATACCTGCGCGACGCGCTGCCCAACGCCACCTATATCGGCTTCACCGGCACGCCCATAGAGCTGAGCGACAAGAACACCCCTGCCGTCTTCGGCAACTACATCGACGTCTATGACATTGCACAGGCGGTGGAAGACGGCGCCACGGTGCGTATCTACTACGAGAGCCGTCTGGCCAAGGTGGAGTTGAGCGCCGAAGGACGCAAGCTGGTGGAAGACCTCGACAAAGAACTGCAGGTGGACGAGATGGACGATGTGCAGAAAGCCAAAGCCAAGTGGACACAGCTGGAGGCTCTTATCGGCAGCCCCAACAGGGTAAAGAATATCGCCCGCGACATCGTGGAACACTTCGAGGCACGCCAGCAGGTGTTCGAAGGCAAAGCTATGGTGGTGGCCATGAGCCGCCGCATTGCTGTAGAGTTATACGACGAGATTGTGAAGCTGCGCCCTGAGTGGCACAGCGACGACCTGCGGAAGGGAGCCATCAAGGTGGTGATGACCACCTCGGCCAGCGACGGTCCCGCCATCGCCAAGCACCACACCACCAAGGCCGACCGTCATACTCTGGCGGAACGAATGAAAGACCCCGACGACGAGCTGAAGCTGGTGATAGTGCGCGATATGTGGCTCACCGGCTTCGACGTGCCCTGCCTGCATACCCTCTATATCGACAAACCAATGCAAGGACACAACCTGATGCAGGCCATCGCCCGCGTGAACCGCGTCTATAAAGACAAGCCCGGCGGTTTGGTGGTGGACTACCTCGGCATCGCCTCTGACCTGCGCGAGGCGCTCTCGTTCTATTCCGACAGCGGCGGCAAGGGTGACCCCACCCAGCAGCAGGAACAGGCAGTGACCCTGATGCAGGAGAAAATGGAGGTGGTGCAGCAGATGCTCCACGGGCTCGATTACAAGCAATACTTCTCAGCCGACACCTCCGGCAAACTGTCGTGGATACTCAAGACAGAAGACTTTGTGCTGGGTTTGGACGATGGCAAGAAACGGTTCGTCAACGAAGTAACAGCCTTGGGCAAAGCCTTCGCCCTCTCGGTGCCACACGAGGCAGCCATGGAGGTGAAAGACGAAGTCTCCTTCTTCCAAGCCGTCAAGGCACGCCTCTGCAAGTTCGACGCCAAGCCGGGTGGGCGCACCAATGAAGAGATAGAAACCACCATTAGGCAGGTGATAGACAGTGCTCTGGTGTCGGAGCAGGTGATAGACCTTTTCGATGCCGCAGGCATCAAGAAACCAGACATCTCCATCCTCTCCGAGGAGTTCCTGCTGGGGCTGAAAGACATGGAGCACAAGAATATCGCCCTTGAGGTGCTGCGCAAGCTGCTGAACGACGAGATAAAGAGTCGCATGAAGACCAACCTCGTCGAGGGACGCACGCTGATGGAGATGCTCGACGGCGCTATCACCCGTTACCACAACAAGATAATCTCTGCAGCGGAAGTTATAGATGAGTTGATAAAGCTGAGCAAACACATCGTAGAGAGTGACAGCACGGCACAGGAGATGGGTCTAGAACCTTACGAATACGCTTTCTACACTGCCGTGGCCGACAACGAGAGTGCCTTGGAGCTGATGGGCAAGGAGAAGCTGCGCGAGCTGGCTGTGGTGCTCACTGAGACCATCCGCAAGAACTCGACCATCGACTGGACCATTAAGACTACCGTGCGAGCCAAGATGAAAGTGGCTGTGAAGCGGCTGTTGCGCAAGTTTGGCTATCCGCCCGACATGGAGCAGTTGGCCACCGACACGGTATTGAAACAGGCGGAACTGATAGCAAATGAATTAATAGTGAAATGAATATATAGACCATTATGAAACACATTTACAAAATCTTGGTGTTAATATTTTTGTTTGCCATAGTGCAAGGGGCTGTGGCCCAGGAGTTGAAGATTATATCTTTCAACATCCGTTACAATTCGTGGAACAATATTGACGGGGAGAACGGGTGGCCCTACCGTAAGGCTGCGGTGGTGAAGATGATCAACGAAGAGAAGCCGGCGGCCATAGGGTTGCAGGAGGCGCTGATCGACCAGCTGAGGTATCTTGACAGCGCATTGCCGGCCTATCAGCGTGTGGGCGTGGGCAGAGACGACGGCAAGGAGGCAGGAGAGTTTATGGCTATCTATTATGACACCTCGCGCCTGGAGGTGGAATCCTATCAAACCGTGTGGCTCAGCGACACGCCGTTAGAGCCTTCGCTGGGATGGGACGCCGCCTGCCGCCGCACAGTCACCCGGGTGTGCTTCATCGAGAAGCAGACGAACAGGGATTTCTATTATTACAACACACACCTCGACCATGTGGGCAAGACGGCGCGCAGCGAGGAGACTAAACTCATAGCCTCGAGTTTCACGGGTTCCCGACGCGCTCTAGCCTGCGCCGCCATCATAGGGGGAGACATGAACTCCACCATTGACGACACGATATTCCAGAGTTTCTATGACGTAGGATTCAGGCCCGCCCGTGAGATGACAGCCACCACCAGCCAGAAAGACACTTACAATGCTTTCGGCAAGGGGAAGGGCGCCGTAATCGACCATTTCTTTGTCAGAGGGTTGAAGGTGGAGTCGTTCCGCACACTCGACGGAGACTACGGCGTGCCGTATATTTCGGACCATTATCCTATTGAGATTGTGGTTAGGCTGTAAGGCCGTGGTGGTGGGGTAATAGATGGCCATAAGGGAGTCTATTGGTTTTGCTCCCCGTTTGCTCCCCGTTTGCTCCCGTTTTGGGTACGGATACGGTAACAAGAATATACCGCCCGACTTGTCGCCGCATAAAAAGCACTGGGCAGCCCCTCGTGCTTGGGGAAGTTTTCCCCCATTTTTGGGAGGCAGACGCTCACCTTCATCCTCCTTTAGGGGGGATGAGGAGGCTGGGGTCAGGTCTGAGGTATGTCTAAGGCAAGGCTGTGGATGGGCTGTGTTTGGTGTGACATAGTGAAAGGAAAAAATAAAGGGGAATGTGTCCGAAACAGACGGTGCGGATTCTCCAGATAGAGGGAGGAGGATGAAGTATAGAGTCAATAGAATGTATATTGGGGAGTTGAGTCTACATGGAAAGTTTTTTGTGCGTGCGTACAATAATTATATGTTTTTTGCGTTATAATTTGATATGAAGAATATTAGGAATTTTTGCATTATAGCACACATCGACCACGGGAAGAGCACGTTGGCGGACAGGCTTCTGGAGATGACGAAGACTGTGTCGGCGAGGGATATGCAGGCGCAGGTGCTGGACGATATGGACCTGGAGAAGGAGAGGGGCATCACGATAAAGAGCCACGCGATACAGATGAACTATGGGGAGTATGTGCTGAATCTGATAGACACTCCCGGCCATGTGGACTTCTCGTATGAGGTGAGCCGGTCGATAGCGGCGTGTGAGGGTGCGTTGCTGGTGGTGGACGCCACGCAGGGAATACAGGCTCAGACGATATCGAACCTGTACCTGGCGTTGGAGAACGACTTGGAGATTATCCCTGTGATGAATAAGATAGACCTGGACAGTGCGATGGTGGAGGAGGTGGCTGACGAGATAATGGACCTGCTGGGATGCGGAAGGGAGGAGATATTGGCGTGCAGCGCCAAGACGGGCGAAGGAGTGGGGGAGATACTGGAGGCCATAGTGAAGAGGATTCCGGCGCCGAAGGGTGACGAGAGCGCCCCGTTGCAGGCCCTGGTGTTCGACTCGGTGTTTAACCCGTTCAGGGGCATTATCAGTTATTTCAGGATCATGAACGGCACGCTGAAGACGAACGACTGGGTGAAGTTTGTGAGCACGGGCAAGGAGTACCACGCCGACGAGATAGGAGTGCTGAGACTGAACATGGAGCCGAGGAAAGAGATGAAGGCCGGCGACGTAGGCTACATAATCAGCGGCATAAAGACGAGCAGCGAGGTGAGGGTGGGAGACACGATAACGCATGTGCAGGCGCCGTGCGAGAAGGCGATAGAGGGCTTCGAGAGTGTGAAGCCGATGGTGTTTGCGGGAGTTTATCCGGTGGACACGGACGACTACGAGGAGTTGAGGGCGAGCATAGAAAAGCTGCAGCTGAACGATGCGTCGCTGACTTTCGAGCCGGAGAGCTCGCTGGCGTTGGGATTCGGTTTCAGGTGCGGCTTCCTGGGACTGCTGCACATGGAGATAGTGCAGGAGAGGCTGGAGAGGGAGTTCAACATGGACGTGATAACGACGGTACCCAATGTGCAGTATAAGGTGAAGCTGACGAACGGCATGGAGATCGACGTGTATAACCCCTCGGGCATGCCGGAGCCGAACAATATCAGCGAGGTGTATGAGCCATATATCCACGCCCAGATAATCACGAAAGCCGACTATATAGGGCCTGTGATCAAGCTGTGTATGGACAAGCGGGGAATACTCAAGAACCAGAACTACCTGACCACCGACAGGATAGAAATCACGTTCGACCTGCCGTTGGGCGAGGTGGTGTTTGACTTCTACGACAAGCTGAAGTCCATCTCGAAGGGTTATGCGTCGTTCGACTATTACCTGAACGGCTACAAGCCGTCGAAGCTTGTGAAGCTGGAGATATTGCTGAACGGAGACCCCGTTGACGCGCTGAGCACGCTGACATACGTGGACAACGCCTACGGAATAGGGAGGAGGATGTGCGAGAAGCTGAAAGATCTGATACCGAGGCAACAGTTCGATGTGGCGATACAGGCGGCCATAGGCAGCAAAATAATAGCGAGGGAGACGGTGAGGCAGGTGAGGAAGGACGTCACGGCGAAGTGCTATGGCGGCGATATCACGCGAAAGCGCAAGTTGCTGGAGAAACAGAAAGAGGGAAAGAAGAGAATGAGACAAGTGGGTAACGTGGAGGTACCTCAGAGCGCGTTCCTGGCCGTGTTGAAACTGGATTAAACACCAATAGTCAGTCACAAAGAAAAGAGAAAGATTATGCTGTATCCGTTGAAATTTTTGCCGTTATTCAAAAATAAAATATGGGGAGGAAACCGGATAGCCGGGCTCGGTTTTGACTATTCGCCCCTGGAGAACTGTGGGGAGATGTGGATATTGTCGGGCGTGAAAGACAACGAGTCGGTGGTGGCTGGCGGGGCCCTCGAGGGGAACAACCTCAGCGAGCTGCTGGAGATATTCATGGGCGATCTGGTGGGCGAAGCCAACTACAAGCATTTCGGCACCGATTTTCCGCTGCTGATAAAGATAATAGATGCGGCGGAAGACCTGTCGATACAGGTACATCCCGATGATGTGCTGGCGCGCTCGAGGGGTATGGAGAACGGGAAAAGCGAGATGTGGTATGTGATGCAGGCGGAAGAGGGGTCCAAGATAATAGACGGATTCAAGACCGAGGTGACGCAGGAGGAATATGAAGAGTTTTTGAGGCTGGGGAAGATTGAGACGATATTAAACGAAGAGAGACCGCAGGCCGGCGACGTGTACCACATACCTGCCGGACGGGTGCACGCGCTGGGGAAGGGGCTGATGGTGGCGGAGATACAGCAGACGTCGGACTGCACCTATAGGATATATGACTACAACCGGAAAGACGCCAAAGGGAACCTGCGTGAGTTGCACACCGCGGAGGCTTTGGCGGCAATAGATTTCCACCCGACAAAAGAGGCCAAGACGAGGTACGACTATGAGCCCAACAGGACAGCGAAACTGGTGGACACCCCCGAATTCACCACAAGCTTGATAGTGCTGGACAAGCCGATGAGAAAAGATTTCTCGGACCTGGACTCGTTCGTGGTGTATATATGTATAGACGGCATCGCTGCGGTGAAGGCGCTGGAGAGTATAGAGCCGATACACGCTGGAGAATGCGTGTTGTTGCCGGCAATGGTGGACAACGTGGAGCTTTTCGCCCAAGGGACGGCAAAACTGCTGGAGGTGTATGTGGACCCCAAGCAATATGTGGGTCCCGACAGAGTAGAGGGATTCGACTGGCTGGCAGAGTTTACCGGAGAGGACTCAGACGAGGAAGACTGCCATTGCGGTCACGGACATAGCCATTGCGATTGTGGCGATGACGATTGCCACTGTCATGAGCATTGACAGTAACAGCCTTTTTCAGATAAGAAAGGAGCGGTCGGCTACCAACGGCCGTAGTGGATTTTTTCGGGTTTCCACTTGTCTTTTGGTTTCTCGTTGAGACGGGGATAGCCGACGGGCACCACGCTGTAGGGAACTACCGTAGGAGGAAGGTTGAGAGTCTCTTTTATAGAATTCATACGGTCAGGGAACGGGTAGCAGGCGGTCCAGCAGGCGCCAAGACCGTAGGCCTCGCAGGCGAGGAGGAAATTCTCGGTGCAGGCACCCATATCGTCGCGCCAGATGCGGTTTATCTGTAATACAGCTGGTCCGTTGGGGTTGTCGCGGGTGGGGCGCATATAGGTAGTGTCGGCACAGAGTATCACTACAGCAGCCGATTCCTTGAACATACGCATGTTGAAGTTGCCGGCAAAGATGCGGTCATACTGGGAGGTGTCGGTGAGCACTATGAAATGCCACGGCTGGACGTTCATGCCCGTAGGGGCTGCCATGGCCGCACGCAGCAACTCGGTCATCACATTGTCGGGAATCTTCTTGTCGGAATAGGTGCGGACACTCTTACGTTGGTGGATGTTTTCCAAAGCGGCTTTTCCGGCCTTGCTCTGGGCTTGTGCGCCGGTGACTATGGACACGATGAAAAGGAACGAGAAGAGAATTCTTAAAGTTTTCATATCAAAGGGTATTTATAAATTGTCGGAATTGGATTTGCCTGCGAGAAGGCCACAGGCAGCCATGATGTCTTCGCCGCGCGAAGCTCGGATGGTGCAACGAAGGGAGTGGTCGTTGAGGTAGTCGCGGAAGTTTTCCATCGTCTGTTTTTTTGCTGTACGGAACGGAGTGTCGGGAGAAGAGTGAAAGCGTATGAGGTTGACGCGGCAGAGGAGTCCGTTGAGGAGTTTTACCAGAGCTTGGGCGTGGCGAGTGCTGTCGTTGAGGCCGTCGAACATGGTATATTCAAACGAGACACGCCGTTGTCCGCTCCAGTCGTATTTCTTCAGCATTTCCACCAACTGGGCTATAGGATAGGCCTTCTGCATCGGCATGATAGATTGCCGTTCGTCGGGGAAAGGGTTGTGCAGGCTAATGGCGATGTGGCATTGGCTGTCGGCGATGAGCCGTTCGACAGCAGGGATGATGCCGACGCTGCTCACCGTGATGCGGTGAGGACTCCAGGCAAGACCCCAGTCGGAAGTGATCACCTGCAGGGACTGCAGGACATTGTCGTAGTTGTCCATCGGTTCGCCCATACCCATATATACGATATTGCTGATGGAAGAGAACTCGGGAATGGAAAACAGCTGCGAAAGTATTTCGGCGGCAGAGAGGTTGCCATGGAATCCCTGGCTGCCCGTGACGCAGAAGTGGCAGCCCATACGGCAGCCCACCTGGCAGGAGATGCAGAGAGTGGCACGGTCGCCGTCGGGAATATATACTGTTTCGACGTAACCGTTATGAGCGGCAAAGAGATACTTCTTTGTGCCGTCACAAGATATCTGGCAATCGACCGGCTGCATCTTTTCTATGGTGGCCACCTCGCTCAGACGGGAACGTTGCAGAAGCGACAGGTTGGTCATAGACTGGATGTCGCTGACATTTTTGCCATAGAGCCACTGGCAGATCTGCTTGGCAGAGAAACGGGGGAAGCCAAGCGAGGAGCACAAGTCCTGAATCTCAGCAAATGTGCTACCGAACAGGTTGCATTTAGTGGGTTCTACCATATAGATTCGTCGGTGGCAACATCGGTCTGGTCGGTGTAGCGAGTGGTGTTCTCGGCTTCAACCTCAGCCTGGAAAGCAGAGCCTTCGATGTCTTCGTCGTTGATGTTCGACGGCTTGTTGAAGCCAGTGCGTGGGAACCTAAGAGACTGGTCGCTATAGACCCCTTGCATGAGATAAGCAAAGATGGGGAGAGCCTGTGCAGCACCTTGTCCGTAAGTCATATTGCGGAAGTGGATGGCACGGACTTCGCCGCCAGTCCACACGGCAGTTGCCAGTTTGGGAGTGATGCCCATAAACCAGGCGTCGGAGTTGTTCTGGGTTGTGCCAGTCTTGCCGGCAATGGCGGTGGAATACTGGTTGAGTTTGTATTTGTAATTGAGTCGGCAACCGGTACCGCTCGACACGACGCCCTGCATGAGAGAAAGCATCAGGTAGGCAGTGCGAGGAGATATGGCTTCGTGGCGTTCGGGGGTGAAGCGTGCCAGCACTTTGCCGTGCTTGTCTTCGATACGAAGGATGCAGATGGGCTCGACATATTCGCCGTTGTTGGCGAAGGTGGCCATGGCGCCAGCCATCTCGGCCACGGTTATCTCGGGAGTACCGACGCTGATAGCTGGCACAGCCGGTATGTCGCTTTTGACACCCATCTTGCGGGCAATAGCGATGACCTGTTCAGGAGAGCCCTGTTTCATCAGATATGCCGATATCCAGTTGATGGAGTTGGCGAGAGCCCATTTCAATGTCACCATCTCGCCCTCACGAGCGTGGGAAGAGTTGCGGGGACACCAGGTGCCGCCCGAGCCGTTGTCGAAGCACACTTCGGCGTTAGGCACTTGAGTGTCGGGCGTCATGCCCAGATCCTGTATGGCCATAGTGTAGACGAACGGTTTGAAAGTGGAGCCCACTTGGCGATGGCTCTGCACGTTGTCGTATTTGAAGTAGCGGTAGTTGATGCCGCCGACATAAGCCTTCACATAGCCAGTGCCCGGTTCAACGGACATAAGTCCCACGTTGATGAATTTCTTGTAGTAGAGGAGAGAGTCCCAAGGGGACATAACAGTGTCTTTCAGGCCTTTCCATGTAAACACCGACATCTCGACTTTCTTGTCGAACTCTTTGCGTATTGCCTCCTCTTTCATGCCGCTCTGCTTCAGTTGGTAGTAGCGGTCGCTGCCGCGCATGGCTTGGCGCAGGAGATGGTCCTGCTGCTTCTCGGAGAGCCGGCAGAAAGGATTCTGGCCTTTGCGGCGGGAGAGTTCTTTGTCGAAGGCGGGCTGGATTTCTTCGCTGAGGTGTTTGCGGACGGCCTCTTCGGCGTAAGTCTGAATGCGGCTGTCGATGGTGGTGTAGATGCGTAAGCCGTCTTTGTGGACATCGTAGGGAGTGCCGTCGGATTTGCGCTGGTGCTTGCACCACTCCTTCAGCTCGGCACGCACATATTCGCGGAAATAGGTAGCCAAGCCGTCGTTGTGGCTCTGGGGAGTATAACGCGACATATTGATAGGCAGAGCCTTCAAGGAGTCATATTCGGTGTCGTTGAGGTAGTCGTAGTTGTGCATCTGACTGAGGACCACGTTGCGGCGACGCAGAGAGTTGTCGGGATGGAGGGCCGGGCTGTAGGTGGTCGGAGCTTTCAGGAGACCTACCAATACGGCGGCTTCCTCGACGGTGAGATCCTTGGGGGATTTGCCGAAGAACGTGCGGGCGGCAGCTTTTATGCCGAAAGCGTTGCTGCCGAAATCGACCGTGTTGAGATACATGGTGATTATCTCCTTCTTGGAGTAGCGGTGCTCAAGTTTCACAGCCACTATCCATTCTTTGAATTTGGCCTTTACGGTACCCAGCTTGCTTTTCTTTTCGCGAGGGAAGAGGTTCTTGGCCAGTTGCTGAGTGATGGTGCTTCCGCCGCCGCTGCTGCTGTGGCGACCGATGAGAGTCTTGAAAAGAACACGGCCTAGGCTTCGGGTGTCGATTCCCGAGTGGCTGTAGAAACGGACATCCTCGGTAGCGATGAGAGCGTTTATGACGTTTTCAGAGATGTCCTCGTAGCGTACGTCGGAGCGGTTCTGGAGACCGATGTAGCCGAGCACTTGTCCGTCGCAGGAAATGACTTCCGACGCTTGCATGCTCTGAGGGTTCTCGAGCTCTTCAAAAGAAGGCATGGGGCCGAGGCATCCAGCCGAGAGCATGGAGAAGAAAAGGATGACGCCAACCCAGAGAGCGCAGAAACAACCCCAGAGGACTGAGTAGAGGCGAGAGTTTTTCTTGTTGGAGCCTGTCTGTTTCATATTATTTGCCGTTGTTTATTGATTGTTGGAATATTCGATGTGGAGTCCGATATTTTTGATGCCCGTTATGTTGGTGTCGCGCATGGCGTGGGCGATTTGGAAGCAGTAGGTACCCGATTGAGGGAATAAGACGCGGCCGTGGAGAGGGTAGCGTCCATCGATGTATTTGCCGGCGCCCTTGCCGTACCAGTTGCCATAGACATCGGCGAGCGGGCATTCGAGAGTATCGCGACGGACGGCATGGTCGGGGAAGGTGGTGGTGATGAAGAGGAAGAGGTTGGAGTAGGGATAGTCGGAGAGGTTGCGGACGTCGATGTAGAAGTCGTACATGCGGGAAGTGTCCTTGATGTCCACATCGAAGCGCAAGTCGTCATTCATATTCCATCCCTCTTCGTCGACACGCTGGTGGTCGGAGAAGAAAGTGGCGTGATTGCAAGCAGTCAGCGCGAGGATAGATACCAGTAGGACAGAAAATATGGTCAGTCGGGTGTTCATTGTTGTGGGTTGTTGTTGTTTTGCTTGTTGCGTGAATCGTTGTTGTTGCGGCGGTTGGGCTGATTGCCTTGTCGGTTGCGCGGCTGATTGTCTTGGCGGCGGTTGTTGGGACCTTGGTTGTTGCGAGGGTTGTCGCGCCGCTGAGGACGGTTGTTGTTGTCGGGCCGGCGGTTGTTGTCGCGGTTATTGGAAGGCCTGCGGTTGTCCTGTTTCTCGTCGTCTTCGACCACGCCGTTGCCCCCTTCGGCCATACGGCGCAGTTCGCGTTCGAATTCGGCATTGGAGGTTTCCTGCTCGAGGGCGCTGGTGGACATCAGTTCGACCTGGAAGTCTTCGAGTTTCTCGGGATACTGCTGGTTGCGGTTCATCTCGATAATCTTCTTCACGCTCTCGGCCTCGATGGCGTAGAGGTCGTTCTCGCCCTCATAGGCGTACCACATGATGCCGCGGAAGACGTCGGTCTTCTTGTATAGGGCGAGGCCTTTCTTGAAGCGTATGGAGATGCCGGCGGGAGGAAATTTCTTCATGGCGTCGGCATAGACTTCGTATTCAAAGTTGAGGCAGCATTTCAGTTTGCCGCAATGGCCAGCCAGCTTTTGCGGGTTGGGGAGTATCTGTTGCATCTTGGCCGCGTTGGTGGTCACCGTCTTGAAGTTTGTGAGCCAGGTGCAGCAGCAGAGTTCGCGGCCACAGGTGCCGATGCCGCCCACCTTCCCGGCTTCCTGGCGAACGCCTATCTGTTTCATCTCGACACGGACGTGGAAAGTCTCGGCGAGCACTTTTATGAGTTGGCGGAAATCGACGCGGTCGTCGGCAGTGTAGTAGAAGATGGCTTTGCTGCGGTCGCCCTGCATCTCGACGTCGTTTACTTTCATCTCGAGGCCGAGGCTTTCGGCTATTTTGCGAGTTTTCAGCACGGCTTGAGGCTCTTCGCTGATGGCTTCGGCCCATTTCTCGATGTCAGCAGCCTTGGCGCGGCGGTAGAGTTTTTTCACCGATTCGCCGTCAGGGTCGATGTGGCGGTTTTTCATGCGTACGCGACACACTTCGCCGGTGAGGCTTACGATGCCCACATCGTGGCCGGGCATGCCTTCGACAGCGACCAGGTCACCTTCGACGACACTCAGGCCGTCGGGCAGGCGGAAATAGTCCTTGCGGTTGTTCTTGAAACGAACTTCCACGACGTTGAACTGGTTTTCGGAAGGTTGGTGGATGTTGGCCATCCAGTTGTATGTGGAGAGTTTGCTGCAGCTGTTGCGTTCCCATTCGCTAACGGGTTCGTAGGCTTTGGGGCAGCTGTGGCAGCCGCGCATCACGTAGTTGTTTTCCTTGTATTGAACCCAAGGGATGGAGGGGTCGGGTTCGGCGTAGGGGTCGATGAGGTCTTCGGGCCTTGCGCCGGATTCGCGCCATTCTTCCTCCTCGTCGGAGTTTTTGTTTTGCTGTGTGTTTTTTCGTTGAGCGCGGCGCTCGGCCTGGCGACGGGCTTCGGCAGCTATTTCCTCGGCCGAGGCGATGTTGTTGTCGGCATCGTCGGGAGGGCGGTTCTGCTGCTTGTCGGCAGGAGGAGCCTGTTGTTGTGATTTGGGCTCGAGATTAGTGTCTTTATTGTTGTTGTCGTTGTTCATGTTGTCAGAGTGTTTGTTATTGTTTTTTGTTGCGGTTTTTGATGAGTATGCTGAGTTTGAAGGAGAGGTTCATCAGGACCACTTTGCTGTAGCAGTTGAGGGATATGGCCTGTATGGCGTCGTTGATGGCGTCGTTGATGGCGCTTGCGTTGTTGACTGTTACCATGGCAGGGAACATCTGGTCGAAGCGTTCGTCGCCCGTGGCGAGGTCGGCCTGCATGGCGCCGGCGGTTGCAGTGTGGCGGAGGGAGCGGTCGATCTGGTCCATGGAGTAGCGGAGGAAGTGTTTCTGCTGTTCGCGGGTCATGGCAGTAGCCTGGTCCACCCATGAGGAGAGAGATTCCATATTGAGTTTGAAGAGCAGTCGCATCCAGCTGACGAACATCTGGCCGAGGAGAGCCTTGTCGGATTCGCCCTGTTCGAGGAGCTTTTGCTTTATGGCGTTGCCTTCGGCTTCTTCGGAGAGGTTGGCGTCGAGGATTTTGCCGACGCGGATGATCTGTAGTCGGCTTTTGATGGTCTCCAGGATGCGGGAGTCGTCTTCGGCAGCGAAGAGCATGAGAGTGTTGTCGTAGGGTTCTTCGAGGCTTTTGAGGAGTTCGTTGGCGATTTTGACCGACATCAGTTCGGGGTACCAGAAGATGTAGATTTTGTAGCCGTGTTCGTAGGTTGTGAGGGTGAAATTTCTGTTGAGTTCCTGGATGTCGGCTTCGTGGTAGAGGCCTTGTTTGCTTTCGGCGCCGCTGGTGAGATACCAGTCGTTGAGGTAGGCGTAGGCGTTGGTGTCGAGGAGGAAGTTCTGGAACTGGTTGATGAATTTGCTACAGTCGGGTTCTTTTTTGATGTGCGAATTGGTGGTGGTGGGGAAGTAGAGGTGGAGGTCTGGGTGCACGAGTTGCTGGTATTTCTGGCAGTTGGGGCAGTGGCCGCAGGAGTCGGCGCGGAGGCCGTCGTGTTCGGAGGGGTTGTCGTAGTGCTGGCGGTTCTCGCAGGAGAGGTATTGAGCGTAGGCGAGGGCGAGGGCGAGGGTGCCGTAGCCCATGTCGCCAAGGAACATCTGGGCATGGCTGACGCGGCCTTTGTCGATGATTTCGGTAAGGCGGTTTATCAGAACTCGCTGACCTGTAATTGTTTTGAACTGCATTGCACTATTATTTGAATTTGCAAAAATACTAAATATTATTGTATCCACAATATTTTTTTCTATATTTTTGTTTTTTGGGAGGAGAGAGAGGGAATATCGGGAGAGTGGATTTAACTATTTTTAACACTTGTTTTCGGTAAAGAGCCCATAGGACACACATAGGACACACATTAATATCAAATTCGACTGTGGTTCGTGTTCGGTTTTGGAATGTTGTTAAGAGTTTTTAACATTTGGTTTAAGGTGGCCGAAGTTGTTGGTTGTGCAGAAGTGAGATTTGGGAGGAGAAATAATGAGGAAGAGACGCTGTTGGTTTGAGGAAAAAGAGTGTTTTTGAAAAAAAAATCGTGTTTTGTAATATTTTTCATTTTTGGTGCGTCTAATAGGGTGTTATTCTGACAATCATCTAAATATCTAATATTATGAAAAAGATCCTTACATTTTTGATGGTTTGCCTCTGCTGTAGCGCTATTGGACAAGAGGTGCTTTTTGAATCGAACGGTATCGTCTATGGTGTTACCTCGGAAGAGGGGAGGTCCGTGGAGGTGGAGAATTATGGTTATCTGCTGAACAGTGGTTACAGCGGTGCCATCACCATCCCGCAGACGGTGGAGTATGAAGGAGAGACATATACGGTGACGGCGTTGGGAGCGTCGGCGTTCGAGAGTTGCACGGGAGTGACGAGCCTGAGTCTGCCTGCCACTATCCGCAGCATCGGGGCATACTGTTTCTACAACTGTAGCTTCACGTCGCTGCAGTTGCCCGACTCGTTAAGAAGTCTTGGGGACCAAGCTTTTCTTTATTCAAATGTCACGTCGCTGCATTTGCCGGCGAAGTTCGAGGAATATGGCGAGGCTACGTTCTGGGCGAGGAACCTGACGAGTATCACGGTTGATGAGGAGAACCCACGTTACCGTTCCATAGACGGATGGCTTTACAGCAAGGACAGCCTCACGCTCTGCATAGTACCCGACGGGGTTTCGGGAGTTATCAACGTGCCGACGTTCGTGCGGCATCTCGGCAGGCAGGTGTTCGGCTTCAACGCAAATGCCACGTCGGTCTCGCTGCCCGAAGGCTTAGTTAGCATCGGCAATTTTGCCTTCAACTGCTGCTCAGCGGTCAACAACATAGTGATCCCCTCGACGGTGACGCGCATTGGCATCTGCCCGTTCAGTTACTGCCCGCAGCTGACGAACCTGGGCATCGCCGACGGCAACAGCCATTATGTGCTGGACGGACTGATGCTGTACAGCGCCGGATATGACACGCTGGTTTCGTGCCACAAGTCGGGGGAGACGGTGACAGTGAACCCCAATGTCAAGGTGCTTGGGGGATTTGAGAACAACACTTGGGTGAAGAATATCAGTATTCCGGCCGGGGTGACCGACATCCTCGACAACTGCTTCAGCGGCTGCACCTTCACTAGCATAGCACTGCCGGCCCACATGAAGTCGATAGGAGTCCGAGCTTTCGCCGAGAACAATTACCTTACCAGCGTGACGATGCCGCAGACGCTGCAGAGGATGGGGGAGAAGGCCTTTGCCTGGTGTATGAAGCTTACCTCCATCGCGATACCCGACTCTCTGAAGGTGATACCAGCCGAGGCGTTCAACTCCGACCCACGGCTCGCCAGCATCACGTGGGGCAATGCTGTGGAAGAGATTGGCGAGGGAGCCTTCTGGGCAATGAAGCTCACGAGTCTCGACCTGCCGGCGACACTGAAGAAGATAGGCGACGGGGCATTCGGTGCGTGTCAGAGCTTTCTAGAGAGGGTGACGGTGAGGAGCCAGCTGGACACCATCGGGTCCCACGTGTTTACCGGTGCCAATATAGGAAGTATGCGGTTTGCCGTGGGTTTGCCGCCGGCCACTACAGGTCATGGAGCACTTTCCGAAGCGGGAAGACTCGACAGCATCATAATCCCTTGCGGGAGCATGGATGCCTGGCTGGCTGATGAATATTGGGGACAGTATGGCGAAAAATATGTAGAAGACTGCGGAATGGGGATAAGGAAGGATAGCCTCGGGCAGCCGTCGGCAGTCAGCGTTTATCCCAACCCGACGAGCGGTCAGCTGCACATAGGCGCAGGAAATGAGAAGATAACAGCCGCCGAGATTTACGATACGCGCGGCGGCAAGCATAAAGTAAGCTCCACGTCGGAGGGCATCGACCTCTCAAACCTGCCAGCCGGAGTGTATTACCTGATCCTTTCGACCGACAAGGGTACTTCCCGCCACAAGGTGGTAAAGATTGACTGAAAAATAATATCCACAAAAGTCTAATCACAAGGAATCATACAAATCTATGAAAAAAGCACTAATCATGATGTGCCTTGCGGCACTTACAGTTGGCATGCTTTCTGGCTGCAAAAACAAGAACGCCAAGACAACCGACGCGGAGAACAGAACGGCGGAATCTGAATGGGTCGATTTAGGCTTGCCAAGCGGATTGCTGTGGGCTTGCTGCAATCTCGGCGCCTCATCTCCCGAAAAGTGTGGCGAATACTACGCCTGGGGCGAGACGATGCCGAAAAACGAGTACAGCCTGACAACCTACTCCTACTACAACCATGAGAACGGGATTTATACCCTTAACAAATACAACACGCAGCAAGCCAAAGGTCTCGTCGATAGCCTCACCGTACTTGAGTCGGCTGACGATGCCGCCACAGCCCTGCTGGGCGATGGGGCTCGCCTGCCGACCAACGCCGAATGGCAGGAACTGATCGACAATACTTCGGCTGAATGGACACGACAGAAAGGTGTCAGAGGATACCTGCTCACCGCGGCCAACGGCAACAGTCTGTTCCTGCCCGCCACAGGATTCTGGTACGACGATTCGTCCACCGACAGCGACAAGATAGGCAACTATTGGTCATCGTCGCTCGACCTTCTTATGCCGAACACCGCGCACGAACTCAACTTCGGTTCAACAGGCTTGCGTACTGGCGGCTGCGAGCGATACTACGGCTTCTCCATCCGCCCAGTAAAAGAACATAAAATCAAATAGTTATGGAAAAGACATTCTTACTGACAGCGTTGGTGCTGCTCTCGTCGCTGGTTATGGCGCAGACAGCCGTAACCACTACGGGAGGCACAGCAGCGGGGGCTGTCGGGTCGTTTTCGTACAGCGTGGGTCAGCCTGCGACGCTCAACGCCTCTAATGACTCCAAATCAGCGCATGAGGGTGTCATTCAGCCTGCCATCTACAGGGTGGAGAGCATCAGTGAAGCACAGGGCATAGCGGTGAGCATCTTCCCCAACCCCACCAGCGACGGCGTGACACTGCAGCGTGACTATACGGACAAGCCTCTCTCGGTGGAACTCTACTACTCTGACGGACGGAAGCTAGTGACATCCGCCTGGGAGTCCGCTACGCTGCGGCTCGACATGAGCCCATACGCTGCCGGGGCGTATATCCTGAAAGTGAATGCAGACAACAGAATATCAACTTACAAAATAACTAAACGATGAAAAAGGTTCTATTAACATTAATCCTAACTCTTTTGAGCGCCACGCTCCTGTGGGCGCAGGCTCCGCAGGGTTTCACATACCAGGCCGTAGTGCGCAATGCCGACGGCACGGCCGTGTCCAATCGCACGGTGAGCGTGAAGCTGAGCTTTATAAAAGGCTCTGCAAGTGGCACTGAAGGCTATGCCGAACTGCACTACCCCACCACCGATGCGGGCGGCCTATTCACCGTGATAGCAGGTCAGGGCATGGGACTGGTGAACTGCCCGTTTTCCGACTGTGTGGACTGGGCTGACGGGCCATGGTTCCTGCGGTCGCAGATTGACCCCGATGGAGGAGAGAACTATAGGCTTGAAACGGTGCAGCAGCTGATGTCGGTACCTTACGCTCTGTATTCCGCCCATTCAGCCGACGGAGGCTCGGGCATAGACGCACAGCACCTTGGCGACAGCCTCTCGGCGGTGTTGCACGAATATATAGACAATGTGGCACTCGGCACAATAATACACGACACACTGATTATGCATGACACCGTGCTTGTGCGCGACAGCGTGGTGGTATATGTACATGACAGTACGGTGGTCCACGACAGCATCTTCATACGTGATAGCGTGGTGGTGAACATCTTAGACAGCACGGTGGTGCATATCCGCGACAGCGTGATAGTCCATCTGCACGACAGCGTGCGTGTTTATCTTCACGACAGCCTGGTCTATGACACCATCCACCTGCATCCTTACGACAGCAGCCCAGCCGACACGGAAGGAGCCTTGCCAGGGGTCTTCAGCATCTCGGTAGCCAACCGCGTGGCCTTCTCTCGTGGCAACCTGCAGTACAAAGCCTCGACCGGCACATGGCGTTTCGCCGAACACCAATACGACATGGTCGGCACCGCCAACGCCAACATCTCGGAGACCTACGACGGCTGGATAGACTTGTTTGGATATGGGACGAGCAGGTATCCATACACGTCAAGTGCATCTAATCTTGAATATGTTCGCAGTTCCATAGCTGGGACATCCAATGACTGGGGAATATACAACGCCATCAGTAACGGAGGAGACAGTGCAGGACTATTCCGTACATTGAGCGGAGAAGAGTGGGCTTACATTCTGAACGAAAGAGAAAACGCATCGAATCTGAGAGCGCTTGCGACGGTTTTCGGTATGCCAGGTCTTATACTGCTACCCGATGCGTGGGGAGAGGTTGACGGAGTTCCAATTACCATAACTGCATCCGATTTCACCACCAACACCTTCACAGCCGAGGAGTGGGGACTGCTTGAGACCGTAGGTGCAGTTTTTCTTCCCGCCTGTGGTTATAGGAGCGGTCACGATGTTTCCAGCATAGGCAGTTTGGGTCAGTACTGGTCTTCAACCTATTCGGGTGGCACGAACTATGCTGCACGCCAATTGAAATTTTCCACATCGACATTGTCAGCGACTACCACGAATTCCAATAGTTATGGTTTGAGCGTACGTCTTGTCCGCGACCTGACAGCATTGCCGTAAATTAAAAAAACAACAACATGATAGCGAAGAAGTGTTTTATAGGGATTGCATTAGTCCTGACGGCCGCGTGCGGATGGGCACAGGAGACTCCGTCGGCACAGGCTTTCTATGCTAAGAATATACTCAATCCCTTTATACAGAACAAATACACCACTTTTACCCTCACCGTCGAGAACAGCAACGACAAGGCAGAAGGATTCCCTCCGCACGAATACGTAATCTATCGTATGCCAAAGGGGAAAGCTGTGGTATCTAAAACAGGCGATAACGCATGGTTCTTTGGAAGGAAGGAATTCGTGAATGTCAACCATCGCAACAAGGAGATTATGGTGGGGCAGAAGAAAGCCGACACACCCTATTCATACAGTTATAGCTATTACCGAGAAACATTTCTGCACGATGTGGTGCGTTTTTTCATTCCACTGGTAAATCAAATCTTGCCAAACCAATCGTCGTTCGACTGGTTCCGCTTTGACAGCATGCACGACACTATCATCGAAGGCGATGAATACACAGTGTTGCACATGATAGATACATCGAGACACAACTACAACGAAGCAACAAAAGAATTCGACATTCCGTTTGCCTGGGATGTGACATATTATTACGACAATCTGACCGAGTCACTCGTGCGCATTGTGGCCACACCCGCAAACATGGATAACAACGGAGCTGCGGATTTCGGCATATACGACATCGCCATGACCATAAGCCACGACGACTGTACCGAGGCTATGAAGATGTTCGACACCAACGACGTGCGCTACATTGGATATTCAAGACATAATAACACCGACAACCTGCCGCCCAGTGTGAGACGACTGAAAGCGACAAACGTGGATCTTACGAATGAGTTTCTCGACTATCCGATTGTCTCTTTTGGAGGCGACACCACCTCGCTGCGCAAGGAGCAAGGCTGGGTTTTGCTGGACTTCTGGTTCACGGGCTGCAAGCCGTGCCTCAGGAGCATTCAGAAGATGTCCTCTGACTCGGCGGAGGTGAGCCTGGCATGGCTTGAGGAGCACAAGGTGAAGCTTATGTACGTCAACCCGCTTGCCGCCAGCACCGAATCGCTGCTGCCGGTGGTGGGACGTTACGGCCTGAACCGATACATGTACCACGCCAAAGGGTTGACTGACATCTTCAGCATAAAGTCATACCCCTGCCTGGTGCTGGTGAATGTACAGAAGAAGAAACTGGTGAAACTTGAAAGCCTTGAAGAGGTGAAAGGAGTAATCGGACGGTAAGAACCTTTCAGGCTAACTATTCTCAAAATTTGAAATTTCAAGCACGTTATTCGCAAAAATTTGTAAATTTGTTTTACTAAACTTAATCCATCAATAATGAAAAAAGCATTTAAACCGACCAAATACGGTCAATGGAAGATGGAGCACCGTATAGCCTCGTACTATATCACCTCCACGTTTTTTGGTTTGTTCATGTATTTCGGGCTGCCGCTGGTGAACTGCCTGTTCCACCATGTGGAGTACAAGCTCTATCCTTTCATCTTTATCTTCTTGTTCCTGTGGGTTGGCTTCGGCTTCGCCTTCTGGGTGCAGAACTGGTTTGAGAAACAGATGAAAAAGAACGAAAAAAAGAATGAAGGTATGGATGCAGAACGAATGGGAAAAATGAAGCGCAAAGTATTGTTGTATAGTCTTCTGGCAGCCACACTATTGATGACAGCGTGCTTCGGGAAGAAGACGGATTACGAGTACCACGGATTTCTTTATTCTGACAGCACGATGACCAATCCTATCGGTGGTGCGGTGTTGACATTCGTCGGAACGCAACCTTACTATTCATCCGATGCAGGCTATTGGCAGCTCGGCTCGGTAGTTACCGACAGCAACGGTTACTGGCAATTCCTGCATATCCGCAGCCAGAACAGTGAACAGCAGAGCTCTGCCAAGTGGAGTAGAGATGCTGATTTTCTAATGATTACCTATAATGGAGACACATTGTTTTGGTACTATGATGATTTTAAAGACACGTTGAGGCTCTATCCAGGTTGCTCATGGGATCCTTATGGGGACAGATAATACTGATTCTTCGGATTTTTTATTTTGCAGATTTAGGAATTCTAATACATCATCCCGAACAGCCAGAGCGGTATCTTGTTGCCAAAGCCTGTTTCGATTTCGTCCGCCGCTACAAAGCTGTTTTCAATGTCCTTGATCTGCGAAAAGTCCTTGTTTCTCCCACCTACTTCGAATAGATATTTTCTTTCCGCCCCGTCAAAGAACATTAAATTCAAAAAGAACATTAAATTCAAATAGTTATGAAAAAGACTTTCTTATTTACCATGCTGGTTGTCAGCACTGTTTTTGCCTTCGGGCAGAGGATTCCGTATATGGCAAAGATCGCCGACGGAGTGTATATCGACGTGGCCGAAGTGAGTATTGAGGCTTGGCTGGAATATGACTGGGATATCTCGAACCGCTACGGCGCAGGCTCCCCTCAACGGCAGGCGCTTTTGCCCGACAGCTCAGCCTTTACCGCCCTCTATGGATGCGGCTACGAGAGAGTCAAGCATCAGGTCGCGCTCAACAGCCAGTACCGCCACTGCCCTGTCGTGGGGTTGAGCCGCGAACAATGCGAGGCCTACTGCGCTTGGCGTACGGAAAAATGCAGTGGCAATAAAAGTTACCAGCCGAAAGGTCGCCCTGTGGTGTTTTCGCTGCCCTCGGCAAGCGACTATGCCATAGCGTCAGACAAAGTCAAGGCCTCTAACCGCATGCCGGGAGCTCCAGTCAAAGCGAAGAGAAACGGGCGTGTGAACGGACTGCACGACAACGTGCCAGAGCTCCTCTCCACCTCGCCAGCCAAAGAGGTCCCTGCAGCACCGCACGGTTTCCGCTGCATCGCCAGGACGACAAGATAATAGTGGAATAGCCCAACCATAGAGTTGATATAGCGTTGATATAGAGCTTCACGCATTCCTAACCTTCCATTATTTATATGATGTCTCTTAATAATATATACACCACATCATCACTGAACGGAAAAACATTCCTATTCACAGAACACACCAACCATAATTTTTTTCATCTCATGTAATAGTTTGACTCATTTATACGTTTAATACAATAAAATAACACAACTTATAACCTTTAGGCATATATATATATTATGAAAAACATCATTTTCTTGCTGGCCACAATGTTTGCCTGCATGGCAGTCTCCCAGGAAGTAACACTCAAGTTTACTTGCCAGGCCGACAACGGCACTTACCATCCCTTTGACCGAGTACAGGTAGCGAACCTTACCAGAGGCTGGAACCACACATTGACATACCCTGACACCACATTGACCATTACCCTCGGCGACAACGAAGAGTCAATAGTCACCGCCGAAATAGATATGATACAACTATTTCACACCTACCCAAACCCTTTCAAAGGACGTTGCAGCAGCATGCTCCGCCTCGCCAAAAGCGAAAAAGTCACAGTAGAAGTAATCAGTCTGACAGGTGTGCCCATCTCAAGTTATTCCGGACACCTCCCCGCCGGCCAACACCTCATAAACATCTCTCTGAGTGAGCCGCAAATAGCAATATTAAGAGTGAGTATATCAGATGGTATTGCCACTACAAAAATCCACAACATCTCACGAAGCCAATCCAACTCTCTTACAATAAATACCATCTCACTACAAGTCCCAAAAGAGAACTGCACTGAAACCTTCGCCGCAAACGACGAGATGTACTACCAAGCCTATCGCTATGCCGATGACGAAACGTGGTATTCCTATCCTATTTCAGAAACCTTAGGTGACGGTGGCGAAAAAATCCTCATTTTTTCTTCGACACAGCCATCATCCAACATTTTTGACGAGAATGGAGCTCATTTCAAAACCTTTTCTGTATCAGATACCAGTTCTGTCCGATTCTCCAGGGGTAATCTTCAGTACACCACCGTTGGCTCCCACACCGTGGCCGACGGTAACGAAGCCAACGGTACTTGGCGTTTTGCCAACAAGCAATATCTCTTCGTCGGCACCGAAAACACCAATATTGCAGACGACTATGAGGGATGGATCGATATGTTCGGCTGGGGCACCAGCGGCTGGCAAGGGGGAACCACGGCCTACCAGCCTTATTCTACCAGCGGAAACACCGGACACTACTGCATATCAGGCAACGCCTCCACCAGCATGACCGGAAACTACAACTACGCCGATTGGGGTGTTTACAACGCCATTTCCAATGGGGGTAATCGTCCTGAAATGTGGCGCACACTGACCAAAGACGAATGGGTCTATCTGCTCAGAACCCGCAGATGTTCCACTGTGGGCAACACCACAAACGCCCGCTATGCCAAAGCTACAGTGTGCGACGTGGCAGGCTTAATGCTCTTTCCTGACACCTATGTTCATCCATCAGGTGTAGCAATCCCTACCGGAATCAATGTGACACCCACCACTTCCGGTTTACAGGCGTTCTTTGCCGACAACATATACAACGAAAAAGACTGGGAGTTACTTGAGCAGGCTGGCGTTATCTTCCTTCCGGCCGCTGGCCGCAGAGTAGGAATTAACGCTGTCTCGGCAGGTTCAGGCGGATTCTATTGGTCAGCTACCGCTGGCGGTGGTATGCCATACGACATAAGTTATACAGACAGTTACCTCTATATCTGCGGTAACGGAGACCGCTCCCAAGGTCGTACAGTCCGTTTAGTCCGCGACGAATAAACGAGGAAAAGATGAAAACGATTACCCGCTGCATCGCCAGGACGACAAGATAACAGTGGAAATACAATGAAAAGACCGTTCTTCTTTTCCCTTCTTTCGATTGCATCCCTTATTTTCTGTGGTTGCGGTTTGATACAGGTCTGTATTGAAAGCCCACGTGACATAGCCAACGCTTATAAATACACCGACCAAAGTCCGCTGACAGTCGAGGGGTTAAAGCACCTGATAATGGACGACACGGTACACTACAAGGTTGTGGCTATTTACAGTCATTGTTGTGAACCTTGCCATGAGCAAATGAAGATGACTTACAGTAAACTGTGGAATGCTGATACGTCTCATGTCCGCTGGTATTTTGTGTTGAACGACTGCTCGTCGTTGAAATACGACAACACCAAGTTTTTGAAACGGTTCGGCATAGAGACTCCTTATATGTACTATCTTCGCGACGACGATTCGCGTTTCTCCTCAACAGCTGACGACCGATACCTTAACATTGCGAAATATGTATTTGACCGCCAGCCGGAGCTGGAAGATGTAATTTTCGGCATACCTTGCCTTTTTGTGGTAAATCCACAGGGCAGACTGAAAACCGAGTACCGTCGCTATGCCGACGGCACGGTTGTAGTGGGTAACGTCAACTGGATAGACTTCCTGCTCGACAATGACACTTGTAGTGATACTCTATTGAAAAAGCTGAGGAGTGTTACCGAGCTCGACTTTGACCGCTGTGATACGTCCGACTGGTCAGATATGGGTGAATATCCACGCAAGCATAGAATCTGCACCCCAGATGGGTGCAATTAATTTCCAACTCACCCGAAGATTTTCACATTTTGATATGAGGCAAGCGGAAGAAAGCTTGCCGCGTGGTTTAATACTTATAGCACCGCCGGCGAGAGGAGTTTTGGAGGGGCGACACAATAAAAGGAGTTTTTTTGCGTTACTCTTTATATTTATTTAATTTGAAAAACTATATTGTTATGAAGATAAAGAGATTTGTAGTAGTGGTGGTGGCGTTGGTGTGGGCGGTTGCCGCGATGGGGCAGAAGAAGCCTGTGGGGGTGACGTTCACGTACGAGAATCTGCCGGCGGAGTTGCTGATGTACCTGGACCAGGCGACAAGTCAGGACGACCGGAAGAAGGCAGACGCGAAGCTGATAGGCAAGTTTGAGCCGATATACAAGGGATGGGACGAGCGGACGCAGGTGAGGTACAAAGATGTGTGTGTGACGCTGCAGAAGCTGAGGGTGAAGCAGTTTCCCGACGTGGAGCATTTTATAGAGGTGACGTGTCTGATGGGTACGAGCGGGAAGGCCAATTTCGGTGCGTGGATGGACTGTCTGGAGTTTATCCAAGGGAGGAACAAGAAGGTGAAGGATTTCACGGATTTTGTGGATTTCAGCGAGAAGTTGGAGAAGGAGAGGATGCTGAACGACGCGAGGACGTCGCTGTGGCAGGCGCAGGCCGGGGTGGAGTACCGGCTTGGGCTGGAAGGGAAGAATATAGTGGTGACGTTTCCGAAGGCGATGGAGCTTTACTACAGTTCGGACAAGGATAACGGCACAATATACGGCACGACCGGCAAGTACTACTATTTCGACCACAAGTGGTTCGGCAACGGAGGACGGCTGAACTGGGACCGCACGGGGCTGCCGACGACGGTGTGCTGGGCGATGCTGAAAGATTACGAGGCGGTGACGAAGTTTCCGAAGTTTACGGCCGACTCGGTGATGTTCACGAACACGAAATATTTCACGACGCCGATAATGGGAAGGGTGGAGGAGGCGCTGAGTGCGCAGATGGCGCCGGAGAAGTATATGTATCCCAAGTTCCGGTCGTACCAGAAAGATTTCGAGATGAAGAACATAGTGGAGGGAGTGGACTACAGCGGCAGTTTCATGATGAACGGTGCAAAGTTTGTGACGTCGGACACGAAGAACCCGGCGACTCTGGTATTCAGGAGAGGAGGGAAAGTGTTTGCCACGGTGAAGTCGGTGAAGTTCACGATCACGAGTACGCAGATAGCGAGCGACCGGGCGGCGGTGAAGATTTATATAGGCGAGGACTCGATATACAATGACGGAGTGATAGCGCGATATGTGGTAGGGGAGCGGAAGGTGACGTTTGTGAACGACTCGAAGAGGAATTTCTACAGCCCGTATGTGGACAGTTACCATAACCTGGATTTGTTCAGTGAGCAGATAGAGTGGAAGATGGACGCCGACGAGCTGGTGTTTTCGATGATAGGAAGTGGAGGAGGAGAGTCGTTCTCGACGTTTGAGTCGAGCAACTATTATGCCTACAAAAAATACCGTCAGATACAGGGAATCGAAGAGGTGAGCCCCGTGGTGAGAGTTTACCGCTTTATGAGAGACCACGGGATGACGTATGAGTTCAAGATCGACGACTTTGCCAAGAGTATAGGTCTCGACGTGGTGCAGGCGCGGCTGATGATGCACACGCTGGCGAAGGCCGGCCTGGTGACATACAACGAGGCGTTGGACCGCGCCTACGTGCAGGACAAGTTGGTAGATTTCTACAAGGCTTACAACAAATCGAAAGAGCACGACTATGACGCGCTGACGCTGGAGTCGGCCACGAGAGGGTCGAACGCCACGCTGGACCTGAAGAGCAACGACCTGCGGGTGAGAGGAGTGGAGAAATTCGTGGTGAGCGACAGCCAGGCGGTGGCGGTGTATCCTAAGAATGGAGACCTGGTGGTGCACAAGAACAGGGACATCGAGTTCTCGGGCAAGATCAACGTGGGAAGGTTTGTGATGCACGTGACCGATGCGACGTTCTTCTACGAGAAGTTCAGTCTCGACCTGCCGAAGATAGACTCGCTGTACTTCTTCGTCACCGACTTCAAAGACCCGAGCAAGGAACATATAGTGTACACGCCGCTTTACCAGCTGGTGGGTGACATACAGATAGACAAGTCAGACAACCACAACGGCTTGAAGAAGAACCAAGACTACCCGATATTCAACAGCAGGGAGAAGAGTTTTGTGTATTACGACCGGCCGTTCATAGAGAAAGGAGTTTACCGTCGCGACAAGTTCTACTATACCCTGCAGCCGTTTGTGCTGAAGAGCCTCGCCGACTTCCCGACGGACAGCCTGATACTCAACGGCTCGCTGACGTCGGCAGGAATATTCCCCGAGATAGTGGAGCCGCTGAAGGTGCAGCCCGACTACTCGCTCGGCTTCGTGATAAAGACCGGCAAGAACGGAATGCCCGCCTATGGAGGCAAAGGAACATTCCACCAGACGATAGATTTGAGCTACAAAGGATTCCGCGGCCGTGGGCAACTGGACTATCTGACCTCGGTGACCAAGTCGAAGAGCATCATGTTCCACCCCGACTCGATGATGGCGGTGACCGACACGTTCTATGTGGTCGAGGCCGGCGGTTTCCCAGACATTAGGAACGGCAAGACCAACGAGAGGTGGTATCCCTACGGCGACTCGATGAGAGTGGCGCAGGTGATGAAAGGAACCCCGTTCAAGATGTATCATGACGACGCTACGTTGCAGGGACACGTCACGCTGCATCCCAACGGAGCCACCGGCGGCGGCATAGCAACGATAAAAGAGGGCGAGCTGGCCTCGCCGCTGTTTGCGTTGCACACAATGGACATGGACGCACAGGTGACAGAGTTTACCCTCCACTCGCTCAGATACAACAACGTGGCATTCCATGCCAACAATATGAAGTCGCACGTGGATTACAAGACTCGCCAAGCCGAGTTTACCTCCAATGCGCCACTGGAACGCACCGAGTTGCCGGTGATGAACTATGCGGCCTATGTGGACCGTTTCACATGGGGCATAGACCAGCAGCTGCTCGCACTCTCGAACAGCAAGAGTTCCTCCTCGCAAGGAATGGAGTCTAAGCCGCTGCGCGACAGGGTGGAATACGAGACAATGCCGGGCGCTACGTTCGTAAGCACGGGCAGCAAACTCGACAGTTTGAAGTTCAACGCGCTGAAGGCCGATTACCAATATGACCTTGCCGAGATGAAGTGCACCGGAGTCTATCAGGTAAACGTGGCCGACGCGGCCATAGCACCTGGCGGCGACACCCTGCATATACGCAAAGGCGGAGCAATAGACCATCTTACCAAATCGCAGATACTGGCTTCGCGCGAGAACAAATATCATTTGATATATGATGCCGACGTGCAGATAGCCAGTGGCAAAGAATATGCCGCCAAGGGATTCATCGACTATGTTGACGAAGACAAGAAGAAACAGAAAATCCAGCTTACCGATGTGGCGCCCAATGCCAAAGGCATGACTGTCGGGAACGGCTTTATAAGCGACAACGACAACTTCACGCTGAGTAGCGCGTTCGGCTTCGCCGGGAAGGTGAGAGTCGAAGCCGACACGATGCACTACTACTTCGACGGAGGCGTGAGACTGCTGCACACCTGCACCACCGAGCACGAAGTGGGACTGCTGGCCTATGCCGCATACACAGACCCCGAGGACATAAGGGTGACCGTGCCCGAAGTGCCTACCGACTGGAAAGGCGAGCGCATCACCGCTTCGATCCTGATGGCTCCCACCTCCCGTTCGCCCTATCCTGCCTTCCTCACCAAAGAGCGGGCCGCCGACAACGAGCTGATGAGCGCGTGGGGCCAGCTGAGCTACGACAACAAGGCCAAGACCTATATGATAGCCAAAGCCGCCAAGCAGGAAAATCCCGACGAGGTGGTGGACCGTTATCTGACGCTTAATACAGACAAATGTCTGGTCACCGGCGAAGGCCCGGTCAACTTCAACGTGAAAACCGGCCTCACCAAGATTGTGGCCTATGGCGAAGGGACGGTGAACACGCGCGGAAACGAGTTTACGCTCAACACGGTGTTTGGATTCTCCTTCCCTATGGACGACAAGCTCGTAGAGGCTATGACTCAGCAGATAATCGACGACTTGCGGCTCTCCGCCGCCACCACCGACAACGACATCCTCCGCCGTGCTCTCATCTTCTACGAAGGCGACGAGAAAGGCTCGGCCTATTACTCCGACTATGTCACCGCCGGCCAGATGGACAAGATGCCTAAATCGCTCGAGAGCACTATCTTGTTAGGACATATCGACTGGCAGTTCTCGCCGGTGTTGGGTTATTACTATGACGGCGTGACTTCGTTGCTGGCCATCGGCAAGCAGCAACTGAACCTCGCCACACGTGTGAAGCTGCAGCTGCAGACTCGCGGCGACGTTACCAAGCTCACCCTCTACCTCCAGGTGGCCGCCGACCACTGGTACTATTTCTCCTATGATTCGGGCCACAAAAGTATGACAGTGCAGACCAGCGTCGGGGTGTGGGCCGACCAGCTCAAGACCCTCCCCGCCGACAAACGCCTCATAGAGAAGAAAGAGGGGACCTTCAGCTATAAGCTCGGCACTTCGCGTAACGAGGTTCCAAACTTCCTGTTGAAGTTCGGACAGGATGTCAGCACTGGTGTGCCTGGCGGCTCTTTCGGCGACGAGGAAGAGGAGGATGACAAAGACGAAGAAGAAGAGGAACCGGAAGAAGATGACGAGGAATAGATAATATTAATGGCAGAGCGATAAAAGTCTCTGCCATTTTTTATTGTTTGGCTATGGTGGTGCGCCGCATGGTCCCGTCGGGAGCGGTGGCTACCAGAGTATAGCATCCCGAGGGAAGAGAGGAGAGGTCTAACCGTTGCTGGTCAAAAGCCTCGCCAACGCATTGCCCTCGCATGTTGTAAATCGATATTTTGCAGCCTTCTGCTCCCGAGATGTTGAGCCATCGAGTTGTCGGATTGGGAAAGACTCCGAGTTGCTGACATGGCGTTTCTGCGATTGCAAGGCGGTGGACCTCTCCGGTGCCGTTGACGTAGTCCTCGAGAAATGGGCTGAGGTCCAGGTTCAGGAGGCGTGGCGGTGTGTAGGAGCTTACGAGTGCAAGATATTCGTTGGTAAGATAGTAATGTATGCCGTCATGCGATATGATGGCCTCTGTCTGCACTCCCTGTTCGTTGCCCAGCTCCACATGCAACTTCTTGGCGTCAAGGAAGTTTTCGCTCTCGATGTCGTATATTATAATGACGAACGGCTTGCAGGAAGTGTTGTAGCCGCAGAGTGTGAGCAGCTGAAACTGTGGAAGATAACAGCATCCTGTGACAAGCCCGTCGCTCGCGAAGGAGCCCAGGAGGTTTGCCCGCCACTCGCCTACCCGTTTGGGTATGGAGTATACCTCGCAGTCGAGGGAGTTCCATCGTTTGGTGAAGAGGTAGAAGTTGCTGTCTCCCACCACGAAAGATTCGCAGTCATAGTTGCGGCGGTTCCAGCGGTTGCGTTCGGGGTACCAGAATTCGATTGTGTCGAAGTCGAAGATGCCGGAAGCAATGTCGCCCTTGTTGAGGCGGAAGATTCTGAGGTTGTCGCGTTCTCCGAGGTTGTCACCGAAGTCGCCAAAATATATGTAGTCAGCGTCTTGCGCTATTTCCTCCATATCCTCTATTTCTATGTCAAAGGGAATCACCCTCAGAATTTCGCCGGTGGTGGAGTCTATATTATATATAATAAGGTCGCCGTGGTCGTTGGCAGTCCAGTAGGTGCCGTTCATATAGAAAATCGAGGAGGTTCCCTTCAACGCCATCGGGAAATTGGCAACGGTGGCCGCCACGGGAGGTGCATAGTCTCCTTTATCCCGGCTCTGACCACGTGAAATATTACCCAAACAACATACAATCAGTAATATAATTATATATCTGCACAGAATTTTCATAACGCAAAGATAGCAACATTCTGTGAACTTTGCAAGAAAAAATGAATATTTTTTATCCCCCGTATCTTATTTGTGCTTAATTAACAAGCAGATACGCAGGTTTATGGCTATAGCCCAATCTTCGCCACGAATCCTCCTCCGGGGGCCATGTGGATTTTCATAGGAGCGGAAGGAACGTCCATAGCCTTGTAGTAGTAATCCGAACCCCTCCGGTGGGCGTTGGCTCCGTCGCTGTATAGCTCTACCGAGCTGCAGGCTCCCAATTCGCCGAGGTCCAGCTCTATGTCGCGTGCCTCCCAGTTGGTGATGCCGCCGACATACCATGTCTTTCCTTTCCGCCGTGCGGTAACTATGTATTCGCCCACCTCGCCTTGCAGCACTCGTGTCTCGTCCCACATCGTCGGAATTCTGGCCATGAAACGGGTAAAGGTGGGTTCGTGGTCGTAATTCGTCGGCGAGTCGCACAACATCGTCAGTGGGGCATCAAGCACCACATACAGCGCCAGCTGGTGGCATCTCGTCCCTTGGCTCATCGGCTCCATCCCGTTCGGGCGGTATGCCCCTCGTGCCCCGTTGAGCATTGCCCCGG
Organism: Bacteroidales bacterium; assembly: GCA_017439185.1. GTDB lineage: Bacteria > Bacteroidota > Bacteroidia > Bacteroidales > P3 > Colimorpha. The sequence continues at coordinate 24,770 of JAFRTM010000022.1, read as the reverse complement.
GCGTGTAGTCCATCGGGCCGGCCGCCTGCCGGATGAAAGGAATCTCCACATCGTATTGCATCTGGTCCCATTCCAGTCCTGCCCAGCGCATCTGCTCAAGGCCGAACACGCCTTCGAAATTCAGTACGTTAGGGTATGTCCGGGTAAATCCTGCCGGCTTGAAAGCCCCGTGGAAATCCACCACCAGGTGGTATTTCGCACACATCTCCGCTGCTTGCCTGTAGAAATCCACCGCCAGTTGGTCGTCTCGGTTCATGAAGTCTATCTTGAAACCCTTGATACCCATCTCGCTGTAATGCTTGCACACCCGCTCCATATCCCTCGCAAACGAATAGTAGCCCGCCCAGAGTATGATTCCCACACCCATCTTCTCGGCATACTCCACCAGCATCGGCAAGTCTAACTCGGGCACCACCTTGAACAGGTCGGCCTCGTTGCCCACCGACCACCCTTCGTCCATGACGATATATTCCAGACCGTAGGTTGCCGCAAAATTTATATAGTGCTTGTACGTCTCGTTGTTGATTCCCGCCTCGAATTTCACTCCTCCGATATTCCAGCTGTTCCACCATTCCCATGCCGACTTCCCCGGCTTTATCCAGCTCTGGTCGCTGACTCTTGACGGCTCTGCCAGCAGGTAGCTCATATTGTTCATTGCCAGACCCTTGCTGTCTGGCACCACCATCATTATTCTCCACGGCATCACCTTTCCCTTGTCCATCTCGGCTATATATTCCTCCCTCTCCTTCACCACCAGCTGTAGCCTTCCCCAGCCGCCCTGCTCCACCCTCTTGGGCAGTGGCGCATGCTCCCCTTCCAGTCTTCCCGACTCCCCGGTCCCGTGCAGGTAAAGCCCAGGGTAGTCAAGCAACGCCGACTCTGTAATACACACCTTTACACCCCTGTCGGCCTCCACCAGCAGCGGCAGGAAGCACAGCCGCCGCGGGTCCATCTCCGTAAGGCGCAGCGTCTTATACTGGTTCTCGAACGAGGTACAATACTGCACCTCACGGTTGGTCGAGTCAAATTGCATAACATACGGCACCCGCGCCGGCCAGTCCCTCGCGAACACATACTCCACCCCCTCCTTATTCACCCTCCCGGGCTTCCCCTTCCACTCGAAGCGATACGCAACACCCTCATTATAAGCCCTGAACACCACGGCAACACCCTCCTTCATCTCCAGCCTCAGCTCGTTGCAGCTCGCCTTCAGCATAGACTGACGGCACGACGGCTCCACTATCATCTGGTCCACCATACGCTTCGTAACACCCTTGACTGTCAACCGATTAAATCTCTTGCCCCCTTGCACAAAGTCCAGCCCCACTGCCGACGGCAAAAGCAGCTTTTCTCCCTCATATTCAACGGCATACGTCACCACTCCATCCGTCGCCACTATATTCGTCACCACCCGTCCGTCGGGCGAGGCAAGCCTATATTCTTCCGCCTTGGCCTCCACCACCAGCGTCACAACCATTATCGACATCAATATCAACCTTTTTCGTAGGCCGAAGGCAGACAAGCCTGTTTGTATGCTGAGGCGAGAAAAATGACTGATAAAATCAAACCTTTTCATAGTCATACAATTACATTTTCAAGGCCCTCCACCGGGAGCTCCTTATACATTATATATAATATAACGCACCAATCCCCAAAATATTGCCTCCCACCCCACCAAAACCACCCCACCCCAAAACTTATTACTGACAACTGGCAACTGATTACTAATCTCATCATAGACTTCACATAGAGTTGATACCTATTTGTGTCCTATGTATCAGCAACTTAGCATTTACCTAAAATCGCCCCTCCCTCAACTTTTTATCAAAAAAAGTAACACAACCGTAACTCCACTGATTATCATCTACTTATCCTCAAAATCCCCATATTATGCGTACACCCGACACGTATTCCCCTTCTCTAAACACTTTCCCCCACCCCGGCCCCCCCCTTCCCCCTCAAAAAAAATCCACACTTGAAGACTTCCCCGACTGGCCAAGTGTCGAAAAATATCTTCTTGGAAGCAGGGTAAAACAAATAGAGGATTCGCTATTGTGAGGGGAAAATATGTAATCAGCCGAGCGCCGCAATAATCTGCTCGTCTTCCACGGGAACTGAGATTTGTGCCTTGCCGATGCCGGCCAGCAAGGTGCAGCGAACCTGGTTATGGCAATTCTTTTTGTCGGAGTGTATATACTCCAGCAGTCGCCGCCGCTCCTCGTCGCTATAATGGGGCAGGCTAATCTCCTGCTGCGTGAGCCATAATCTGTAGTGGTCTGCCACAGATTCGGAAAGTCCGAAAAACTTTTGCGAAAGTCTCATCGCCGGCAGAATGCCCATAGCTACAGCGATGCCGTGGGGCATCTCCTCTCCTTTGCTTAGGGCAAGCGACTCTATGGCGTGCCCGAAGGTATGGCCCAAGTTCAGTTGCTGCCGCTCGCCGCGGTCGTAGGGGTCCTGTTCTACAAGTTTCTGTTTGTAAGTCGCCGAGCGCAGTATAAGCTCGTCGATGGTGAGCTTGTTGAAACTCTCAAGCCACTTGTCGCCAAGCTCCTGGTTCTCTGGGTCGAGGAGGAAGGTCTTGAGGGCTTCGGCAAGTCCTGCCTTATATTGCAGCTCCGGCAGCGTGGCGAGGAACACCGGGTCGAGGCATACGGCTAAGGGGTTGTGGAAGAATCCTATACGGTTCTTCAGGTTGTCAAGGTTCACCGCCACCTTGCCTCCGATGGAGGCATCGACCATGGCGAGGAGGGTGGTCGGTATGTTGATATAGTCTATCCCGCGGAGAAGCGACGCCGCCACGAATCCCCCGAGGTCGGACACCGTGCCGCCTCCCAGGTTGAGAATCAGCGAGTGGCGGTCGGCCGAGGCAAGGCCGTTCCATAGCAGTTGCGCGGTGTCGAGTCGTTTGGCTTGCTCTCCGGCGGGCACTTCCAGCACCGGGACTTCTAACAGCCATGGAATGGCTTCAAGGAGTTTGGGCAGACAGAGCAAACGTGTGTTGTGGTCAAGTACCAGGAAGAGGCTGTCGCCGGCGGCATGCCGGCGGGAGATGAGTGGCTCTATCGAGCGGAGTCCGTGCTCTATCATAATGGCTGCTGTTAAAACTTCAATTTTATTAGTCGTTGTATAAATATAACGTAAAAGAAAAAAAATTATTATCTTTGCAACGGAAAGATGAGAAAGTTTTTTGACAGAACGAACTGTATATTAGGTCTTTCGCCGATGGACGACGTGACCAACAACCCTTTCAGACGGCTCTGCCGCGAGATGGGGGCCGATATGGTCATAACGGAATTTATCAGTGCGGAAGGCATAAACCACGCCGCCGAGAAGAGCAAGCGCAAGATGGATTTCGAGGAGCGTCAGCGGCCGGTGGGCATACAGATATTCGGTGCCAACGAGGATGAGCTGCTGAAGTGTGTCGAGGTGGTGGAAGAGAGGCACCCCGATTTCATAGACCTCAACTGGGGCTGCCCTGTGCGCAAGGTGGCCGGCAAAGGTGCCGGCAGCGGCGCATTGCAGGAGCCGGAGCGCTTGCTGAGGACCACGGCGGCGGTGGTGAAGCGGGCAAAGGTGCCGGTCACCGTAAAGACTCGTCTGGGTTACGACGAGCGCCACAAGATTATAGCGGAACTGGCCGAGGCTCTGCAGGATGTTGGCGTGGCGATGTTGAGCATCCACGGAAGAACCAAGACTCAGATGTACGGCGGCGAGGCCGACTGGACTCTTATCGGCGAGGTGAAGAACAACCCGCGCATGAAGATCCCGATTCTGGGCAACGGCGACCTCACGGAAGCTGAGCAGGTGGTGGAGAAATGGAAACGTTATGGTGTCGATGGCGTGCTGATTGGTCGCGGTGCGGTAGGCAACCCGTGGATTTTCGAGCAGTCTCGTCGCCTGCTTGACGGAAAGGAGAAACGCATCATCGGCATAGAGGAAAGGAAGTCTGTGTGCATGAGGCATTTGAGGGAATTGGTGGAATCTGACGGCGAGCGGGTGGGACTCATTGAGATGAAACGGCACTATGCCGGCTATTTCAAAGGATTGAAAGGGGTAAGGGAAACGAGAATCCGACTTATGGAGGCAAAGACTGAAGCCGAGGCAAGAAACATTATAGAAACGGCAACTCTGGAGAAGATATGAAAAACACAAACGTAATAGAGATAAAGAACAAAAAGGCTGCCTATCAGTATTTTCTTATTGATGAATACACGGCGGGAATGGTGCTGACCGGGACGGAAATCAAGTCGCTCAGGGACGGGAGGGCTAACCTTACCGATGCCTACTGCGTCTTTATAGGCAACGAACTCTTCGTGAGGCAGATGCACATATCTGAATATCGCTTCGGCACATGGCTCAACCATGCGGCCAAGCGCGACCGCAAACTTTTGCTGACGAGGAAAGAGCTGCGTAAGCTGCAGAACAAGACCAAGGAGAAAGGCTTCACCATAATTCCGGTATTGCTGTTCATCGACGAGCGGGGTTATGCAAAACTCAAGATTTCGTTGGCGAAAGGTAAGAAACTCCACGACAAGCGCGACAGCCTAAAGGAGAAGGAAATGGATCGCAGGATGAAAAAGGGCGAATATTGAGTGTCAGGGAAAGTGCAAAAAAAGGGAAAATAGCCATCGGGAAGGTACAAATAGAGGCAGAAAACTGAAAATAAGGAAAAGCGTAAAAGACGAATACACAGATTGTTATGATGGGTAGGGAATATTTTTTTTGGTGGGAATAAAAAATATTCGTACCTTTGCACGTTCAAAAAAAGAGGACTAAGTAGCTCAGCAGGTAGAGCACATCCCTTTTAAGGATGGGGTCCTGGGTTCGAATCCCAGCTTAGTCACAGAGTAAAAGAAAGTAGGGGACTAAGTAGCTCAGCAGGTAGAGCACATCCCTTTTAAGGATGGGGTCCTGGGTTCGAATCCCAGCTTAGTCACAAAGGAAAGAAGCGCGGATAGGGAAGTCCGCGTTTTTTTGTATGGTAAGATGAAGCGAATCGCCCTATATATGTTGTTCTTGTTGCTGTTGCCTGGCATTGCGTTGTTCGGGCAGCAGACTAAGGAACAGTTGGCTAACCATTATTTCAACAACGGGGAATACGAGCAGGCGGCGGAACTCTATGAGGGTCTCTACAAACAGACGGCGAACAAATACTATTACCAGATGCTTTACCGCACATATATGGGCAAGCAGGACTACAAGGCGGCGGAGAAACTGGTGGAGAAACGGATGAAGCAGAACGGGAACGACCTTTACCTGTATGTAGACCTGGGTGGCGTCTATGAGAAGCTGGGTGAGGGGAAGAAGGCCGACAAGGCTTATAACGAAGCGGTAAATAAGTTGAGCGGCAATCAACAGCAGTTGGCGGACCTGGTCACGGCGTTCGAAGGGGCGGGAAAACTGAACTGGGGCGAGAAGTGCTATTTGAAGGTGAGGGAGAAGACCGGCAACAAATATGCTTATATCAACGAGCTGGCTGCATTATACGAGAAGATGGGCAATTACGAGAAGATGATGGGCGAGTATTTTGATCTGCTTGACCGGTCTCCCGGTTCGTTGTCGTCGGTGCAGGTAACCTTGCAGAGGGCGTTGAATCAGACGGGTGACAAAGGGTTGTCCGAGGGACTGAGACGGACTCTGGTAAACAGGGTACAAGGCGATCCTGGCAACAAGACTTACCTGGATATGCTGATATGGTTCTCTCTGCAAGAGAAGGATTTTGCCTTCGCGGCGGCTCAGGCGAAGGCTGTCGATGCACGCTTTGCGGAATTGCAGGGCGAGCCGTTATATAAGGTGGGAACCATAGCCCATAAGAACGGGGAATACGCAGTGGCGGCAGAGTGCTACGGCTTGATAATGAAGAAAGGGGAGGAGAATCCTTATTATTATGACAGCCGGGTGGGACTTCTGGCGGTGAAGTTCGAGCGGCTAAACAAGAACTACCAGCTGCCGAAAAAGGAGTATGAGTCGCTGAGGGGTGAGTATGAGCGGACTATCGTCGAATTGGGAAAGAAAGAGGAGACGGTAAGGCTGATGAGAAACTATGCCGAACTGACAGCCTATTACGGTGGCGAGGTACAGAAGGCGGCGGATATGTTGGACGACGTGCTAGAGATACCTCGTCTGTCTAATAAGATAGCGAGCGAGGTGAAGCTGGAGCTGGGCGACTTGCTCCTCTTTGCCGGCGAGGTCTGGGATGCGTCGCTGATGTACATGCAGGTGGAAAAAGCCAACAAGAACGATGTGATAGGAGCTCAGGCAAAGTTCAGAAACGCACGCCTGTCTTATTTCAACCACGATTTTGAGTGGGCGAAATCGCAGCTGGAGGTCCTGCGCGCCTCCACGAGTAAGCTGGTGGCTAACGACGCGATGGAGTTGTCTCTGCTGATCAGCGACAATATGGATGACGACAGCACATACGAGGTTCTAAGCTATTATGCCACTGCCGACCTGCTGCTTTATCGGAACATGCTCGACTCGGCATGGGTGGCGTTCGAGGCGGTAAAGACGCGTGCCTTGTCCCACCCGATATTCGATGAGGTGCTGATGCAGGAGGCAAAAATCAGGATGAAGCAAGGGCGCTATGAGGAGGCCGACGAACTGCTGGAGCGTCTGGTGAAGATGTATGGTGACGATGTGTTGGCCGATAAGGCTCTTATGATGCGTGGAGAACTGAACGAAGAACTTCTTGGGCGCCCGGATAAAGCAAAGGAATGCTATGAGAAAGTAATACTGGATTATAACAATAGCGTGTATGCCGAGGAAGCTAGAAGAAAATATAATGCGTTAAAGTGAATCTATGGTAAAGTAAGTAAAAGAGAGGTGTATAAGTGTACTTATATATGAGGGCTGGCAAGAAAATCTGGTAGTATTTAATTAGAGTTGTTGGAAAAGAATTGCAGGAAAAATTTGTTGGAAAGGAAAAAGTTAGTATCTTTGCCTTTTCAAAAGCAATGGAAATGAAATTCATAAGGTATTGTAAAGTAGCATTTTTACGCTATAAATGGTGGTGTATATTGTTGCTGGTTATAGTGGCAGGACTATCTATATATGAGAGTTTGAGGCTTCCTGCGTCGCCAATGTGGGAGTCAAAATATGAGGTGCGGTTAATTAATTTCAGGCTGAATAAAGAAAAACCAGATAATGTTCTCTCGGAAATTAATAATATAGATGCACCGAAGTGGGAAAGATGGCTGGACAGCTTATATGGCAATAACAAGGATGTTAAGATAAAGGTTGATAAAACGGGGAAGTTTACGATAAGGGCTAGAAAGGAGGATAAGGTTGAGGCGGAGCAATTAGCAAAGGAGGTGTATGAGATATTGCGGGACTCGGTTAACAGGAGGGGAGAAGAAATACGTAGCGAGAAGAAGATTTTATATGGTCAGATAGTTGACAATATGATGCTTGAGGTTGATACTATGACGGTGTTGTCAAAAGCCGATAGCCTTCGACTGAAAGGTAAAGAGGATATGATATGCGAGTGTGGAACCATATTGGATTATCTTGGCTCCGATACTTCGAAAACGAATAATTATGTGCAGGTGCTGAACGAAGGGCAGTGTGAAGAGGCGAGCAGGACGGTTCCACGATGGTTGGTGATTGTGATGGCATTGGCGGGGGCGATTGTGCTGATGCTTGTGTATATAGTATTGGCAGGTACGGCAAATGTATTGAATGAGAGAGATGATTGAAAAACTGATAGCAAATCGTCGAGGCCATGCTCTGGCTTTCGTTCTTTTTATGCTCTTCATGGTGGAGGAGTATGTGAGATTTGTGTATGGGAAATATTATAGTGCCGGATTTGACTACAGGACAGATTGTGTTACAATAGTAGTGGGAGTGTTTTTGCTGGGGCTTATGGCGATAAGGTTATTTGCTGTGCCGCCGAAGAGTGACTTTAGCTATGCGATAAGTATATTTGTGGCGATGTTTTTCGCGGTGCCCACGACGATATTGTATATGGTTGGCGGGGGAAGTGTGTGGGTGCCATTGTATGCCTTGGTTTTTGTTTACCTCATAGGGTCCAATGCGCTAGAGTTGCCGACGATAGCCACTCCGCGAGTGGGATATAAGCACCAGAGGTGGTTGTTGCCAGTGATTACGCTTTTGATGATTGTACCTTTTGTTGTGGCTTATCGGTTGAATATCAATTTTGAAGCATTCGGGATGGGGAAGGATATATACGAGATGAGGACTCAAGCGAACGCCCACGGCAATATATTTACAGCATATTTATTGGGGCCACTGACGAAGGTCATGCTGCCACTGCTGATAGTGTATGGCATAAAGAAGAGAAATGTCGTGTTTTTGGTTGGAGGGATAGTTGGAATGCTGTATTTGTTTTTGGCAAATCCTCACAAGTCGGTATTTTTCTCGATATTTGTAGTACTCATATTCTATTTTTTCAAAAACCATAAGGCAAAAGCCGGGCTGATATTGTATGGAGGGTTGGCGCTTGTCTTGCTGTCGGCGGCTGTAAATCTAGTGAGTGAAAATCTGCTGGTAGAGTCGATAGCGGTGCGGAGGATGTTCTTTATACCCGCGCAGGTGGCGAGCAATTATTTTGGGTTTTTCGATGAATCGCCGTTGATGCTTTCACATAGTTTCCTGAGTTCAATAAACGATTATCCATACGACGTGGAGCCAGCCTATCTGATGGGATTGATGATGTATAATCGTACGATAACCCATTGCAATACGGGTATAATCGCCGATGGGTTTATGAATTTCGGGCATATAGGGGCGTTGCTGTATATGGTAATAGCGGCAATGGTGGTGAAGTTTTTCGATGCCCTTAAAGTCGAAGGGATATTTTTTGGAATGGTGTTATTGTTGGTGATGACATTTCTGAATAGTGCCTTGTTCACCACACTGCTTACGCACGGCGGCATATTATTGATGCTTGTTGCAATGTTTTTTATGGCCAAACGGACAGACCAATGAAATTGAAAAACCAGATAGGGCGATTTTTTAAGACGGACTTCCTCAGGAACAGTCTAACTCTTTCGGGAGGGGTGGCTGTGGCGCAGGTGCTGCCGTTTCTGTTTTACCCTTTGCTGGGGCGTATATTCACGGTGGAGGAGTTCGGTCTGTTGGCGACAATCACATCGATAACTTCAATATTGGTGGTGGTCTCGACCGGGAAATACGAAAGCGGCATACTGATAGCCGACAGCAAGCGAGAGGCAGGCAGTCTGGCGTTGCTGTCGTTGGCAGTGTCTTTTGTTTTTCTTGTGGTTGCCTATTTGCTGATGCAGTTTGTGTTGGATGATTTATTATGTGGTTGGTTGAAGGAGCCGGGTTTGAGCCGATGGCTGATAATATGTCCTATATCGGCATTTTCGATAGTGGTGTTCAATGTTTACAACGAGTGGTGCGTGCGGGAGAAATACTTCAAAGGATTGTCGGCTAACAAAATAGTGAATTCTGGCGCTATAGTGGTCAGCAAGGCTTTGTTTGGATTGTGGAAGGTGGTCCCGCAAGGCCTGGTGATAGGCGATACATTGGGACGTATAATATCTGCGATAGGTTGTGCGGTAAGGGGCTATGTGCGGGATAGGGATACGTTCAAGGGGGTGACGGTGAAGGATATGAAAAGCAGTGCCGTGAAGTATTCCGAATTTCCCAAATACACTATGCCAGGGCAGTTGCTGAATACGATAGGCATGCAGTTGCCCGTGTTGCTGATAGCTGCGTATTTTGACAAAACCGAGGTGGGATACTTTGCCAATGCGATGGCGCTGTTTGCGATTCCAATAACAGTTGTAAGCGGGGCGGTGAGAGACGTGTTCCGTCAGCGGGCCAATGAAGAGTACAGGGCGAACGGCAATTGTTTAGGGATATTCAAAAAGGTCACTCTGGTGTTGTCGCTTATGGCGATTGTGGCGTTGGGAGTGTTTGTGTGGTTTTTGCCGCAGTTGATGGAGTTGTTTATGGGACATCAGTGGTACAGAGCGGGGCAATATGCGCAGTATCTAAGTATTGGCATGGCGTTGTCGTTTGTGTCAAATTCTCTCAGCGGCATATTTATAGTAGTCGAAAAGTTGAAGGCGCTGTTCTATTGGCAAGTGTTTTTTGTGGCATCCACGTTGGCAGCATTGCTGATAGGAGGGCTGTGGCTTAAATCGATGGTCGCGACAATGATACTCTTTTCGCTTCTGCGTGGATTGGCGTACCTAATAAGTATATTGCTTACATATCATTATTCCAAGGGCGTGAAGGCGTAGCGGTAGAAGGCGAGAGAGGTATGTGCTATTAATGGGGAAAAACTTCCCCAAGCACGAGGGTCTGCCCAATGGTTTTTATGCGGTGACAAGTCAGGTGATATGTTCTTGATAGATAGTCTCATAGTAGTCTATTGGTTTTGCTCCCCTTTTGCTCCCGTATTGCTCCCGTTTTGGGTACGGCTACGGTAACAAGGAGTTAAAGATAGGATATTTCCGATGTACAAGGGAGGGAGAGCGCACTCAATCACAAATCAATTTACAGCCGGCTTCCCTTTTGCTATTTCACAATGCTCCACAGGGTTTGGAATATCAGGCCGATGTCGCCCCAGAAGGTGTGGTGGTTGACGTATTCGAGATACAGCTTGATCTTTTCCTGCATGATGACTTCGATATAGTACCGTTCGGGGTCTTCAGCTTTCTCCATCAGCTCGTTCTCGTTGCGGTACTTGATGGAGGCGGGGTCGGTGATGCCTGGCCGCACGTCGAGGACGTGCATCTGCTCGGGAGTCCAGTAATCGACGTAATGCCGCACTTCGGGTCGTGGCCCCACGAGGCTCATCTCGCCGCGGAACACGTTGATCAGCTGGGGGAACTCGTCGAGTTTGAACTTGCGGATGAAGTAGCCGGAGCGCGTGATGCGAGGGTCGTGCCCGCCAATTGTGACCAGACTGCCTTTGTCGGCCCCGACACGCATGGAGCGGAACTTGAAGATGCGGAAATCCCTATTGTGTCGGCCTACGCGCACCTGGCGGTAGAAGACGGGGCCGGGGGAGTCGAGCTTGATCCAGACGGCGAGGACTAGGAAGAGGGGGCTCAGGAAGATGAGTCCCAGTCCGCTGGCCACTATGTCGAACAGCCGTTTCACAGATGCTTGACGATATCTACAAAGTTGGAGATTACGTAATCGACCGCTTCGTCGGAGAGGCAGGTGTGGAGCGGCAGGGTCACCTCGTTCTCATAGAGGCGGTAGGCGTTGGGGTAGTCTTTGATGTCGAAGCCCAGGGCTTTGTAGGCTGTCATCAGTGGAAGCGGCTTGTAGTGCACGTTGGTGGCGATGTCGCGTTCGGCCATCTGCTCGATGACGCGGTTGGCCTCTTCGCGGGTCTTGCCCAGCAGGCGAACCAGGTAGAGGTGATGGGAGGAGCAGTGGTTAGGCCCCTTATGGTCGAGGACTGCCACGGGCAGGCCTTTCAGTGCGGAGTTGTATCGTTCCACGATCTCGTACCGGCGTTTCAGCAGGTCGGGGTAGCGCTCCATCTGAGCCAGTCCCAAGGCGGCCATGATGTCGGTCATGTTGCACTTGTACCAAGGTCCTATGATGTCGTATTCCCAGGTGCCGAGTTTGGTCTTGGCCAGGGCGTCCTTGTTCTGCCCGTGGAGGGAGAAAAGCTGCGCGATGCGGTAAAGCAGCTCGTTCCAGGTCTCGCCCTCTTTCTTCGCCACCAGTGGCATATAGTCCACATCGGAAGGAACCGTCTCGCCTCCGAACGACAGACGCCACGTCATGGCGCCGCCTTCGGCGGTGGTGAAGTTCTTCACAGCATGGAAGCTGAACGAGCTGAAGTCGGCGATTTCCCCTGCCATCTTCCCGTCGCGCATGGCGCCGAAGGAGTGGGCGCAGTCGGCCGAGACCACTACACGTCCGATCTTGGCCTGCAGGGCGTTGGACGGACGGAACAGGGCTTTCTTCTTCTCGACAATCTCATACACCCGCCCATAGTCGGCCACGATGCCGCAGAGGTCCACCGGCACGATCACCTTGGTCCGCTCGGTGATGGCCGCCTCCAGTTGGTCGTAGTCCATCTCCACGCTGTCTTTCTGGGAATCGACCATGACCAGCCTGGCCCCTACGTGGCAGACCACGCTGGCGGTGGCCGTATAGGTATAGGCCGGGACGATCACCTCGTCGCCTTCGCCGACACCCAGGAGGTGCAGCACCATTTCCATCGAGGCGGTGGCGGAATTGAGGCATACCGTCTTGTCGGTATGGACGTAGTCGGAGATCTGCTGTTCGAGTTTCTTGGTACGCGGCCCGGTGGTGATCCAGCCCGAGAGGATGGTCTCTCTCACCTCTTGGATCTCCCGGTCGGTCATATCAGGAGGGGAAAACGGTACCTTCATGGGTAAGCGGTTACGGGCGGGTCCTGGTTATGCCTTCTGCTCACCTGACAGACAGAACCCATAATCTGTCGGGCGACCATTTTTCAAGTGCAAAGATACGACAATTTTTCTATTTCGCAACAAATTTTTTTATATTTGGATGACAACGTTTTGATAATCTATGAGTTGTGTTTCTCCAAAGTTGCCCGGTATTGTATGAAAGGGTCGGGCCGACAGATATTGCCGACAATGTCTTATCTAAGAATAATTATATAAAAAGTGACGATTTCTAAAAAATGGCAGCAAAATGTACGTATAAATCAATCATGCCAGAGAAAGCGAGCGGTGGCGTATGTAGCTGTATCCAAGTACGATAGCGCAACGGCGGAACAGAAAAAATCACAAAATAAGTTATAATTAAACTATTTTCTGTAATTTTGCAGTTATGAATAGGGGACAAGTCCCCAAGCCTATGGCTTGGCCAGCATCTTCCCTGTAAAATATAAAAGTCTGACAATGAGTAATGCACGCAACCTCTTCGCCCCACTCGACGCATGGCACAGGGTGGAATATGCGCTCTTGCTCGTTGTCGCCGGTGTGCTGCCATTTTCCTGGCACATAGCCTATTACGTGCTATTGGCGGTGTTGCTGTGGGCCATAGTGATCGCCGTCAAAGAGCGCAAGGTGGGCAACGGCAACCTGACCCTCTGGTCCAAGATAGGATTTGCCGCAATGGCCTTGCTGCCAGCGGTATACGCCCTCAGCCTGCTCTATACCGAGAACATGGCCGAAGGCAAGGCCGAGGTGAACAAGATACTGCTCTTCGCCGCTTTCCCGCTGCTTATGTGCCTCTTCGACTGGAAATGGCACAAGCGCAACCATCTGTTCGGCCTGCTGCAGGTTATGGCCACGGCTGTGGTTATAAGATTCCTGTGGCGAGCGATAGTCCTTATCAAGAATTTTTCTTCAGGGGCTGTTGACGTTCATGCTTTTACGGGCGTGCGCTTCGACCCCATGCACCACAGCTACCTCTCGATGTACATATTGCTCGCCTTGGCGTATATCGCCTACCGCCTGCTCAACCTGAAATCAAAGCAACGTCTATCCACAGCGAAAAACTTACAACTTAAAACTTACAACTTAAAACTTACAACTTGCCTCCTCTTTGCCTCCTACCTCCTGGCACTGGTCGCCGACTTGTTCCTGGTGCAGTCGCGGGCGGGCATCCTCGGCTTCGTGATAATGTTCCTCGGCTTCGCCATAGTGCTGATAGCAAGATATAAACGCTATCTTGTGGGCTCGTTGATGATAGTCTTGCTGCTTGGCAGCATTGGGGCCACCCTGCTGCTGATTCCCAACTCGCACAACCGCCTCCTCTCGACGGTGGAGAACGCCCTCTCCCACAACTACAGCGACGACCGCTATGCAATAACAAGCGTGGCCGTCAATACAATCAAAGAAAATATGCCGTTCGGCGTTGGTGCCGGCGACCGCATCGACGTGCTGACGCAAAAGTACGAAGCGATGGGAGCCGAGAAGTTGTTGAGCCATCGTTACAACCCGCACAACCAGTTTCTCGACACACTTCTGGCGACGGGCATACCGGGCCTGCTGATACTACTCACCGTCTTTGTGAGCCCTACCATCGGCTGCCTGCGCTCCCGCAACTACCTCTTCCTCACCTTCCTCCTAATCGTGGTCCTCTCGGCGCTCTTCGAGTCGATATTCGAGCGCCAGATGGGCATCACCTTCTTCTGCTTCTTCTTCAGCCTTATGGCAGGAAGCAACTGGAAAACGACAAACAACGAAACAATAGAAAACACATAAATATCATACAATGAAGAACTTCGCATTGATAGGTGCAGCAGGATACATAGCACCGCGCCATCTGAAAGCCATCGCCGACACCGGCAACAATCTGGTGGCTGCCTACGACAAGTTTGACAGCGTGGGACGCCTCGACAGCTCGTTCCCGCAGTGCTCCTTTTTCGTGGAGCAGGAACTCTTCGACCGCTTCTGCAACAAGGTGAAAGGGACCGAGAGGAACATCGATTGGCTCTCGGTGTGCACGCCCAACTACACCCACGACGCCTTTATTCGCTACGGCCTCCGTCTCGGCGCCGACGTGATATGCGAGAAGCCTGTGGTGCTGAACCCTTGGAACATCGACGCTCTCGAGAAGGTGGAGCAGGAGACGGGCCACAAGGCCTACAACATACTGCAGCTGCGGCTCCACGACCGCATCGCCGCACTGAAGAAGAAGGTGGAGGAAGGTCCGAAGGACAAGGTCTATGATATCGACCTCACCTACATCACCTCGCGCGGCAACTGGTACTACACCTCGTGGAAAGGCGACGTGCACAAGAGCGGCGGCGTGGCCACCAACATCGGTGTCCATTTCTACGACATGCTGCAATGGATCTTCGGACCGGTGGAGGAGAACATCGTCCATGTGATGAGCTTCGACCGGGTGGCGGGATTCCTGAGGCTGAAACAGGCCCGGGTGCGCTACTTCCTGAGCATCAACGCCGACTGTCTGCCCCCGAACGCCGTGGAGGGCGAGAAACGCACCTACCGCACGCTGAATATCGACGGCGAGGAGTTTGAGTTCAGCCAGGGCTTCACCGAGCTCCACACCAAGAGCTACGAGGAGATACTAGCCGGACGCGGCTTCCGCATCAGTGAGGCTCGCCCTTGCATCGAGATCGTGCACGACATCCGCAACGCCACTCCGGTAGGGCTGAAGGGCGACTACCACCCGCTGGCGAAGCTGCCGCTCTCGCAGCATCCCTTCGGATGGGACGACATGAAATACTAACGAACAAAAACACACATAATGGACAAGATACAGATGGTTGACCTCCACGGTCAGTATCTTAAGATAAAGGACGAGATCGACCAGGGAATCCGCGAGGTGATAGACAGTTGCCAGTTCATCAACGGACCGGCGGTCAAGAATTTCGGCGAGCACCTGAGCCAATATCTCGGCGGAAGCGAGGTGATACCGTGTGCCAACGGCACCGACGCGCTGCAGATAGCGCTGATGGCGCTGGGGCTGAAGCCCGGCGACGAGGTGATCGTGCCGGCTTTCACCTACGTGGCTTCGGCCGAGGTGATAGGGCTGCTGCAGCTCACGCCGGTGATGGTGGACGTGGATTACCGCACCTTCAATATCTCGCTCGACGCCTTGCGCGAGGCCATAACCCCTAAGACCAAAGCCATCATACCGGTGCACCTCTTCGGACAGAGCAGCGACATGGAGCCGATAATGGAAATCGCGCGGCAATACGGCCTGTATGTGATAGAGGACAACGCCCAGTCGCTGGGTGGCAGTTACCGTTTCAGGGACGGCAAGGTAGCGAAGACCGGCACGATAGGCACCATCGGCTGCACCTCGTTCTTCCCTTCCAAGAACCTGGGCTGCTACGGCGACGGAGGAGCTATATTCACCAGCGACCAGGAACTCGCCGGCAAGCTGAGGATGATTGCCAACCACGGTCAGAAGGTGAAGTATTACCACTCGGTGATCGGGTGCAACAGCCGTCTCGACACTATCCAGGCGGCAATCCTTGACGTCAAGCTGCGCCACCTCGACGAATACTGTGTAGCGCGTCATAACGCGGCAAAGTACTACACCCAGGCTATCAGACAGATCGACCCCGAAGAAAGGCTGTTCGCGACACCGGTGGAGAAGAATTTTAGTATGCACGTCTACCATCAATACACGTTGCTGGTCAACGAGGGCAGGCGCGACGACCTGAAGAAATATCTTTCGGAGCAGGGGATACCGAGCATGATATATTACCCGTTGCCGCTGCAGGAGCAGGAGGCCTTCAAGCCGATAGTGAGAAAGGGCAGCGAACTGGCCAACGCGAAGGAATGCGCCGACAGGGTGCTCTCGCTGCCGATGCACACGGAGCTGACGAAAGAGACGCAGGATTACATAATTGAAAAACTACAACAGTACATCAAAGAATGCCGATAAGAGTCTGCCATATAACCTCTGTCCATCCGCCGTATGATGTCAGGATCTTCCACAAAGAGTGCTGCTCTTTGGCAAAAAAATATGAAGTGTGGCTTATTGCGCCCAATGTGGAGGACACTGTCAAGAACGGAGTCAACATGGCGGGTCTCAAGATACCGAAAGGCCGTATTAAAAGACTCTTCCATCAGCGGGAAATATTGAAGAAGGCGCTTTCCATCGATGCTGTTAGCTATCATCTCCATGATCCCGAACTTTTGCCTGTAGGGTTGAGGCTCAAGAGAAAAGGCAAGATCGTGATATTCGACTCCCACGAAGACGTGCCGCAACAGCTACTCACAAAAGAATGGCTGCCAAGACCTATAGCAAAGATTTTCTCCAGACTTTATGCATGCTACGAGGCCTATGCGCTGAAAAGATTCGATGCGATCATCAGCGTAACCCCTGTTATTGTCGACAGACTCCGGAAAATAAACAGCAAAACCTTCCAGGTGACCAATTTCCCCGTAATAGCCACAACACAGGACAATCGCAAATGGGAGGACAGCATTTGTTTTACTGGTGGCGTCAGTGCGAAATACATGCATGAAAACATTATCAATGCACTGACGGGACTGAATGTAAAATACCGTGTGGCAGGTCTGTGCGATCCGATAAGTTACATGGACACGTTGAAAGCCTTGCCCAACTGGGATAAGGTTTCTTACGACGGGGTATTGCCCCATTCTGAGTGCGCCTCCTATATACAGGCATCTACGGCCGGCCTGGCGTTGCTTGACTATTTGCCTAATGTCGGATACAGAAAAGGATCTCTTGGCGTGTTGAAGATATTTGAGTATATGCAAGCGGGCATTCCCGTGATAGCGACTGATTTTGATATCTGGAAGGAAATTATCGAAGGTAACGATTGTGGCGTGTGCATAGATCCCCATGACGTCAACGCCATCGCCAAGGCAATAAACTTCTTTATGGAAAACAAGGAAATAGCACGGCAAAAGGGAGACAATGGCCGACAGGCTGTTGAGAAATACTATTCTTGGTCAACCCAAGAGAAGATACTGTTTGATATATACTCTTCGGTCGTCGAAAAGGCCATTAACTAATTGTTATGAACATACTGCTCATTAATCATTACGCCGGCGCTCCTAAGTATGGGATGGAGTTCCGCCCTTACTATATGTCGCGGGAATGGGTCAAGGCGGGCCACAAGGTGCTCATCCTCGGCGGCACCTTCTCCCACTTGCGCAAGCGGCAGCCGGAACGATCCGGAAGCGAAAACCTCGACGGTGTCCTCTATCACTGGATCAAGACCCTGGAATATAAAGGCAACGGACTGAAGAGAGTTCTGTCGATGTTGCAGTTTGTCGCCAAGCTGTGGATGAACAGTAAGTCCTATCTCGGCGGATTTGTACCCGACGCGGTCATCGCCTCCTCCACTTACCCATTTGACATCTACCCTGCAAGGAAAATAGCCCGGCAATATAACGCGAAGCTCGTCTATGAGGTGCACGACCTGTGGCCGCTCTCGCCGATGTTGATAGGCGGCTATTCCAAATATCATCCTTTTATATGGCTCCTGCAGCAGGCCGAGAACTACGCCTACAGGCATTGCGACAAGGTGGTCTCGATGCTGGACAAGGCGTTCCCTCACATGCAGCGCCACGGGCTCGACAGCAAGCGCTTCGCCTGTGTCCCCAACGGCTATCTGGCCGAGGAATGGCGCGATGTGGAGAAACTGGCACTGCCTTCCGAGCATAGCGCGCTGTTCCAGCAGATAAAGAAGGAGGGCCGTATGGTGGTCGGCTACGTGGGCGGCCACACGGCTTCTACGGCCATGCATGTGTTCATCGAGGCGGCCGACCAGCTGCGGGGGAACAAGCGCCTTGCCTTCGTCCTCGTCGGCCAAGGCACACAGAAAGAGGACCTCATAAAGCTCTCGCACGCCAAGGAGCTGGCCAACGTCTATTTCCTCCCTGCGGTCGACAAGCAGCTGATTCCAAAGGTGATAGAGAATTTCGATATATGCTATATGGGTGGCGTCCACTCGGAACTCCACCGTTACGGCACGTCGTTCAACAAGATGACGGACTATATGCTCTCCTCGAAGCCGATAGTGATGTCGGTCGACGAGCCGGAGAGCGTGGTGGAACGCTGCGGCTGCGGCATCCAGGTCGAGGCCGAGAATGTTGAGAAGGTGACCCGTGCCATCCGCCAGCTCTCGCAGATGGGCGTCGAGGAGAGGTCCACGATGGGGCGAAGGGGCTACGACTACGCGGTGGCCAACCTGGAATACTCCACTCTCGCCGCTCGCTTCATAAAAGCTATAACCTCTTGATTCTATGGTGCAGATCCTCACAGACAATAGTCATCGTATAGCCTACGCCACCGACGCCAGCGCCTACCGTGAGCTACCTCTCGGCGTGGCCTATCCCGAGTCGGTGAAGGACATCAAAGCCTTGATTGCCAAAGCCCGGCAGCTGGACACTTGCCTCATCCCGCGTGCCGCAGGCACTTCTATAGCGGGTCAGGTGGTGGGCAGCGGCATCGTAGTGGATATCAGCAAACACTTCACCAAGATACTTGAAATCAACGCCCAAGAGCGTTGGGTGAGGCTCCAGCCTGGCGTGGTGCGTGACGAGCTGAACCTCGCGCTGAAGCCCTACGGCCTCTTCTTCAGCCCCGAGACCTCTACGAGCAACCGCTGCTGCATCGGCGGCATGTTCGGCAACAACTCGTGCGGCTCGCATTCGCTCATCTACGGCAGCACACGCCATCACGTGATATCGGTGAAAGGGGTCCTCTCCGACGGCTCGGAGTTCGACACCTCCGACCGCAATGGCAGCGACCTCTGGCATCGCATCTATGACCAGCTGGAAACTTGGCAGTCCGACGAAAAGATATGCCGGCAGATTACCGACAACTACCCCGACCGCAGCCTTCGCCGTCGCAGCTGCGGCTACGCCATCGACGAGGCTATTGAACAAGGCATAGATATATGTAAGCTTCTGGCAGGCTCGGAGGGCACTCTCGCCTTCGTCACCGAGCTGACGCTGTCGCTCGACCCGCTGCCGCCAAACAATACTATGGTGGTCTGTGCCCACTGCAACTCTCTCGAAGACAGTTTCTTGGCCAATCTCGCAGCCCTGCGGCACCACCCCGTGGCGGTGGAGCTGATGGACGGACAGATCCTCGACCTCTGCCGCAACAACAGGGCGCAGGACCGCAACCGCTTCTTCGTCAACGGCAATCCCGCCGCCATCATCATCGCCGAGTTCAACGGCGACGACATGGAACTCCAGGCTTCGGCCTTCGAGCACGAGGTCACCCAGAGCGGCCTCGCCTACTGCAACACCCGCGTCTATGGCGACGACATACAGCGTGTCTGGGCGCTGCGCAAGGCTGGTCTCGGCGTGCTCAGCGGCATGAAGGGCGACGCCAAGCCTATTGGCGTTATCGAGGACACCGCCGTCTCCCCCGACCGCCTGCCGGCTTATATGGCCGATTTCCGCTCTATGCTCGACCGTCTCGGCCTCCGCTGTGTCTATTATGGCCATATCGGCACCGGCGAGCTCCACCTGCGCCCGATACTGAACATCAAGACCCCCCACGACCGCGACCTCTTCCGCCAGGTGGCCTACGAGACCGCCCTCCTGGTCAAGAAACACCACGGCAGCCTCAGCGGCGAACATGGCGACGGCCGGCTGCGCGGCGAGTTCATACCGCTGGTCTATGGCGAAGAGTGCTACCAGCTCATGCGCCAGCTTAAATCCTGCTGGGACCCCGACGGGGTGTTCAACCGCGGCAAGATTGTCGATACCCCGCCTATGGACACCTCGCTGCGCTTTGCCGCGAACCAGCCCTACAAAGCCGGACAGCAGCTCCTCAAGACCTATTACAACTGGCGTGCCGCCTTCGACGAGTGCCAGGTGGAAGGGGCCAGCGGCGTAAGCTCCCAGTGCCATGCCCTGATGTGCTCTATCGAGCAGTGCAACGGGGCGGGCGACTGCCGCAAGTCGTCGGCAATGGGCGGCGTCCTCTGCCCCGCCTACAAGGTCACTCACGACGAGCTCTTCTCCACCCGGGCCAGGGCCAACATATTGCGCGAGGTGCTCACCAACGGCATCGAAGGGCGCACCCTCTCCTCGCAGGAGGTCAAGGCCATGCTCGACAGCTGCCTGGCCTGCAAAGGGTGCCGGGGCGAATGCCCGTCCAACGTCGATATGACAAAGATTCGCAGCGAGCTCCTCCAGCAAATCTACGACCGCCACGGCACTCCGCTGCGGTCGTGGATGGTGGCGCGCATGGCTTACGTGGAAAGGCTGGGCCACCTGGTCCGCCCGCTCTATAACCTGATGGCGTCGTGGAGCCTGTCGTCGTCGGTGATAAAGGGAATCGTGCGCTTCTCGTCCAAGCGCTCCATCCCGTCGCTCAGCCGCTACACCATGCGCCAGCTCGTCTCCCGCCAGTGCCGTGGCGCCAAGCCGAGCAAAGGCAAGGTCTATCTCTTCGCCGACGAGTTCACCAACTATCAGGAGGCGGAGATCGGCTTGACTTTCGCCCGCCTGCTGACCAGGCTGGGCTATCAGGTCGAAATCCCTCGCCATGTGGAGAGCGGCCGCGCCGCCATATCCAAAGGCTGCCTCAAGCTGGCCAGGCGCTTCGCCGTGCGAAACGTGGAACTGCTCAAAGACCTCGTCTCCTCCGAGACCCCGCTCGTCGGCATAGAGCCCTCCTGCATCCTCTCGTTCCGCGACGAGTACCCCGACCTCGTCCCTCCCTCTATGCGTTCCGACGCCCGGAGGCTTGCGGCCAACGCCCTGCTCTACGACGAGTTCCTGGTGCGCGAGGTGGCGAAAGGCAACATCACCGCCCGTGATTTCAGCGACCGCCCGCTGGAGATTTGGCTCCATGGCCACTGTCACCAGAAAGCGCTCGTAGGCGTCGAGAAGACGGTGGAGATGTTCTCCCTGCTCCCAGGGGCCGTGGTCCACCGCATCCCCAGTGGCTGCTGCGGTATGGCGGGGTCGTTCGGCTATGAGAAGGAGCATTACAAGACCTCGTTGGCGATAGGCGAGCAGGTACTCTTCCCCACCGTGCGCCGCGCGGTGGCCGCCAAAGGCACGCCAGCACTGGTATCCGCTCCCGGCACCTCCTGCCGCCAGCAGATACTCGACGGCACAGGCGTAAAAGCCCACCACCCGATAGAAATACTCTACGCCAACCTGAAACACTGATTATTGAGTGGAGTCCGGTAACCATGTGTGCCGGCGGCACACTACCTCCCACTGACCACTTTCAACGTTTCCGAAAAGCGAGAGCAATGGAAGCTCGCTTACATTGCCGAAGCCAAGAAAACGTCTTTTGCGCAGCAAAAACCGTTTCCGAAAAACGAGAGTAATGTAAGCTCGCTTACATTGCCGAGCCCATTCCAAAACGAGAGCAGAGAAAGTCATTTCTATGCCGAGTCAAGAATGGGTCTTGCGAAACAAAGTCGAGATAACGTCTTTTGCGCAGCAAAAAACTTTCAATTTTCAATTTTAACTGCCCACTGACCACTGGCCGTTTCCGATAAGCGAGAGTAATGGAAACTCGCTTACATTACCGGCCCCATTCCAAAACGAGAGCAGAGAAAGTCATTTCTATGCCGAGTCAAGAATGGGTCTTACGAAACAAAGCCAAGGAAACGTCTTGCTCGAAGAGCAAACCTCCGACCATTGCCCACTATAGTCCCTATAGCCACTATCCCCCCTATCATTTCTATAGTTTCTATTGATTCTATAGATTCTCCCACTGACTACTGCCCACTGGCCACTGCCCACTTTTAACATATCAACATATCCACTTTCAATTTTCACTTCCTGCCTGCTCCTCCACCGCGCTCCAGTCCACCCCGCCGAAGCCGCCCCCGACAGCCGTACACACCCGGTGGCCGCCTTCGAAATAATGCTTCGTATATCCCCCGCGGTTTATAGTCACCAGCGGCATGGCGTACAGCGTGGCGTAGCGCATCGACACCGTCTCCTGCTCCGCGTTCTGCACCGTCTCCATCAGCTTCTGGCAGGGATAGCTCACCTCCTGGCTCCACACCGCCGCGTACAACGCCAGCATCACTATTATGGCTATATTTTTCTTCATAATCGGGACTGCAAAGATACGAAAAACGAATAAAATAGCAAGAAAAACGAAGTTTTTTTGTATATTTTTGAGTCCAAGTATCTTCTTTCCACCAGGAAAAAAGATACGAAAAACGAATAAAATAGCAGAGTTTTCGTCAAATGAAATCCCTCTGCAATCCAAGCTTAGTTTTTCTGGGAAGTTCCGGACTGCATATCTGGAACAATAGGAATATCATCTTTTTTAAAACACATTTTAAAAGAGATTTTCGTTTCCACAACAGAATCGATATAATCATTTAATAAGGTTTGAGGAGAAACGTAATCATGATTTATACAAACCAAAGAGTATGTGCTTGTATCCAATATTGTTTTTATAGCCCATAATAGAGGTCTGTCTGACTGATTACGCCAACTCATAATATACTCTGATCCGTCATGAATAGTCAAATAGAACCAACTCGTATCTACCTCTATGATTTTTATCGCATGGGGGTCTTTATTACGTGACACGTTCCAAATGGCAAAACACTCTATATGCATACAGATAGAGTCTTTGTCATCAAGGAGACAATAAAATGTCCAGTTAGAAGTTTTTTCACCTATTTCGGAAAAGGTTTCTTCATTTGGCACCAAAACATCAACTTCGAAATAATCCTCAACCACGTCGGAGTCCATCTCACTCTGATTACAACCACACGACCACAATGTAGTAAACAAAGCAAAGTATCCTATTATCTTAAGAATGGATTTCATACTTTTATAAGTCTTTTAATAAACTTTGACCAAGAGTATAGCTGCCTGGGTTATAACCATATCCGTTATAAGTACCCTTAAAATTAGCGGAAGAATCCCTCCGGAAATGACTAACTAGGTAGTTAAAACTTTCACTATTAAACCCCTTTATCAAATTCAATCCATGAGTATTGTATTCGCTATTATTCGTACTCTTGATGCCAGCAGCCAGTTTATTGGATATCATGCTGCTAAAGACATAGGCCTCAACCTCGTTATAAACAGTTCTTGGTTTTCTTCCGTAATCGTCTTGATATGCATGAAAAATTTCATGTGACAGAGCTTCTAATGTATTCGATTCACCTCCGACCAAAGTTACTTTATTTCTTCTGGCACTATAGTTTCCTTCTCCAGTTTTCCCATCTGCTGCAATAGTGTACAGCTGTTTACTCATCGTTAACCGCTTAATCACTTTCTTTCCAGATGTATGCTTCAACATTTTGTCAAGGTTGTTCTTTATTATGCTGGCCTCCTTCCCTAACATTCTATCCACGGGAACTCTTCCATGCTTTAAATAAACAGAGCCATTCTTGTAGTAGTATGTATTATTCCCATCCTTAATGACTATTTCTTCTCCATTAGGATCAACCAACTTCATCGGATTCCAGGCGCAGTAGTTGTACGGGCTTAAACTGGGGTACTTGTCAGCCATCGGATCCACCGAGTTCCAGATACTCAAGTTTGGCATAAAGTACCTCGCACCGAAGTAGTAATAGCCTGATTCTGAGTCTTTTTCTTTGCCCGTAAAGGTGTATCTCTCATGGAAGGTACTACTCCTTTGGTCTATATAGCTCTCTCCGTAAGGCAGGTACTGCAGGTGCTGTATCGGCTGACCGCTGAGGTTGGTCACCCAGCTGGCACTGCCGAGGTGGTCGCTGTGGACAAAATAGATGTCATTTTCGGCAGATTGCACAGTCTGCATGTCGGCCATTATTCCCAAGGTGTTTGACGGCACACTGACACTTGCCATGGCACACTGGCCTGCCTGTGCGGCTTGCATGGCGTTTTCTGCCGGCTTATACTTCAACATCCTGGCTGTCACCGAGTCGGTGGGCAAGTACAGCCCTTCAATGCCGCCTCCGCCTATCCGGCTGCATATCCGCTCATTGTCGGCATAATAGTGCTTGGTATAGCCATGTCCGTCCACTACTATATGCGGCGACGGGTAGAGTGTGACCTGGTTGAGTTGCGCGAAGTAGTGGTAGTTGCCGTTGTTGCTCATCTGCTGACTTTCGCCGCTGAGCTTCAAAGCGCGGTTGCCGTCGGCACCATACTGATAAAATGCCGTGTTGTGGTTATCGCTGGTCGCCTGCAGGCGGTTGTCCTCGTCCCAGCAGTGCCACCGTTCCATCTCGGGACTCTTGAAGTAATAGTACTGCAGATTTCCGTTGGCGTCCCATTCCAGCAGGTGCATATCATTGCTGTAGCTGTCCCGTACCTCCCTCACAGTGTGGGGCTTGGCATTGTTGTAGGTGTAGCCGTAGGCATAGTTGACATTGGTCGGCACTCCGGTGTTCTCGTCCATCAGCCGCGCTGTGAGGCTTTTGG
>JAFRTM010000021.1 GCA_017439185.1 Bacteroidales bacterium | reverse complement strand
GCCATCTGTATTTGTAATGAAGTTTCCTACCAAAACTCCAGGATTGTATTTTACAGGAAGGTATCCGAAGCTGACATTTATAGACCGGTGATATTGTTTGTCTGCTTGTTCTGTCGATTGTTGTGCAAAAACTGTTTGTACAGCCAATGCAAGCAATGTGACGATGAGTAACTTTTTCATGATAAATTTTATTATTTTCATATAAATTTGTTTATACTAAATATATGTTTGTGTTGCACAATAAAGTCGGTTGTCTTGCGTTACTATAGTGCATTGGGCAACGACCCTATGCGATGGGTGCGGGTTGGCGGGGGTGCGTCACTTACGAGCTTTCACTTTCATAAGACGTCCGCCCCGCTTAAGCACCCTTCTTATTCCTGCCCCACACAGCGTGCAACGGTCCTGTGCGGGGCTCTACCGTATGAATCTCATAGGCTTTAGATGTTTGACATTAGTTTGTTCTATTTTTTTACGGCTATACAGGTGAATATTCCCGTGGATCCATCGTATGTTATCGTAACTTGATATCCTTGGTCGATCATATTGTCTGCCCACGCGTGTGCGTCGGGTTTGCTGGTCGTGGTGTAGGTGACAACTTCTCTTGTTGAGGATGTTGAGGAAACCCGGCTTGAGATTGTAACGGTGTGGCCCTCTTCGGCCAAAGCCAGCATACGATAGAGAAAGTCAGACCAGTCCAGTTCACTGTTGATGACAGCTTGGTACGATTGCCCATCAACCATATAGTTGACGATGTTGTCCGTTGCCTTCTGCTCAACGGGGATTGGCGACTGGATTTCTTCTTTCTGACAGCTTGCGGCAACCATGCACAGAGCGATGAAAATTGCCAATGTTCTAAATTGATTCTTCATGATTTTGAATATTTAATGTTTCGTCGTATATAAAATCCGATATATTATGTTGGTCGGCCGAGTTTGCAGTGTGAAATATGCATACTTTTTTTTCTGATTTTATATAAGTTACGATATCGTTCTTGCTTCTATTGGTATCTTGTATTTTATAATCCTTCCCGGGACTTAACCTCATAATAAATCTTTTTGAATCTAATGGTCTAAGCATCTCTCTTTCTTCAGGGGATAGGTCTTCTAATCCGATAATACCAAAGTCCTCTTTCATCCGTGCCCATCCAGCGGAGTCGGTGGCCTCGAGGAGTGTGACATCGACGGCGATGGTGTCGTTGACTTTGTAATTCTTTACAAACGAGGCCTCCACCCCCTCGACATTCTCGTAGCGGAGATACAGGTCGCTGACCTCGCCGGAGGGGAAGACACGGTGCCAACGATGGATGAGCGTGATGACTCCAATGGCCACAGCGAGCAGGATGCCGAAGGCGGTCCAGAACCTCAATATGCGCTTTTGAACGGTCATACTTTCCCCAAGTGGTGGCGGACGGTTTCACAGATCTGCCGGTTATCGCTGGTGCCCGTCGTGGTTATGCGGTCGTACAGCGGAGTCTCCAGGGTGGCGGAATAGAGCCAGCAGACGCCGACGAACAGGCATAGGGCCACGACGAGGCGTGCGGCAGCCTCGCGGCGGCGCTGGCGGACGCACCAGTGGCGCAACCCTGTGGAACGGACGGATGCCAGTTCCCGCACGGCGGCGAGTCGCCGGCGATTGAGCGCGGCTTCGGATTCGATGAGTTGTTCAATTTCTTGTTCTGTCATTATTTTCTAGTTTTTAGGTTCTACATTGTTTGCCATCTTCGACACTATGCGATGCCTCATTTTTTTGACGGCCTCGGTCGTTGTGTCCGTCATCGCGGCAATTTCTTTCTGGGTGTAGCCTTCGAGGATCAGGGAGAGGAGGTGACGCTCCTTGGGTGAGAGGGATACGGCAAGGTCCTCTATCAGTTCGCGCCGAGAGCCGTCGTCGTCAGGCGAGGAGGCGGCCAGCCGCTCGTCGATGGGCTGCCAGTGGATGAGCCTGCGCCGGCCGAGATGCGAAAACACACTGCGGCACTGCCACACGACCCACGCCGTCTGCTGGAGCGGATGGCTGCCGGGCCTGAGGGAAGAGAGGTTCAGCCAGATGGAGACATAGCAGTCGTGGATGAGTTCTTCGCACAATCCATCGCGCCCCGCCGACCGCTGCCAGCAGAGCAGACGTATGAGCCTATAGTGGCTCTCGGTCAGGCGGCGGAACTGCTCATATCTCGGATCTTCTTCTATGGCCATAAAAAAATCTCTCTATAATATAATAACCCTGAAAAGGCAAAAAGGGGACATCGAGAGATGAAAAAAATAAAGATTTAACATTTCGCCGCTTCCGGGATTTAAGATAATAGATTAATTTACATGCAGTTGAATAAAAATTACGTTAAGTGTTAAAAATGATAAAATCATGGTGACTTCTATAAATTGCTTTCTAATGGTTTTGAGGCTTGTTTCGAGTGGATTGCCGCATGGAAGGAGGGCGCAATCGCGTGATTGTGCCTGACTGACAAACATCAAGATACCGCAAGAAGGCCAAAAGCATAGAAAAGTTTGTTATTGTTCATATTGTATTATTTTTATTTCAAACGTGGATTTATAGAAGACACCTTATATAAATAACGCAGGACAGGGGAAATAATTGTGGAGGCTTTGAACAGGCTATGGCTTTCGCCCTCGGCAAGAACACCTGGGACAGGCATGTACCTGGCTGTTTTGCCAAAACTGCGGAATGGAATCCGCAATTTTTACACTTTTTCTTGCTAATTTAAAGAAAATTAGTATATTTGCATTTCCTACGTAAAATTGCAGGACGACACAATAATTTACAGAATGTTGCGTTATTATAGCGGTTAGAAATTAATTAATTAACAAGACGGTATTATGAAAAAATAAATGTACCTCATGGCGTCGGCTGCGCTGTTGTTCACTTTCGCGGCCTGCGACCCCACAGAAGACCATCCGACTCCGAGCGACACCACGGGCAACGACACTCCGGCTTTCCTCAGAATCGACGACACCGACTGTGACTACAGCGACGAGATTCTCACCGTGTACGCCACCGCGGGATTCGGCAACTACGAGATGCCCTACTCGGTAGGTCTGCTCTACAACTTCGCCGACCCCGACACGACGATCTATCCCACCGTCGGCGACACGAACACGACGATGTTCAACGTGATGGAATACATCACCGACCCCACCACGTTCGACGAGAATCACGTATATTCGCTGACGCACAACGAGGACGGCTCGTACAGCATCGTC
Organism: Bacteroidales bacterium; assembly: GCA_017439185.1. Classification (GTDB taxonomy): domain Bacteria; phylum Bacteroidota; class Bacteroidia; order Bacteroidales; family P3; genus Colimorpha. Next base: position 14,516 of record JAFRTM010000021.1, on the reverse strand, counting down.
TTCGGCGTGCCGATGTGGGAAGGCCCGATATACTACATACGCGGATACCTGCTGCTGGAGAGCGGCAGCGAGCCCATATACACGGACGCGGAGCTCTTCATGCCGTCGGCCAAGAAATAAAGGCTGAACGGCAGAGAAGGTTACAACAAGAATTCCGCCACCGGCTGCTTGTCCGGTGGCGGAATCTTTTTGACCGATGCTTCCTACACGAGTTTCTTCACCATACCGAAGGTCTTGTAGGGCATATAGCGGAACGGCAGGTCGAAGAGCGTTGGCGTGGCTACCACCGAGCGTTTGTGGCTGAAAGCTTCGAAGCTCAGCACTCCGTGGTAACTCCCCATGCCGCTGTTACCCACTCCGCCGAACGGCACATTGGGATTGGCTATGTGCATTATAGTGTCGTTGATGCAGGCTCCGCCCGAGGAGGTGCGCCTGATTATCTTCCAGCCGTCTTTTTCGTTGCCGAAATAGTAGAGCGCCAGCGGCTTCTCCCTTTCTGTGATATATTTCACCACCTTGTCCTCGAATCCCTGCCCGTCAAATTCTATCATCGGGAACACGGGCCCGAATATCTCGGTCGTCAGCACGGCGGCTCCCTCCTTCACGTCGCCCAGCAGGGTGGGCTCTATGAAGCGCTCGCTTCCGTCGGTACGTCCGCCGTACAGCACTTTCCCCTCCCCGATGTACGAGGCTACACGCTCAAAGGCTTTGTCGGTCACCATCCTCACATAGTGGCGGCTCTCTTTTATCTCCTCTCCGTGCAGTTTCTTTATGCTCTCGGCAAATTTCTTCACGAATTCCTCCTTGACATCCTTGTGTATAAGTATGTAGTCGGGGGCTATGCAGGTCTGTCCAGCGTTCAGCGTCTTGCCCCAGGCGCATCTCAGCGCCGCCAGGTCGAGGTTCGCCGACTTGTCTATGATACACGGGCTCTTGCCTCCCAACTCCAGCACCATCGGCACCAGGTTGTCGGCCGCCGCTTTCGCCACGTTCCTTGCCAGGGCGGGACTGCCGGTGAAGAATATGATGTCCCATTTCATCCCGAACAGCTTTTTGTTTACCTCCCGGTTGCCCTGCACCACGGCGATATACTTCTCTTCAAAGGCTTCGCTTATCATAGCCTCGATGGCTTGCGACACGTGCGGCACGTATGGCGACGGCTTCAGCACCGCTGTACATCCGGCTGCGATGGCTCCCACCAGCGGGTTCAGCAGCAGCTGTACGGGGTAGTTCCACGGCGACACTATCAGCGAGCAGCCCAGCGGCTCTTTCACCACATAGCTCTTTGAACCGAAGATGGTGACGGGCGAGGCTTTCCTCTCCCGCCGGGCCCAGCGGCTTGTCTTTTTTATCGCCTGGCGTATCTCCGCTTTCACCAGCGAAAGCTCCGTCAGGTAGGCCTCTTCGTAGGACTTGTGCAGGTCCGTCCACAGGGCGTCGGCCAGTGCTTGCTCGTGCTTCTCCATGGCGGCGAGCAGTGCCTTCAGCTGCTTTTTTCTGAATTTTACGTTCCTCGTTTCTTCGCTGGCGAAATAGGCCTTCTGACTGGCGAAGATGCTGTCTATTTTCTCGTTTCTTGTGTTTTCCAGTGTCATTGTTTCTTCCTCCCTACAAAATGGTCCATAACATTGTAAATTCCGAACACGTCGCCGTAGAACCAGTCGAACAGCGCCTGCGGCAGCATCCCTTCCATACATCTGATGAAATGATAGGAGAACGGTATTCCGGCAAACGTCTTGTTTCTTTCCACCGCCTTCAGTATCTTTCTAGCGGTCTTCTCGGGGTCTAGGATTGGGAACACTTTCGAGTGTATGCCGTCGAACATACCTGTATTGATGAAATAGGGTGCCACGGTGGTGATTTTCACGTGGCTGTGTCTCCGCTGGAGTTCGATCCTCACCGAGTCGCTCCAGCCTATCGAAGCCCATTTGCTGGCCGCATAGATGCTCATCTTAGGCATCGACAGCATTCCAGCTGCCGACGCCACGGTGACTATCTGTCCCTCGTCTCTCTTTACCATGTCTTTCAACGCCGCCAGTCCCAGGTACATCGGCGCAACCGCGTTGATCTTCATCGTGCGGTCTATCTCTTCTACCGTGTTCTCGTCGAAGGTGTGGTTCGAGGTCACTATTCCGGCACATTGGATCACGATGTCCACTCTCCCCAGATCCTCGCACACCTGCTTGTATGTCGCGAACACCATCTCCGACGAGGATACGTCAACCTTGTACGTCAGCACTTTGCCGTACCGGCTGTGGGCCTCCTTCGTCGCCGAGAGGTTTTGCTCGTTAATGTCCCAGATCGCTATGGCCGAGGCGCCCTTCTCCAGCGCAAGCCTCCCCATTATGCGACCAATTCCACTCGCCCCCCCGGTGATTAGAATGTTCTTGTTTTGTAATTTCATTTTTGTATTATTTTTAAAAATTGCGGCTGCAAAAGTATATCTTTTTTTCTTCTCCACAACATTTTTTTTCCAACCCTCCGTCAATCAGCGCCATACCTCCGGCCGTTCTCCTATTGCGCCAACGCAATATTTTCTCCAACCTTGCGTTATCTATATAAATATAATGTTATAATGTCAATGAGATTGCTCACCGTCCATACTCTCCATTTCCCTCCACGCAACTTCCATGCCATCACCATTTTCCCTTTCATCTTCTACAAAGGCTCAGCCCTCTCCGAGCAGGATCTTCGCCACGAGACGGTCCACCTATGGCAGCAGGCGCTCCTGCTCGTCATCCCGTTCTATCTGCTCTACCTTGCCTTCTGGATAGTCAATCTCTTGCGTTATCGCAATAGCGACAAGGCTTACTGCAACATCCCCTTCGAACGCTCGGCCTATCGCCTTGAGGGTCTCGAAGGGGTGCCGCCTCTAAAGCAGGCCACCGACTGGCTCCGCTGCCTGTAAGTCCTATTCTACGGTTACCGATTTTGCCAGGTTCCTCGGCTGGTCCACGTTGCGTCCTTTGGCTACGGCTACATAGTAGCTCAGCAGTTGCAGCGGCAACACCGCCAGCAGCGGCACGTAGCAGTCTCGGGTGTCGGGTATCACGAACGTGTAGTCGCTCATCCCCTTCACCACCGTGTCGCCTTGTGTCACCACGCTGATGATCTTTCCGTGCCTGGACTTTATCTCCTGGATATTGCTCACTATCTTCTCGTACATTCCCCTCTTGGGCGCCACCACCACCACGGGCATCTCCTCATCGACCAGCGCTATCGGGCCGTGCTTCATCTCTGCCGCGGGATAGCCTTCGGCATGGATGTACGATATCTCTTTCAGTTTCAACGCCCCTTCCAGCGCCACGGGGTAGTTGTACCCACGGCCCAAGTATATGAAGTTCTTGCAGTAGGTGAACATCTGTGCGAAACGGTCTATGTTCTTGTTATGGTCTAGTGTCCACTGCATCTTCTGCGGTATTTTTCTCAGTTCGTCAACCAGCATCTCGTACATCTCTGTGCTCAGCGTCTTCTTCTCTTTGGCTATCGCCAAACCTATCAGCGCCAACGTCACCACCTGTCCCGTAAAAGCCTTTGTGGAAGCCACTCCTATCTCGGGCCCGACATGAATATACGTACCGCTATTGGCCTCTCTGGCGATCGAAGATCCTATCACGTTACACACTCCGTAGATGAACGCCCCCTTCTCTTTCGCCAGCTTTATCGCGGCCAGCGTGTCGGCGGTCTCGCCGCTCTGGCTCACCGCCACCACTATGTCGTCTTTGAAGATCACCGGGTTCCTGTACCTGAACTCGCTCGCATATTCCACCTCCACCGGTATCTGGCAGGCCTCTTCGATGAAATACTTGCCGATGAGGGCCGAGTGCCAGCTCGTTCCGCAGGCGCAGATGATGATTCTCCGGGCGTTCAGGAACCGCTTCTTGTTGTCCAATATTCCCGACAGTATCACGTCTCTCTTCTTCGCGTCTATCCTGCCGCCCAGGCAGGTCCTTATCGACTCGGGCTGCTCATATATCTCTTTCAGCATGAAGTGGGCGTAGCCACCCTTCTCCAGCTCGTCGAGGTTCACCTGCAGCGTCTGCAGCTGCGGCGTCTGCTCCACATTGCTCAGGTTGGTGATCGTGTAGCTCCCGTCCCGCTTCAGCACCGCTATCTCCTCGTCTTTCAGATAGACCACCTGGTTGGTGTATTCCACTATCGGTGTGGCGTCGCTGCCCACGTAGAACTCTGTCTTTCCGTCTTCGGTCTTGCCTATTCCCACTATCAGTGGGCTTCCTTTTCTCGCCACTATCAGCCGGTCAGCATTCCCCTTCTCCAACACCGCTATGGCGTAGGCTCCAATTACGCTCTTCAGCGCCAGGTGCACAGCCCTCACCAGGTCGCAGTGGTGGGTGGATTTCACAAATTCTATGAGCTGCACCAGCACCTCGGTGTCGGTCTCGCTCACAAAGCTGTAGCCCTGGTTGGTCAGCTCCTCCCTCAGCGCCTTGTAGTTTTCTATGATGCCGTTATGCACCAGCGTCAGCTCTTTCGACTGCGAGTAGTGCGGGTGGGCGTTACATTCGTTCGGTTCTCCGTGGGTGGCCCAGCGGGTGTGCGCAATCCCCATCGTGCCTCTCATGTCCCTCTCGGCTGCCACCTCTTCCAGCACCGACACTTTGCCTTTCGCCTTGCACACGGTCATCTCTCCTTCCTCGTTTATCAGCGCCACCCCGGCGCTGTCATAGCCCCTGTACTCCAACCGGTGCAGTCCTTTAATCAAAATAGGGTAAGCGTCGCGCTCGCCAAGGTATCCGACAATTCCACACATAATTATTCTCTGTTTTTAAGGTGACTTCTATAAATTGCTTTCTAATGATTTTGAGGCTTGTTTCGAGTAGATTGCTGCACGGAAGGAGGGCGCAATCGCGTGATTGTGCCGGACTGACAAACAGCAATATACCGCAAGAAGGCCAAAAGCATAGAAAAGTTTGTTATTATTCATATTATATTTTTATTTCAAACGTGAATTTATAAAAGTTACCTTGATTTACTACATTATTATTCAATGAGTTGCGACAATGTTCCGCAACTCTGTTCACACTGCAAAGATATACAATTTTCCCCACACCACAACACCCCCATCCAACAAGTTTTCCTCATCCCCCTGTTGAAAGCGTCCACGCAGAGCAAGACCAAAATGACTCAAAAAATCCCTATATTGATAATCAATAACTTATCAAAAAGTCCCTTAAAAAAGTTGTTATCTCTCTTAAAAACTCCCTTGAAAAAGTTGCGTCTTTTTACAAAAACTCCCTTGAAAAAGTTGCGTCGTCATACAATAAAAGAAAAATTATCACGAGGCTCGTTACATTGCAAGATTCTCATTACCATTTTTTCCATTAACCCCCTCTTTTACCGACCTCGAGTCAACCATAGACTTCACATAGACTTGATACCTATCAACATCCTTGCAATCAGCAATTTGACCTTATCTTGGATTAGATAACTATTAAAATGAGCTCAACGGTCATACAATCAACCACTTATTCTTTAATTTGAACATTTGCCTGCCACCGGGCTGCTTGCCTTTTATTTCTAAAAAATCTCCCTCGCTGCACAATATTTTTTCTCTTCTTTCGTTATCTCTTATTATAAATTAAATCCCTTGATTATGACTTACGCAATCGGTATCGACATCGGAGGCACCAACACCGACATGGGCCTCGTACGCGAAGATGGCACCATCATCGCACGCACCAACATCCCCACCAACGCCTACACGGAATTTCAGCCCTATGTCAAAGACATCATGGACTGCATCGCCAAGCTGATGAAGGGCAACAACGTATCCTCCATCGAAGGCATCGGCATCGGCGCCCCAAACGGAAACTTCTACACCGGCTGCGTGGACAACGCCCCCAACCTCACCATCAAAGGGGTCCTCAACTTCGAGGAGGAGATGCGTAAGTATATGGATGTCAAGGTGGTACTCTCCAACGACGCCAACGCCGCAGCCTACGGCGAACTCGTATATGGCGGTGCCAAAGGCCTCGACAACTTCATCATGTTCACCCTCGGCACAGGCGTGGGCAGCGGCATCGTCCTCGACGGCAAGCTGGTCCACGGCTCCACTGGCGCTGCCGGCGAACTCGGCCACGCCATCCTCGTACCCGAAGGCCGCCAGTGTTCCTGCGGTCGCAAAGGATGCCTCGAAACCTATACCTCCGCCCGCGGTATCGTGCAGACTTTCTGCGAACTACGCAAGCAGACTCCCAACTATAACGGCAAACTCATGTCGGTGCCCGACAAGGACATCACCTCCAAGATGATAGGCGACGCCGCCAACGACGGCGACTTGGTGGCTCAAGTCACCTACGCCCGCACTGCCTACTACCTCGGCATCGCCATGGCCAACGCAGTGACTTTCTCCGCCCCTCAGGCCATCTTCCTCTTGGGCGGCCCCACCAAGGTGGGCAAACCTCTCATGGAACCGCTCGTCGAGTCTTTCAAAAAGCACCTCCTCAACATCTACGAGGGATCATGCGAAATTCGCATGTCTCAGCTCAACGCCAACGAGGTGGCTATCCTCGGGGCTGCCGCTCTTATTAAAATGAAATAATATCATAGAATCAATGGGTTACAATCGTAAATCTCTGGCAGTGCTGGCTCTGACCGGCGTGTTGCTGCTCTTGTCTTCGTGTGGTGGCAACGACAAGCTCACCTCGCTCGTCAATCCTCTCGTCGGCACCGACGGACACGGCCACACCTTCCCGGGTGCCATAGTCCCCTTCGGCATGGTTCAGCCAGGTCCCGACACTCGTCTCGAAGGTTGGGACGGATGCAGCGGCTACCACTACTCTGACGACACCATCTACGGCTTCTCTCACACCCACCTCAGTGGTACAGGCTGTGAAGACCTCTGCGACATCCTCCTCATGCCGGTCTCCAAGGACTTCGCTTATGAGGGTAATTGCTTGAAAAACACCGACTACTGCTCTCGCTTCTCGCACTCTAACGAGGTGGCGACGCCGGGTTATTATTCGGTGCGGCTCGACCGCAACTCCACTAAGGTGGAACTCTCCTGCGACGAGCGTAAGGCGGTCCACCGCTATTCTTTCGCCCAACCTGACGGCAACGGCTTTATAATAGACCTTCAGCATCGCGACAAACTCCTCAGCGGCCATATCGAGTTGCGTGACGGCAAGATTGTTGGCTCTCGCGAGAGTGCCGCCTGGAACCCTGACCAGCACCTGTTCTTCGCCATCGCTTCCGAAGTGCCGTTCGCCGAGGTTAAGTTCTTGAACGATAGCACTCAGGCTTATGTCTCTTTCCCCGAAGGGACTTCTTCTGCCACTCTTTGGGTGGCCATTTCGGCTGTCGATATTGACGGGGCTCTCGGCAACCTGAACGCTCTCCCGTTGAACGCTTTCGACGCGATGAGGACGGCGGCCGACAGCACTTGGGAGCAGGCTCTCGCCAAAATCAAGACTGAAGGGGGCACCAAGGAGCAGCGTCGCACGTTCTACACGTCGCTATACCATTGTTTTACTTCGCCTTACCTCTTCTCCGACATCGACGGACGCTACCGCGGGCAAGATGGCGAAATCCATAAGGTGGACAGCAACCGCCAACTCTACACGGTGTTCTCTCTCTGGGACACCTACCGTGCCCTCCATCCGCTCTTAACTATCATAGAACCAGAACGTACCGAGGATTTTATCTGCTCTTTCCTCAAGCATTACGAGCAGGGTGGCGAACTCACGATGTGGGAACTGGCAGCCCACGAAACGCATTGTATGATTGGCTACCATGCCGCTCCGGTTATCCTCGAGGCTCTCAACGCCGGACTCCTCGACAATTGGGCTGATACGGTAAAGGCCAAACTCCTTGAGGGCATGATGGTTACCGCTAACCTTCCTGCCTATGGCCGCGCCGCCTATGGCCAGCAGGGTTTCCTCTCTAGCGAGGTGGATAACGAGTCGGCTTCCAAGACTCTCGAATATGCCTACGACGACTGGTGCATCGCCCAGTATGCCCAGTCCATAGGATCGGTGGAGGACGACGCTATGCTCCTTGGGAAAATCTACGACGAGTATATCCGCCGTTCGCAGTCTTGGCGTAACGTTCTGGATCCCAACGGCTTTATGCACGCCCGCCGCAACGGCGGATTCGTGACTCCGTTCAATCCGACGGAGATAAACAACCACTACACCGAGGGCAACTCCTGGCAGTACAGCACCTACGTCCCGCAGGATATCTATGGTTGGATTGAGGCACAAGGGGGTGCCGAGATGGCCGAGCGGTTCCTCGACTCGCTGTTCTATGGTTCTTCGGAGCTCAGCGGCCGTGACCAGGTCGATGTTACAGGGCTTATAGGACAATATGCCCACGGCAACGAGCCGTCTCACCATGCAGCGTTCCTCTATACTTACCTCAACCGTCCCGAGAAGACTCAGCAGGTGGTGGACAGGATAATCAGGGAATTCTATTCTTCCCGTCCCGACGGACTTTGCGGCAACGAAGACTGCGGTCAGATGAGTGCCTGGTATGTGATGAGTGCTATGGGATTCTATCCCGTGTGCCCGGGCTCCGGCGAGTATGTGACTGTTAAGCCTCTGTTCAAGAAGGTTGATATTTGCAACGGTAAGATAGTGATAGAGAGTAAGAAATGGCAGCCGGGCAAGTTCTGGCGCAACGGCCAGTTCTTCGACAAGTCGGCCGTGACTCTCCCGCCACACGACCTGGCCACTCCGGCTCCTCTGTTCAACTCGTGGGAGTCGCGGTTCGACAGTGTCGCCAAGGTGACTATTTACTCAAGCAATGGTTCTGAGGTATTCTATACTCTCGACGGATCTGTGCCCGACACTTCGTCGCTGCACTATTCTTCGCCGATTGCTGTTGACCGCGACGTGGTGATTACCGCACGGGCCTACAACCCCACTACGGGCTATTCTTTCCCTGTAGTTCACGCTCTCACCCGATTCTCTGCCGACAAGAAACTCTCCTATGTCATCAAGCCCGACCCGCAATACTACGAAAACGGCGAAGAGGGGCTCGTGGATCGTCTCCACGGCTTGCAGAACTACCGTGTGGGTGGCTGGCAAGGCTGGGCCGGCGATATGGAAGTAGTCGTGGACCTCTTGAAGGTGAAGCCGATACATAAAGTTTCCGTCTCCTGCTTGGAGGACACCCGCAGCTGGATATTCTTCCCCAAGGCGATGGAGGTCTCTTTCTCCGATGACGGCAACAGTTTCTCCAAACCTGTTGTGACGCCTACCAATTACGTGCCGATTGCCGACCCGGCAGGCAATAAGTCTCTCCGCTCTTTCGACGCAAAGGTTTCGGCGGCAGCAAGATATGTGAAAGTCAAGGTGCAGAATTTCGGCAAGATGCCTTCGTGGCATCTGAGTGCCGGCGAACAGGCTTGGCTATTCATAGACGAGGTTGAAGTCGAGTAGCGGCAGGTCTGGCTGAATAAGAAAATAGCCTGCAATTGTTGATTGCAGGCTATCTTTTTATTGTCAGGTAATTGTTATTGAGACAGGTGTTCTTTCCTCAGCAGGTCGTTCACGCTCTTCACCGGGTTGAACGTAGCCAGCGGCACTTCCACAAATACTGTGTTCCAGTTGGCCATTGCTCCGTTCCAAAGTCCGGGAAGTTCGATGTTTTTGTAAACAGAGGAACCTGTGGGACGTTTCACTATGAATCCCGTTGCGGGGTCCACGAAGTTTTTCAGGTTGAAGCGGTGGCCCCGCCAGTCTTTCGTGCCACAGACAATGTCCACGGGGTTGAAGTGGGTTCCGTTGTTCCAGATGCCCTCCTGCTCTTCGTCGTTATGGTTCACTTGTCCGGGTTCGAGTATCTGCAAGCTCTTGATTCCATTGTTGTTAAGCGTAAAGAACGGACCGCCGCCAGGCTCTCCCTGGTTCTTTACCATTCCGCATACCCTTATAGGTCTGTTCAGGAAGTTCTTCAGAATGTTGGTCTGTTCACTAACTGTCATAGAATCAAAGCCGTCGGGCATGTCTATGTGGAATTTCTCTTTCAGGAACGCGGCACATTTGGAGAGTTGCTGGGCAGTGGGTTTGTGGCTCAGCGCGAACAGGTGGTCGAAAGCCTCGGCCTGTAGGCTCAGAAGCATTCCGGCGAGCACTTTCTTGTATATCACCGTGGTGTGTTTCATCCAGTCGGGCACCACGTTGTCTATATTCTTTATAAAGATAACGTCGGCACGGCAGTCGTTGAGGTTTTCGATGAGGGCACCGTGTCCGCCGGGGCGGAATATGAGTCGGCCGTTGTCGTCCCTTACGGGGTTGTTGTATTCGTCAACGACCATGGAATCAGTGTAATGCCTCTGCTCGGAGAAGGTTACGAAGAGTTTTATGTGCAGGTTGCTCTCATAGTATTTCTTCACGTCGGCAATCTTCTTGCGGAATAGAGCGCGGTGTTCCGGCGATACGGTGAAATGGAGGTGGACACTGTCGTCGCTCATCTTGGCATAGAGAGCCCCTTCAACGATATGTTCCTCCAGCGGAGTGCGCTCGATGTTGCCGTAGCGGTGGAATTTCAGCAAGGCCTTAGGCAGTCCGGCATAGCCCAGATATTGGGGCTGTAGCAGGAAATTTATGATGGCGGTGTAGTCGCCGCGGCTCATGTAGTCGTCGATGTCGAGGCCCGACTTTTCCATCACGTTACGCAGGTCGTCGTAGAAGGCGAAAGTCCTCAGGTTGGAGAGGAACGTCTCCACGGCGGGAAACTCGTGCTCGAAATTGTGAGCGACGCCGAAATAAGTCGAGGTGAAGGTGGTCAAGTCTTTGAACATCCGGGAGGCGGCGCCCGAGGCGGGCACAAACTTCATGATCTGCTTGCCTTTGGAGAGTTTCGCGTAGGCTCGTGCATAGCGCGAGATGTCGGTATCGGACAAAGATAAGACGCCGCCGTTTTCTTTGGTAGCGGCGGCTATGATCTTGCTTTTCTGGAAGCCTTGCTTGTACAGGGCAATCTGACGCTCCAGGTCCTCAAGGCTTAAACCACGAGAGGCGACCTGAGAGAGGTCGTCGCACGACAAATTCAGTGCCATATAATCTGAGTATTAGTAACGGTAGGTGTGTTCTTTCAACGTCACGGTCACATCGATGGTTTCGCCCTCTTTCAGTTTGAAGGTGGCGTCGCCTTTGCGGTAGCCCATAATACCGTTCTCAAGGTCGATAATCACGTCTTTCTGCACGTTTACGTTGAAGATGGCAGGAGCGGCGAATTCGGCCTTGTAGACACCGTTTGCATTGGTTGCGCCTTCGGCGAAGATGGAGCTTCCGTTGTTGTCAATCTTCACGTATGCACCTTCCACGGGCGAATTATTTAATTCGTCAACCACATTTATGTTCACATAGCACATGGTATCCTTGTCGCAGGACGAAAAAGTGAACATTACTAATGTGCTGAATAACAGCGCCAATACTCCAACTAATGTTTTTTTCTTCATAATTTTTATTTCTATTTTAATAAAAACGTTTATCTTTGCACCACTTTTTTTCAATTTGCAAAGATAATAATTTTTACGTTATGATGAACAAAAAAGTTGCTATTTTAATAATTTTTAGTGCAATATTTTTTTCTGCGTGTTCGCAAAAGTCTGTAAATCAGGCGCAACAGCAAAATGACAAAAATGCACCTGAGGTGACCCAAACCACCCCGGAAAACGTCAATTATTATGTCGAAATTGAGACAAATTTCGGAAATATTGTCGTAAAATTGTACAACGAGACACCAAAACACCGTGACAATTTTGTAAAACTCGTGAAAGAAGGCTTTTACGACGGGCTTTTGTTCCACAGGGTCATAAAGAACTTTATGATACAGGGAGGCGATCCGGAGTCCAAGGAAGCGAAACCCGGGCAGATGCTTGGCAACGGCTCGCTGGGCTACACCATACCGGCGGAGTTCGTGCCTTCGCTGTACCACAAGAAGGGAGCGCTGGCTGCGGCAAGGACGGGTGACAATGTTAACCCGATGAAAGAGTCGTCGTCGTGCCAGTTCTATATTGTGCAGGGCAACGTGTGGCAGCCGCAACAGTTGCAGATGATGGCGCAGCAGATGGGCAAGCATTTCTCGGCAGAGCAGGTGTCGGCCTATACCACGGTAGGCGGAACGCCGCACCTGGACGGGGATTACACGGTCTTCGGCGAAGTGGTGGAAGGACTGGAAGTGGTGGACAAGATCGCTGCGGTGAAATGTGGACCGATGGACCGTCCCGTAGAAGATGTCTCGATGAAAATGAAAATCGTTGAACGCTAAATATACATTAATATAATGAATAGGGCAGAAATAGAAGCATATATACGCGAAATACAGGCTACGAAGATAGAGGAGTTCAAGGACAGAGCCGCCGAGGCGGAGCTTTTCCGTATAAAATATCTCGGAAAGAAAGGAGTGATCGGCTCGCTCTTCGAGCAGTTCAAGTCGATACCGCCCGAACAGAAGAAGGAGGTGGGGCAGGTGCTCAACCAGCTGAAGGTGGCGGCACAGACCAAGATAGAGGAATTCAAAGCCTTTGTGGAGGAAGCTGAGCTGGCAGACAACGCGCATGACCTCACGCTGCCGGCCGACTTTGCACAGCCGGGCTCGCGCCATGTACTCTCGGTGGTGATGAACGAGATTACCGATATATTCTCCCGCATAGGTTTCACGGTGGCGGAATCGGTGGAGATAGAGGACGACTGGCACCTCTTCTCGGCGCTGAACTTCCCGCCCGACCATCCGGCGCGCGACATGCAGGACACTTTCTTCGTGGAGAAGCAGGAGGGAATGTCGGAAGTGGCGTTGAGGACCCACACGTCGTCGGTGCAGGTGAGGGTGATGGAGAACAACAAGCCTCCTATCAGGATCATCGCTCCCGGAAGAGTGTTCCGCAACGAGGCAATCTCGGCGAGGGCCCACTGTATATTCCATCAGGTGGAGGCGCTGTATGTGGACAAGAAGGTGACGTTTGCCGACTTGAAGCAGACGCTGCTGTATTTTGCCAAAGAGATGTTCGGCGAGCAGACACAGATAAGGCTGAGACCGTCATACTTCCCGTTTACCGAGCCGTCGGCCGAGATGGACATTTCGTGCAACATCTGCGGCGGCAAGGGATGCAACATCTGCAAGGGAACCGGCTGGCTGGAGATTTTGGGTTGCGGAATGGTGGATCCCAACGTGTTGGAAGCTTGCGGCATAGACAGTCATGAATATACCGGCTTCGCATTGGGAATGGGAGTGGAGAGAATGGCAATGCTGAAATATCAGGTGAGAGACCTCAGGCTTTACTTCGAGAACGACTTGAGATTCCTCCGTCAGTTTGATACAATACTTTGATTCCATGTCTCTTATCGCCATAAACGACATGCATTTCTATGCCCATCACGGATGTTTCGAGGAGGAAAGGGCCATCGGGACCCATTTCAGGGTGGACTTGCAGATGGAGGTGGATACGGAGAAGGCGCAACGGACTGATTGTATAGACGATACGGTGAATTACCTCGCGGTGTACCAGACGGTGAAGAGGGAGATGGAAATCCCGTCGAAACTGCTGGAACATGTGGGGGAAAGAATCGCGGCTGCGGTTCTCGGAAAGTACCAAGGAGTCAGCGAAGTGGCGGTGAAGGTGAGCAAGCTTAATCCACCTTTGGGCGGCCAGATAGGCGGCGTGTCGGTGGAGATAAGGAAAGGGAGAGAGTAAAGAACATGGGAACAGAGGCTTAGGTAGATTTTAGGGGAGAGTTAGGTGCCGGGAGGGGAATTGGAAGAAGAAGCTGCGTAAGTGGCAGAGGTATAGCGTTGTGTCCAGTTGTGAGTGAGGTGCTGGATATGTAGCTGCAATTCGGCGGTTTTAGACTCGTCGGAGTCGGGTGCGTTGAACTGGGCGACGAGGGTGGAGTCGGAGGCGGAAGAGGAATTGGTGTCGCGGAAGAAAGTGTAGATGTAGAGATGGTCGGAGATCCATTCGGGCGGGAGAGAGATGACGAGGTTGAGGGAGGAGCCGCGTCTGGCGCAGTCGGGGCGGGTGATGGCGACGTGGCGGGAGTGGTTGTAGATGCAGACGGTGAGGCGGTGTTCGGGATTGGCGTGGGAGGCTTTCCAGGAGAGGATGAGGTGGTTGCGGGAGAGGGTGGTGGAGCTGGGAACGTAGGGAGAGAGAGGTCCGCGGGAGATGAGGATGCGAGAGGGATCGATGGAGAGGTCGGGGAGGACAGCGTTGTTGTAAACCTGGTTGAAGAAGTTGGCACGAGGGAAGTTGTCGGTCTTGTAGTTGCGGTAGCCGAGGGAGTAGGCCTGGCGGAAGGCGGCGACGAAAGAGGAGACGAGTGCGAAACGCTGGCGATGGGACTGCTGGGAAGGAGTGCGCGGGTTTCGCACGGAAGAAGGCATGGAGCGGAGGTAGCGGTGTCCGCGGACGTAGTAGCCGATGAGATTGCCGACGTGACCGGAGAAGTGGACTATGGAACGGTTGGTGGCCATGGGGAATTAATGTTGATATGTTTAATGTTGATATGTTGATATGTTGATGTGTTGATATGTTGATATGTTGATATGTT
>JAFRTM010000020.1 GCA_017439185.1 Bacteroidales bacterium | reverse complement strand
TTTATGGGTGTTGTTCTTAGCCTTATTGAGAATTAATACAGAGATGCCATCACTATGCCCTCCTGTAGAGGGCTACAACAAAAGAAAAGACCGGTCGTGAGAACTGGTGGCTGCAGCACCGGGGACCACACAAAAGCGTATGAATTAATAACCTTAAAAAAACAAAAGCATTATGGCAAAAAACAATGAACTGATCAAATTCCACGGACAAGTGGGAAAGACCCTTGTGGGTTACAAACTGAGGGGCGAGCACTTCATCAGAAGTTATGCTTGCACCCATCATGACGCCAACACCCCTGCACAACAGGAAGCGAGAGCAAAGTTCACGTTCGTAACACAACTGATTCACAAAATCGGAGGGGTGTATAAGACAGGCTATGCAACGGTGGATCCCTCAAGAAGCGAGAGGGGTATGTTCTTCCAGAACCTCTACAATGACGCTGTCACAGGCAACATGAACGACGGTTACACTGTAGATTATGAGAAGGTAAAGATAGCCAGAGGTCTCTTGCTGCCTACCTACTCGATGACTTGCTCTGTACTTGGTGCCCAGCACAAATGTAGTTACAGTTGGACCGACAACTCTGGTCAAGGAGATGCAGAATCCACGGACAAGATTTGCGTGAACCTCTATAATCCTACAAAAGGAGAGAGCATGACCTTCGAGGATGTAGCAACCAGAGCGGCAGAAGCATGTCAGGTGCAGTATTCCACCTCATGGGCAGGAGACACGGTGTACAACTATATCTTCTGGAAGAAAGCTGACGGGAGCTGCTCAGACAGCCAACTTGTTAATTTCTTTGTTGCTGAATAAGTCTAATTAGTCCGATTGGTCCAATTGGTCAACTGTTTAGGGGAGCCTTCGGGCTCCCTTTCCAACTTATCAACATCCAACATGTCCACGTATCCACAAAAAAAGTTAATACCGTGTTGATAATATTTTTTATATTTGTTCGTTATTATATATATTTTTGGTATCTTTGCAAACGGAAAAGAGAATATGCGACGACTGCTAAGACGATATGAATCAACCATCTATGGTCCCTATAGGGCCAAAGGGCTGCTCTTCGGTGCAATCCTTGGAGTCCTTATGGCACTCTACGTACAGGTACGTCATTGGATGGGTAGTCCCGTTGCTTCACCAGCCGACTTGGGTAAAGATGCAGTAATGCTGATAGGTATCATAGCAGGAAGCTGGTATTACCGTCACACCCTCGAAAGCCAGAAGGTGACCCTCAAAGAGCTTATGTTGCTCGGTATCTGGATGGGACTTTCCTCGGCAGTGGTTTACGGTCTCTACGTCTGGCTCTATTGTGGTGTCATATACCCCGAGATGACCGACCATTTCGCCAGTAAGGTGCTTGAGACAGGAGCCGACATCACAGCCGAAGTACACCAGTCGTTGCACAACCCCCTGAACTGGGCTATAGTCTATGGAATGCTCCAGACGGCTGTAACCTCCATAATAGTGGCCTTCTTCTCAGCCCTTATTTGGCGTAACGAGAAAGCACCGGTGAAGGAGAAGAAGAAAAGTTGATTGTGGATATGTTGATAAGTTGATAAGTTGAATTTTGAAAACAGTAACAATATGGATATATCGATAGTAGTACCCCTCTATAACGAAGAAGAGTCGTTGCCGCACCTGGCACAATGGATAGACCAGGTGATGCAGCAGAACGGCTACATCTACGAAGTCATCATGGTAGACGACGGTAGTAAAGACAACTCGTGGAAGATAGTGGAGCAGCTTCACCGGCAGAACCCTTGCTACAAAGGTATCAAGTTCCGCAGAAACTACGGTAAGTCGGCAGCCCTCAACGAAGGTTTTGCAGCCACCAAAGGTGATGTGGTAATCACTATGGATGCAGACCTCCAGGACTCCCCCGAAGAGATACCCGAGATGCGCCGTATGATACTCGAAGACGGTTACGACATGGTAAGCGGTTGGAAGAAGAAACGCTACGACTCCAAGCTTACCAAGAATCTCCCTTCCAAGCTGTTCAATGCCACCACAAGGATGATGAGCGGAATAAAGCTCCACGACTTCAACTGTGGTCTCAAAGCCTACCGCAAAGACGTGGTGAAGTCAATAGAAGTCTATGGCGAGATGCACCGTTACATACCTGTGATAGCCAAATGGGCAGGATTCTCCAAGATAGGGGAGAAGGTAGTACAACACCGTAAGAGAGAATACGGAGTCACCAAGTTCGGTATGAACCGTTTCGTCAACGGATACCTCGACCTTATGAGCATCATGTTCATATCCAGGTTCGGCAAACAGCCCATGCACTTCTTCGGACTTATAGGTACCCTGGCTTCACTCTTCGGGTTTGTAGCGTTGCTGGTAGTGGTAATCCTACGTCTCACGGGACAGATAGCCCTTACACGCAGCATCTGGTTCTACCTCTCGATGTTCTCGGCCGTATTGGGAGTGATGCTCTTCCTTGCAGGATTCTTAGGAGAGCTGATATGCCGTAACTCCACCACACGTAACTCTTACCTCATAGAAACCCGGATAGAAGACTGACCCCTATGCACGACTACAGATCACGACAACTCAGGAACCGCAAGATAGTCATCTGGCTATTGGTGGTCCTCGTAGTGTCGGGTCTGGGTCTTACAGCATTCAAGATACTCCATCACGAGCAAGCAGAGAAGCAGAGCAACAGTGAGCTTAACCCTTGGGAAGAGGTGATTGACACCGTTACCACCATAAGGCTCGACCGCAGTGTGGTACCTTCCACGAGCCTCAAAAATATGGACTACCGTCACCTTTTCGACGACAAACAGGGTGTGCAGCTACCTACAGCACAACGTTTAGGTTTGCCCCAACCACTGGAAGACTCACAAGTCGATGACAACACGACACTTGTAGAAGTGGGAGAAAACCGGTGGTATGCAGTAGACCAGCTTTATCATTCTCACCCTTACCTTATTCCCGAAGCAAGAATGCTGCTTGAATACATAGGACGCCGATTCAACGAGATACTGAAAGAAGAGTGTGGAAGAGACGACATAAAACCCATAGTGACCAGTATGCTGAGGACCAAGTCGAGCATCAAGAAGCTGAGACGCCGTAACGGTAATGCTACCGAGAACTCATGCCATCTCTATGGGACTACCTTCGACATAACCTATTCACGTTTCCGTACCTCCGACGGAGACGACATAGCAGCCGACGAGACCCTCAAAGCAGTGTTGGGCAAAGCACTCTATGAGTTACGTTACGAAGGACTCTGCTATGTGAAACACGAAGTGAGGCAACCCTGTTTCCATATCACCGTGAAGAGCGACCACTACTCAGGAGAGCGGGCCTCTATAGAGGAGACCTACCTCATCACCAAGAACAAAGACCACTGGGTGAGGTCCAAAGCCGTCAAACGTAAAGCCAAACAGGCAGTACGCCAGATGGAACAGACCGTAATAGAAGTAGAACAGAAAGTGGAAGAAGTGGAGCAGAAAGTAGAGCAGAAGATAGAACACAAGCAAGCCCCCAAGAAAAAGGAAAACACACAGCAGGGAGACAACTACGTCTTCTATTAACAAACAAGATACATACACACGACAATGAGTTTACAATGCGGAATAGTAGGACTGCCTAACGTAGGGAAAAGCACCCTCTTCAACTGCCTGAGCAACGCAAAAGCCCAAGCAGCCAACTTCCCTTTCTGTACCATAGAACCCAATGTGGGAGTGATCACAGTGCCCGACGAGCGCCTCAACAAACTGGTGGAGATCGAACACCCGGCATCGGTAGTACCAGCCACAGTGGAGATAGTAGATATTGCAGGACTCGTTAAAGGTGCCAGTAAAGGAGAAGGTCTCGGCAACAAGTTCCTCGGCGACATAAGAACAACCGATGCCATAATACACGTGTTGCGCTGTTTCGACAATGACAACATAACCCATGTTGACGGTACGGTAGATCCCGTAAGAGACAAGCAGACCATCGACCTGGAGCTGCAGTTCAAAGACCTCGAGACCATAGAGAACCGCTACGACAAAGAAGTCAAGAAAGCCAAAACGGGAGGAGACCCCAAAGCCAAGAAACTGGTAGAACTCATGGACCGCTACAAAGAGGCACTACTACAAGGAAAGAGTGCCCGTACGGTACAACTCGACGATTCGGAACAGGAAGCGGCCCGAGACCTTATGCTCCTCACCCAGAAACCCATACTCTATGTCTGCAACGTAGATGAATCCTCCGTTGTGAACGGTAACAAATATGTCGAAGCGGTGAAACAAGCCGTAGCCGACGAAAAAGCCGAAGTACTCGTCATAGGAGCAGCCATAGAAGCCGACATAGCTGAACTCGAGACTTACGAAGAAAAACAGATGTTCCTCGAAGACCTCGGTCTCAAGGAGAGTGGAGTCAACCGTCTGATAAAAGCAGCCTACAAACTGCTCAACCTGCAGACCTTCCTCACCGCAGGCCCCAAAGAATGCCGTGCGTGGACATTCAAGAAAGGGATGAAAGCCCCCCAGACAGCCGGCATCATCCACAGCGACTTCGAGCGAGGTTTCATACGTGCCGAGGTCATAAAATACGAAGACTATGTAACCCTCGGAAGTGAAGCCAAATGCCGGGAAGCAGGTAAGATAGCAGTAGAAGGTAAAGACTACGTGGTTCAAGACGGCGACATAATGCACTTCCGTTTCAATGTATAGTAGATAGTCCATTCGTATCACATTCGTATTTCATTCGTGTTTTGAACGTGTTTTAATCAAGATGCAAGCAAAGAGCAAAATATTATTCCTGACGGCAGCAACAATAATGTTGTTGTGCTTCAGTGCTTGCTCGACCAAGAAAGCCAAGTGGTTAAACATACGCTACCATAACCTGACAGCCCACTACAACGTGTGGTGGAACGGTAACGAAGCCCTCAAAGACGGAGTCATAAAGCTCGACAAGAAAGTCACTGACGACTACACACAGATACTTCCGGTGTACAAATTGGGTTCCCAGACCGACGCACTCACCGTGAAACCCCAGATGGACAGAGCCATAGAGAAAGGTCTCAAAGGTATCAAGAAACACAGCATCTTCGTGCAGGGCAAAGAACATGTGCCGTACGTCAAGAACTGTTACCTTCTCACAGCCTACGGCTCGTTCTATGAACACGACTATGTTGCAGCCGACAACACCTGCCAGATGATGGTCAACCAATTCGGTGGTACCAAAGAAGGCGACGAAGCGAAGATATTGCTTGCCCGTTGTCATACCGCCGACAAACAATATGCCCTTGCCGAAAACGAACTTGCCCAACTCGAGAGCAAGATGAAAGAGGGAGCCTTCTCCAAGAAACTCGCCGGTAAACTCTATATGGCAATGGTAGAGTGCCTGGTTCCCCAGGAGCGTTACAAGAAAGCGGTGGAATACTCGAAACTGGCCATAGAAAACACCCGAGACCGTGAAGCTAAAGCACGTCTCTACTTCATCATGGCCCAGATCTACCAGAAACTCAATAAGAAAGCCACCGCCACCAAATACTACGAGAAGACCATCAAAAGCAGCGAACTCTACGTGATGGAGTTCAACTCGAGGCTCAACATAGCATCGTGTGCCGACTTGGCCCATTCGGACATCCCCAAACTAGAAAAGCAGCTCAACCGTATGCTCAAAGAGAAGAAAAACGAGGAATACCGTGACCAGATATACTATGCCATGGGCGAGATGTACATGGGAGTAAAAGACGCCAAGAAAGCTTGCGACAGCTACAAACTCTCTGTGGCTGCAGCTACCAAAAACCAGCCCCAGAAAGCCAAGTCGTCAATACGACTGGGAGAGGTGCTGTATGAGGTCTATGAAAACTACGACCTCTCGCAGACCTACTACGACACGGCTATGCACATCATAAAGAAAGACTATCCCCACTATCAGGACATCAAAGCACGCTATGATGTGCTCTCGGCACTGGTATCCTATACCCGGGTCATAGACCGTAACGACTCACTCCTGGCAGTAGCCGAAATGCCAAGGACAGAACGTGACGCACTCATACAGAAGAAGATAGAAGAACTCAAACAGAAAGAACAGGAAGCCAAAGAGCGTGAACTCCTGGAACAGATAGCCAGCGACACCAAGTCGGCACAGAACACCTTGACCGGCGACTGGTACTTCTACAACCACAACACGGTGCAGAAAGGTAAGGAGACCTTCCGTCAGCGTTGGGGACTCCGCACTCTCGAAGACTACTGGTTCATGTCCAAGAAAGAGACCCTCGGACTGGGTCTCATAGCAGGTGTCGATAACCCCACCGAAGAAGACGAAGAAGATGAAGAAGAGTCCGAAGAAGACACCACACAGGTGCAGATTCCCAAAGGGTCTGACCCTAACGACCCTCACAACAAGGCCTATTATCTCAAAGACCTACCCACCACTATGGCGCAGAAAGACTCTATGAGAGCCGAGACTGCCGTAGCGTTGCTCAATGCTGGATATATCTACTATGACGGTATAGGCAATGTACCCAAAGCCCTCGAATGCTACCTCCGTATGGCTAAGGACTACCCCGACAACGACGAGATAGTGCAGGCGTTCTATATGCTCTACAAGGTATATGACAAGCAAGGCAACACCCCACAAGCCAACTACTACCGCGATATGGTGCTTATGGGGTTCCCCGACAGCGACTATGCCAACCTCATACGCGACGAGGACTACTACAAGGAGATTATCCTGCGTGAACAGAGAATACAAGACGAATACGAGCAGCTCTATATCACTTTCCGCAAACGTCGTTATGCCGATGTTGTGAACTATGCCGAAGTGGCCCTTGCAGACAATAACACAGACCCCTCGATGGCTGCCAAGTTCAAGTACTGGGAAGGTATGGCCCTCGCACGTATGGATGAAAAAGAACGTGCCATAGGAGTCTTCGAAGGTATCATAGCCACAAGTCCCGCAAAAGACAGCATCGTACCTCTCGCACGAGAACAACTGGCTTATCTCAAAGGTGGTGGTACGGTGTCACAGTCAGCAACAGAAGACGAACCCATATCGGAACAGGATGAAAGTAATGCCCGTAACCAGGCTCCGAGAGCCCTGCAACCCGAAAACAACGAAGAAGAGGCTCTACCTGCCGAAAGCCAGTATTTCCGCTACAAGGAGACACTCCAACACTATGTCATCATCATAGTCAACGACAAGAAGATTCGCGGAACAGAGCTGCAATACAAGATTGCCGACTTCAACGCCGAATACTATTCCAACTCGGGCTATCGTGTGAGCACCCTGATGTTTACCGACTCGACACAGATGCTCACCATACACCGTTTCAAAGGGGCCAACGAGGCTATGATATACTGGAAACACCTTCAGCAACCCGAAAGCCCGATGTCGAACTTTAACCCCGACGACTACAAGATGTATCCTATATCGACCCAGAACTACACCACCTTCTACAACCGCAAGAACATCGAGGCTTACCGCCTATTCTTCGAACGCTATTATAAAATGAATAATTAATATATATAATAACATAAAATCTTTTACACAATGGCAAGAACATCTTATGAAATGGAAAGCAACACAGTGAACACACTCAGCAACGGTACAGTAATCACCGGAAACATCACCGCACAGGGTGACTTCCGTCTCGATGGTACTCTCAATGGTGACATCACCATCAACGGCAGACTCGTAATCGGAGAATCAGGCGTCATCAACGGCAACATCACCTGTGTCTATGCCGATGTTGACGGTTCGGTTAAAGGAAATATCAACGTCAAGGAGCAACTCTCGCTCCGTAGCACCGCTTCCATAAAAGGCGACATCATCATCAACAAGTTGGCTATCGAGCCGGGTGCTTCTTTCTCTGGCACTTGCCGTATGGTAGATGAACTCAAAAAGGCTGAAACCACCGAATCTACTGAGCAATATTAATATCGATGCTCCACGATTCTGACTTGCACACCCTCACTTCGCTCTTTGGGAAGTGGGCCGGTTCCACTTGTAGCGAGCACCAAACCATTGCTGCCAATGGCTCAAACCGTCTCTATGTGAGACTTTCAGCCAATGGCAAAACATGTATTGGTGCAGTAAACGACGACATACGCGAGAACGAGGCTTTCTTCTACTATAGTCGCCAGCTCCACCAGTTGGGACTTCCGGTACCTCAGCTCTATGGCGTATCTGACGACCGTCGTTGTTATATACAGCAGGACTTGGGCGATACAACCCTCTATTCCTATCTCTACGACAAACGCCGCAAAGGTGAGGGTTCCGACAAGGAGACATACGACTACTACCAGCGTGTACTCGACGACTTGGCTCTCTTTCAGACCAAAGCACGTCAGCTGGACTTCTCCTATGCCTATCCTCGTCCTTCGTTCGACAGACAGTCGATGTCGTGGGATCTCTCCTATTTCAAGTACTACTACCTCAAACTGGCTTACATACCTTTCGACGAGCAACTCCTCGAAGATGATTCCCAGCGTCTTATAGACTATCTGCTGCAAGCCGACTGCTCCTATTTCCTTTATCGTGACTTCCAGACCCGCAACATAATGTTGCATTACGACCGTCTCTACTATATCGACTACCAGGGTGCCCGTCAGGGAGCTGCACAATATGACGCTGCGTCATTGCTTTATAGCGCCAAGTGTGAACTTCCCGAAACCCTAAGACGCCAGTTGGCTGAGCATTACACCTCCACTTTCGCCTCGTTGGTGGGTAGGGGAGAAGACAAAGACTTTCAGCACCAGTTCCTTCAGCACTTCTACGGATACGTGCTCATAAGGATTCTCCAGGCTCTCGGTGCCTACGGTTATCGTGGCTATTTCGAGCGTAAAGACTCCTTCCTGCAGAGTATTCCTCTGGCAATAAACAACTTGCGCAATATAGTACAGAACTATCCCTTGCCGGTTGAATTGCCTCATCTCTCGCAAGTGTTGCAGCACATCATAGACCTCCAATGGGAGCAACCCCAACCCCAGACTTCCGATAAACTCACCGTGACCATAGGTTCCTTCTCCTACAAGAAAGGTCTTCCCCAGGACAAGTCGGGCAACGGGGGTGGTTTCATCTTCGACTGCAGAGCACTTCCCAATCCTGGTCGTTACCCTGAATACAGGACTTTTACCGGAAAAGACGCGCCCGTCATAGAGTTTCTCCAGCGTGAACCCGAGGTTGACCGGTTTCTCCTCAATGCGAAAGCTCTCGTCTCCCAATCGGTCACCAGGTATATTGAGCGAAAGTTTACCAATCTCAGCGTCTATTTTGGCTGTACTGGTGGTCAACACCGCTCCGTTTACTGCGCCGAACAACTCGCCTCCTACATTTCCAAAAACTTTGATTGTCACGTAGTTCTGCTTCATCGGGAGCAACAGTGAAAAAAAAACTTGCCCTTTCCCTTTTGTAATTATAAAAAATATTTGTACCTTTGCAAAATTATTTACAACACTCAAATAGATAACAAAAACACATACAACAATGAATAAAACAGTCCGTATCGTATTAGAAGTAGTCTTGGCTGTTGTTGCTCTCGGCCTTGCCTATTTTCTCTATGCAAGTATCAGCAAACCTGTAAAATTCGACGAAGAGTATAACAAACGCGGTGCTGCTTGTGCCGTGAAACTCAAGGCTATACGTACCCTCGAGGAAAGCTACAAACAGACCTATGGCTGCTACTGTGGCTCTTTCGACACTCTCTTCAACCGTCTTCTCACTGAGGACAGCCTCCGTATCACCGTGAAAGTCGTAAACTACGACAAACTCCCTTCGGACACCAACTTCGTACTCGAGGAAATACCCGAACTCGAAGCCATCAAGAAAGGCTACATCACTCGTAAAGACACCCTCGTGAACCCCATAAAACAGCTCCTCGAGACCAAGAAACTCATGGTCACCGAAGCTGACGGCAGCGAGCGTCTTATGACCGAACAGGAGATTCGCAACCTCCGTTATCTGCCCTATCCCCTGGGTACCAAGGAAGAGTTCGAAATCCACGCAGGTCAGGTTGAAGCCAACGGCGCCTTCATGGTTCCTGTCGTAGAGGTCAAAGTCGATATCGACCGCCTCATGAGCGATATGGACGAACAGTTGGTTGTCAACAAGAAAGACAAACTCGTAAGCGGCAACAAGTACCCCGGTTGGAAGTTCGGCTCCATGACCGAGTCCATCACCGAAGGTAACTTCGAATAATCCGCCCCACCCTTTGTGAAATTTCCACTTTCGCAAAGTAATCCAAAACATATCTCAACCATATATGTGATATATATGTGATATGTATGTGAGTCATACCGTTCCCTTACCCAAGAATACTCAAAAATGACCTACAAAGTAAACAACCTTATAACTACAGCCGAGGCTGCCACCTACGACAAACACCTGGTGGTAGCCCTCAAGGCTGAGGGATTTTCTTTCGCCATCACCACATCTTGTGGCAAACTCCTTACCTTTGCCGACATAGATATGCCTCTCTCTGGCTCCATGAGCGAAATATCCTCAAGTCTTAAAGCTCTTTTCGCCGAACTCAAACTGATGACCTTCGGCTACAAACAATCTACTCTTGTAGTGCCTTCCGAACTCTCCACTTGGGTGCCGGATCATCTCTATGAACCCGCTCGCGATATGCAATATCTCGCTGTGGTAGGTAAAGTGAAACCGGGTACCGGTGTGTTTTCTGCGCCCTCGCCTCTTCTCAAAAGTCAAGGGGTATTCTCCGGCAATTCTACTGCTGTCGCAGCTTTCAGGATCACCTTCCCGGGTATTAAAGTAGTCTCTCAGCACCATAGGCTCGTATCTGAACAGTTCCTCCAGGAAAGTGCTCAACATCCCGTTATGGTACTCTTCCTGCGCGACTCTATGCAGGATCTCTCGGCCTATAAAGACTCCAAGCTCCAAATCATCAACACCTATAGTGTCGCCGACCCCTACGAAGGTCTCTACAAGTCCTTGCAGGTGATGAAAACCCTCTCCCTCGAATCGCCCGATTTGACTCTCTACCTCTGTGGTAATGTCAATCGCGACACCTATGCGGCTTTCCGCAACTACTTCCCCATAGTGAAACTCTACAACGGCAGACATTTCGACTACCTCAATCCCGAGTTTCAGCATCTCCACACCTACAAAGAAGTACTCCTTCTGCAGTAATAAAACACCCACCAAGTGCGTATAATAGCAGGCTCCCTTAAAGGAAGAAGACTCAATCCACCGGCCAACTTGCCGGTGAGACCTACAACCGATATGGCAAGGGAAAGCCTCTTCAACATCCTCAACAACTATATCGACTACGAAGAGTCCTCCGTTATGGACCTCTTTGCTGGTACCGGTGCCGTGTCTCTCGAATTCGTGTCACGTGGCGCAAAAGACGTTACAGCAATCGAAATCAACAACCAGTGCACCGACTACATAAAACAGGAAGCCTCGCGCCTACAGGTCAAAAATCTCCACGTGGTAAGAGCCGACGTCTTCGACCTCATCAAGCGTGCCTATAAAAAGTTCGACATCATATTCGCCGATCCCCCCTATGCGTTGGAAGACCTGCCCAAGTTGCCCGACCTTATATACGAACACAACCTTCTGAATCCCGATGGAATCTTCATCCTCGAACACCCCAAGGAATACTCTTTCGAAGACCATCCCCATTTTTGGCAACACCGTAACTACGGCAAGGTAAACTTCACCTTCTTCGCCACAATCCAAGACTCCGAAACCTCCGAATAATCCCACTTCTTTACATTGCGGATTAACCATAATATTCTGAATCCTTAGAATAGTCTATCCCTTTGTAATTCACACCCTTATCGGCTTTCCACACGCGATTGTTGATAAAAACAACCGTTACCGCCACTGAGTTTCCGCCAAAATGTGTAATTTTGTAAATTATTAAACAGAGTGCTTTATTATGCAAAGACTTGATTTTGTAGTAGTTATATTGCTGCTGACACTTGGGAGCGTTAGTGCGAATGCCCAAGGTAAAGGTTATGGTGCAGTAAGGGAAAGCAACCATAACAAAGCCGGTGACCTTCTCCTCAAAGAGAAATACGCAGCAGCAATGTACCGTTACGACAACCAGTCGGCTTCTTCGATGTCGCCAGTGTTGTCTGTATCCAACGAAGACGCTTGTTTCTATGCTGCAGTAAGTGCCGCCAAACTCGACAATAACGATGCACCCTATCGTCTGCAGGAGTTCCTCCGTCTTTACCCCTGGAGTCGTCACTGCAATATGGCGAGGTTCCATCTCGGAAACTTCTACTATGCCCGCAAGGACTACAAAAAAGCCCTCGGGATGTACTCCCAGGTGGAAGGTTCCGAGGTTGAATACGGCAGCCGTAGCGAGTATGATTTCAAGCGTGCCTACTGTCTCTTCCTCGACGGCAACAGTGCTCAGGCAAAAGACATCTTCGCCCGTATAGGTCAAAGCAAGAGCAAATACAAAAACTCGGCACTCTACTACTACGCCCACATACAGTACCAGGACAAAGAATACGACCTGGCTCTCAAAAACTTCGAGAAACTCAAGAACGACAAGAAGTTCGCCTCTATAGTCCCAAGCTACGAAGCCCGCATCTACTACTATATGGGCCGTGAGGACGACCTTCTGAATATTGCACCTTCTCTCCTCCAGCAGAAAGACGTCTTCCGCAAATACGAGATAGCGCAGATGGTTGCCGAGGTCTATTACAACCGTGGCGACTATCCCCAGGCTCTCAAATACTACGAGCAGGTCGAACAGTTGCAAAACGAAAACCCCAATGACGGAGGTGTGTGTACCCCTCAGGATAACCACTACCAGATGGGTTACTGCTACTACCAGCAGAAACGTTACAAAGATGCAGCCACACGTCTGCGCAAGAAAACACAGTGTAGCGACTCTGTTGCTCAAAATGCCCTCTATATTCTCGGCGACTGTTATGTCAAGCTGGGCGATAAACCCTCTGCACGTTCGGCATTTCTTCAGGCAAGTCAGATGTCTTACGACAAAGCCATCAAGGAAGATGCCCTCTTCAACTACGCTAAACTCTCCTGTGAACTTAAAAGCAACCCCTATAACGAAAGCATACGCTCGTTCCAGAACTATCTTGCCACTTATCCCAAGTCTCGTCATAAGACTGAAGTGCAGGAAATACTTGCAGGTCTCTATATGACCACCCGTAACTACAAAGACGCATTAACCCTGATAGAAAAGATTGAGGACAAAAACGCCACCCTCAACGAAGCCTATCAGCGTATTGTCCTCAACCGTGGTATCGAACTCTTCAACACCGGAGACATCGAGGAAGCCGACACTTACTTCTCCAAGGCAGTGAAGATCAATGCAAAAACTGCTGTTACAACCGATGCACTATATCTACATGGTGAAGCACTCTATCGCTTGGGCAATCTTGACCAGGCTGACCGTCAACTTGACCGTTTCCTACTTTCCTCGGGTGCCAAAAAGTCTAACTACTACAGCCAGGGACTCTACTCCTATGGTTATGTCTGTATGAAACAGAAACGTTACGACGATGCCGCAACCTATTTCTCCGACTATCTCCTCACTATTGCGGCCAAGACGAATGCTCGTCAGCGTTGTGATGCCTACAACCGTCTGGGTGACTGCTCCTATATAAGAACGCGCTACAACGAAGCAATCAACTACTACGACCAAAATATTACCGAAGGTGCCTACGAAGGTGACTATGCCATGTACCAGAAAGCTCTCTGCTATGGTGCTTTAGGTAAAAGTCCGGAAAAACTCTCCACGCTCAACCGCATATTTGAGCAATACAAAGGTTCCTCTTATTGTGCCAAGGCTACGCTCGAGACGGCTTCTACCTATATGGTACTCGGCAACAACGAGATGGCACTCCTCCACTACGACAAGTTTATAAAGGAATATCCCCAAAGCGTACACGTAAAACGTGCACTCCTCAGTCAGGGTCAGATCTACTACAATATGGACAAAAATGCCCAAGCCCTGCAGAAATTTGACCAACTCATTACGCAATATCCTGCAACAGAGGAAGCCAAAGACGCTTTGGCTATTGTCAAGAACATATATGTCGATGACAACCGTGTAGATGAATATTTCGCCTATGTGAAACGCAAGACCAAGACCAATGTAAGTGCCTTAGAGCAGGATAGCACCACTTTCGAGGCAGCAAGACTCCGCTATATGGATGGCGATTGTGAAAGCAGTGTCAAAGGTATGCAAAACTATCTCGCCAAGTTCCCCGATGGTATCAATCAACTCACAGCACATTACTATCTTGCTGACTGTCTCCTTCGTCTTGGCCGCAACAGTGAGGCTTTGCCACACTACGAGCAGGTGTCGAAGGCCAATGGCACCCAATACACCGAAACCGCAACACTCCACTCGGCTCAGATTGCATACTCCCTCAACGACTACAGCAAAGCATTGCGCTATTTCTCCCAATTGTCCCAAAGTGCAGACAACGAGCGTAACCGTCAAACAGGTAGGGTAGGGAAGATTCGCTGCTTGGTACATCTTGGCCAACATCAAGAACTTATGACAGCTGCCCAACTCGTCGTTGATGACAGCTCTACTACACCTGAACTCCGTGACGAAGCTCTTATCGCTATGGCAAGAAGTTCTTACTCTAACGGAATAACGGAGAGCGCCAAAGAGTATTATGGCAGATTACAGTCTTCGAGCAATGGTGACTATAGTGGCGAAGCGTCCTATTCCTTGGCTGAGATGATGTTTGCCGAAGGTAATATAGACAAGGCTGAGAAACAGATAGAACTCATTGTGGCCGATCCCCACAGCGACTACTGGCTTGCAAAATCATTCATCCTGTGGGCTGACATCTTTGCGGCACGTGACAACAAGATGCAGGCCAAGCAGACCCTCCTTAGTATCATCGAAAACTACGATGGTGCCGACTTGGTCTCTCTTGCTCAGCAGAAATATGACCTTATCGTGGAACAGGAAAAGACCTCCACCACGACAGAAGAATCGGAAACCGTGATTGATATTACCGAATAACCCTTTAGATTATGAGAAAGAGATTATATATATTATGTAGCATTCTTGCATTCTCCTCGTTGTCTTTAATAGCACAAAACAAGGACAATGTCTATAACGAGAGCGTAGTGGTAACGGGCTCCTACAAGCCTGAACTCGAGGATTGCGAGAAACTCAACACCGCCCCTCAGATTACTGACACTGCCACCACTCTACATCACAACTTCAACTACTCTATCAGCACCCGTCGGCTCACTTCTCTGTTCTACCCTACACGTATTAAGGCGGCAAGAATCATAGGCGAACCCAACTCAAGACTGTATAACACTTATCTGCGGCTCGGTATGGGCAATTATTGGAGCCCAATGGCCGAAGCGTATTATATGAGTACTCGCAGTCAGAAAATCAACTATGGAGCCTATGTCAATCACCAATCCTCGTGGGGTACCATTGGTAAGAAAGACAAAAACGACCTCTTCTCGTCAAAATACTACGGAAAGAACCACTTTTCGCAGACCGACCTCACCATCTTCGGGCGTTTTATAGTCGGTGAGCATACTCAGATTGCAACCGACCTCTCCTATGAGAACGACTATAACCTCTATTATGGTTTCAATGACTCCACTCTCCATCTCAACGACTCGCTCTTGGGTTATGCTCACAGCAACACTGTCAACTATCGTGACTCTCTCTCCACCAAGGACTACCGTGCCATGTACAACCGTCTCGCTTGGCGTGGCGGAGTAAAAAGCCTTTATACCGACCAAGGCCATTTCGGCTATGATGTCAATGCCGAAGTGTCTAACCTGTGGACTGCTTACCATTCTACCGAACTCTCTCTCCTACTCTCGGAGGACTTCCATTATGGTTTCAATCTCGGCAAGAAACAAACTTCCAAGGGTTATGTGTTTCTTCATGCCGATTGGCAGGCTTTCCGCAATGCTGCTACTGCCGACAAGTTGGGCAACTACACTGCTCCTTTAGGTTATCTCCCGTCGGTCAATGTTTCCAATCCTCGTTTTGCCAATGTGATTAATATCAAGCCTTATATGGAGTTTCTGCTGAAAGGATTCAAGTTCCATGCAGGTCCTCTGATGACTGTCGAAAACTTCACCGACTCTACTTCGTTCCACATATATCCCGACGTGTCGGTCAGCAAGTCTTTCGCCAAGGAGGCTCTCAATATCACACTCGGTGCCGAAGGGGGATTCGATGCGAACAGCCTCGACGCCATACGCAGGGTCAACCCCTATATCGAGCCGTGGGCTGACCTCCAAGGTACGAGCCACTATGATTTCTACCTCCGTATGCGTGTCAATTTCAGCAAGAAACTGATGCTCAAGATAGGCGGCGAGTTCAATATGATGAAAAACGACCTCAACTTCAAGCCCGACACTGCCTTCGCTCTCAAGAATGTCTTTTCTACCTATTATTGCGACTACAATCGTGTCAAGGCAGGCGGTGAGTTCTCGTTCCTCAACGACGAGATGCTTGCCATATCGGTGGGTGGTAATTATTACTACTACACCACCAAGGTGGCTTATCATCCCGATTACGACGCCTATGCCACCATCGGGGTCAACTACAAGGACAAATGGCTCTTCAACCTGCAAGGCATAGTGATGGGCAATGTCTTCGCCGCCGATGCCGACGGCTCGCTCATCGCCGACCCCAAGCTACCTATGCGCTATGGCATCAACTTTGAGGTGGAGTACCGTCACAATCGGGCTCTTTCGTTCTTCCTCAAGTTTGACAACCTCGCCTATCAGCGCTACTACTATTGGCTCAATTACCCGAGCCAACGGATTACCTTCCTCGCAGGCGTTACCTATACAATCTTAACGAAAAAGAAATAACACAATCAATAATACTGTATTCTCAATAATTCAACCAAGCAATGAATTACGCTCAGACTATTGACTACATGGCGCAGGCGCTTCCGATGTATCACCGCATCGGTCAGGCTGCCTATAAAGCCGATATCAAGAACACCCAACAACTGATGCTTACACTCGGCAACCCCGAGAACAAGTTTAAGTCCATACATGTGGCGGGAACCAACGGCAAGGGTTCTGTCAGTCATCTCTTAGCCTCTGTCCTTCAGGAGGCGGGCTACAAGGTGGGGCTTTACACCTCGCCTCACCTCGTCGATTTCCGTGAACGTATAAGGGTCAACGGTAAGCCTATCAAGAAGAGTTATGTCGTCGATTTTGTGCAGAACTATCATATTGCCTTCGAAGGTATCGGTCTCTCTTTCTTCGAGATGAGCGTGGGTATGGCGTTTTCCTACTTTGCCTCCGAAGAGGTAGATGTGGCGGTGATAGAGACGGGTATGGGCGGTCGTTTGGATTCCACCAACGTGATTACCCCTCAGATGTCGGTCATCACCAATATAGGGCTTGACCACACTCAGTTCCTCGGCGACACTCTTACCAAGATAGCCACCGAGAAGGCGGGCATTATCAAGCCCGAGGTGCCTGTGGTCATCGGCGAAACCCATCCCGACACCAAGGTGGTCTTCGAGACCAAGGCTCAGCAACTCGGCTGCCCTATCGATTTTGCCGACAAGCGCTACAAGATAGTGTCCCATCCTGTAGGCGACCCGTCGGCTCTCACCTTCGACGTGCTCAAGAACGACAATATTCTCTATTCCAATCTCCGTTGTCCTCTCGGCGGTTCCTATCAGCTCAAGAACCTTGCCACCCTCTTCCAAGCCCTCGAGATTCTCCCGTTCATCGGCTACAATATCAACGAGGAGCAGATTCGTCAGGGTGTCGCCAAGGTGGTTGACAACACGGGTCTCCAAGGTCGTTGGCAAGTGCTCAAGCGCAATCCTCTTATAATATGCGAGACTGCCCACAACGCCGACGGCATAGCCGCCATGCAGGAAAGGCTCAAGACCATCAGTTACCGTCAGTTGCGCATCATCTTCGGCTGTGTCAACGACAAGGACTACAACACCGTTCTCCGCCTTCTGCCTTCCGATGCGAGTTTCTATTTCACCCAACCGAGCGTAGAGCGTGCCCTCCCTGCCAAAGACCTCGCCAAGGCTGCTGCCGAGGCGGGTCTCAAAGGCAAAGCCTACCCATCTGTCAAAGAGGCTATGAAAAGCGCACAATACTATGCCAAGCCCGACGACCTCATTCTCATCACGGGCAGCATCTTCCTCGTCGGCGACGCCCTCAAACTCTATTCGGCTCAGACCGAAGGGTAACCATGTTTTGTGCCGTCCTAATTGTATAAAGAAATAACAAAATCAAGAAATATGAAAAAGTCATTACTCCTCAAAGCCGCTTTAGCAGCCGTTCTCGTGGCTGTCATGATGCTCTGTTCCTCTTCTTCGAAGAAGAAATTGTTCGACTTCAACGGCACATGGTATGTCGGCTCCGCCATCAACGCCGAGATAGCGGGCGAGCCCTATTTCTATGTCAAGTTGGTTCAGACCGACGACCAAATCAGCGGCACCTACTACTCTGTCACCGCCAAGATGGCACGTGTCGACGGGCGCAGCGGCAACAAGGTGACGGGCTATGTGAAGAAGAACATCGCCTACGTCACCTTCAGCAGCGAGGAATGGTGCGGCGGTGGCACCGCCACCATCACCCCGAGCAGCGACAACACGGTGGTGTGGCACATCAGGAGCGAGGAGAAGGTTCCCAACAAAGACTTCGGTCATTGGGCTCCCTCTCACGCCAAGCTCACGAGACGGTAAGGGCTCTTAATCGACTTTGGCTATGAGACGGTTAGTGTTACTTCTCTTTATGGCTGCCACCATGGTGGCAGCTCAGACCTTGGAGGTCAAGTTCACGGCGGTGGCATCCAACGGCGACTATCACCCCTTCGACCAAGTGCTCGTGCAGAGCCGCACTCGCGGGTGGAGCCAAGTCCTTGACTACCCCGACACCACGCTTTTCCTCGACACCCAAAATGCGGGCATCGAAAGTATTACCGTCCCTGTCTCAACCCTGTCCAAACCCTATCCCAACCCCTTCAGCGGCAAGTGCGAGACGCTGCTCTCCCTTGCCTCGCCTTCGCCTGTCACGGTGCAGGTCTATAGAGCCGACGGAAAGGTGGCTCTTCACCGTGACCTCGACCTTTCGCAGGGCACCTACTCCCTCGCCGTAGAGTTGTCGCAGGCGGGAGTGGCTTTCCTCTCGGTCAGCACTCCCGAGATGCGCCATGTGGCTAAAATCGTCTCCCTCGGCGGTGGCAGCGACAATCTCGGCGTCACCCTTGTCTCCTCAGCCGTCCCTGACAGGAAGGCTTACAACAGCGGTGTCTTCCAACTCAACGACATCCTGAGCTACACCGCCCTGTGGTACCATGCCGATACGATAGTGTACAGCACTATGAAGACGCAGCCGCAGAAGACCGACGCTCTCATAGTCCTCGAGTTCGTGAGCACCGACCTCACCGCTGTCACGGGCGCCATCGACTCGCTCGCTGCCGACTATGCCCGTTGCTTCGGCAGGGTGGCCATCGACGGGGGCTCCTCCATCGTGAAGCGGGGCATCTGTTGGGCGAGCCATCGTGAGCCCACCCTCGACGACAATGTGGTGGAGTCGCAAGGGGGTCTCGGGCAGTTCCTCTGCGAGATAGAAGGGCTTGCGGCGGGCAATGTGTACCATTACCGTGCCTTCGCCGTCAACGCTACAGACACAGCCTACGGCAACGTGCGCCACATAGTGACCCCTGCGGGCGGCTTCAACGCCATCGGAGCCTCCAACAACCTCTTCTCCATCGGCAACGGATTCTTTGTGCGCTTCTCCATCGGCAACCTGCAGTATTCCGCCTCGGGCTCTCACGCAGTGGCTGCGGGCGGCACTCTGAGCGGCACTTGGCGCTTTGCCGCCAACCAAGCCGACTGCATCGGCAGCGACAACTCCAACATGGCACCCAACTACAACGGATATATAGACCTCTTTGCGTGGGGCACAAGCGGATGGAGCGGCGGTACCGAGAACTACCATCCCTATGACAGTTCAGTTGACGACAGCCTCTACTACATCAACGGCGACCCCGACAACGAGATGATTGGTCCCTACCGTTTTGCCGATTGGGGCATCTTCAACGCCATCTCGAACGGGGGCAACCAAGCGGGGCTGTGGCGCACCCTCCTCATGCGCGAGTGGTGGGAGGTACTCTACTACCGTTCCACCTACTCCAACCTCACCAACGTGAGCAACCCCCGTTACGTGAAGGCTACGGTGGGCGATATGCAGGGGGTCATCCTCTTTCCCGACTCCTATTTCCACCCCGTAGGGGTGCCCGAACCCGTGAGCGTGAACACCCGCGACATCTCCTATACCGACAACCTCTATCCCCTCGAGCAGTGGGTGCTCATGGAGGCGGCAGGCTGCGTGTTCATACCTGCCGCAGGCTACCGCTCCAACGTCCTCATCTATCAAGTGGGCGTTCAGGGACGCTATGCCTCGGCTAACCGCGGCAAGGAGGACTACGACGAGTTCAGCTACCATGTGGGTTTCGGGGACGATTGGCTCTCGACGGGTCAGTTCAAGCGCCACCTCGGTTTCTCCGTGCGCCTCGTGCAGGACTACAACATTGCCATCGGCACTCTCCCACAGACCCTCATCTGCGACACCACGTTCACGACGGGGTGGAGCGCCATCAACCTCAAATACACCGTCAGCGACGACGGCGAACTCCCCATCTCCATGCGAGGCATCTGTTGGGACACCCTGCCCAACCCCACCCTCGACGGCGAACACATAGCCAACACTCCCGACACGGGATGGACATGGGTCTGCCTCCAAGGGCTTCAACCCAACACCGCCTACCACGTACGCGCCTACGCCGCCAACCCCCTCGGCGTAGCCTACAGCCCCGAAGTCGTCGTCTATACTCAGGAATGCCATAGTTTCGACAGCCTCGGAAGCCTCGCCTCCCTCTTCTCCGTCGCTCCCGACCACAGGGTACACTTCTCCCGCGGCAACCTGCAGTTCACCCCCACACGCTCCCACGCCACCGCCACAGGCGAGTCCCAACAGGGCTACTTCCGCTTCGCCAACGTGCAGACCGACTATGTGGGCGAGGACTTCGGCGACCACTACCGCCACGGCATGTTCGACCTCTTCGGCTACGGCACCTCGGGATGGAACAGCGGCGCCACCGCCTACCTCCCCAACGACACCTCCACGGCAGCCGCCGACTACTACGTCGCCGCCGACTCCACCGCAAGCCTCACAGACTCCAACGCCTATGCCGATTGGGGCGTCTTCAACGCCATCACCAACGGAGGCAACCGTGCGGGTCTGTGGCGCACCCTCTCCGCTGCCGAATGGCAATACCTCCTCTTCCACCGCCCCACCGCCTCCAACCTCGAAGGCATCGTCAACCCACGCTACGTGAAGGCTACGGTGGGCGAGGTGCAGGGACTCATCGTCTTCCCCGACACCTATGAGCACCCCGACAGCATCGCCGTGCCCGAAGGCATCAACGACGACACCTACTACTTCGACGACAACTTCTTCACCTCCCTCGAGTTCGAGGAGTTGGAAAACCGCGGATGCCTCTTCCTTCCCGCCTCGGGATGGAGAGTGGGCACCGCCATAACCTACCCCAACGACTACGGCTCCTATTGGACTTCCGACAACACCGACGACCCCGTCTCGCTCCTCTTCTACGACCGCTACATAAGCCTCACTCCCGCCTACCGCCACTACGGCAGAGCCGTCCGACTCGTGAGGGACGAGTGATGGAGGAGTTCTAAGTCTTGAAGTGTTTGAGGAGGTATGTTGTAGTTCAGCTTTCCGAGGACCCACAGTACCATATTGACGATTTTCTTCTTCATGGCTAGAAGGGTAACTCTTCGTCAGGCGCAGTGTTGTGTTCTTCCTGCGTGAAGGTTATGTATGGCACCTCTTCTTCCTTCTTCTCATACGGTTCCCCGAAAAATCTTTTCAATTCACTAAAAGACTCAATAATCGCGATATACTTGTCGTCCTTCCATATATCCCAGCCGCCAGCAATGTCTGGCTCAATGAAATCACGTTCTTCTAAATGAAAGACATGCATAATATATCCTTTATATTCCAACCACTTGCCTACCGTCCAAACTACCTCCTCCTCAAGTGTGCCCAGCGGCTCTATCTTTTCCTTTGCCTCCTCTGGCATAGTCAAGTGATCGATGTGGTACTTCCACGCCGTATCATAACTTCGCTTCAGACTGCATCCATTACAGTTGTTGCCCTTGTCTGGGCAGATGTCGCAAAACCCCACCAAGTCACTGCACATCCTGTCAAAGCTACTTTCTAGCTCCCTGTACTCCTTTAACGCGCCCTCTATTAAGGACACAGCTTCTTTAAGATAATTATTTTCCATAATTTGTTATTTGTTATAATTTATTATTTCTTGATAATACACCTTGCCGTCTCCATCGGTGCCCCATGCGTCGTTAATTTGAGCGTCACCCAATCTAGTGTCGCTGGCTCCGTCGCTTGCCAGGCTATGCGAGACACCGCATAGTGCTTCGATTGCCAAGCCATCGTTGCATACCTTGTTCCACGCGTAGATTATTTTACCGTCGCGCCATGCCTCGTCTTTCTCAGAGTAGAGGTTATTCATCAGTATTCTCAGATTGAGTAGATAGTCAGAAAGGTAAGCCACGAAATACTGTGGCAGGACCACCCTGACCTTGTTCAGTAGCGACGACGCGCTCTGTGCGTACGACGCCAGCTGGCCAATGCGGTCGAAGTCTTTCCCGTACTGGACCTTGAAATCGGGCAGTACCTTGAAGTTCTCTGGAATAACAAGCTCGAACTCCCTGCCGTCAGCGAAGCGTACCCAAGGAGTGTTGTTACCAACTGGTTTAACAGTCAGTCGAACGAGATAGGCAAACTCCCTTTTCATCTTTTCACTCTGCTTTGCGAGCTCGTCGCCGTCATAGATAATTCCCAGCTTGGAAATGTAACGCTTGAAGTAGTTCTCCGCCGTAGCCTGGTCAAGCGTTGTAATGTTCTCCCTGAACCTGTGCCAGGAAGCCCAATAATCACTTTTCGTCATAGTTTTCTTCGTTTAAGTTCGTTTTTTTTCAGATAGGCAAAATATACAACATACTTACCACACTTTGAAAAAGAAACACTAAAATTTAAGGTTTTTTAACATCCTTTAGCTTTAGTCACCTCAGCTGAAAAAGAAAAAACCTTCCATGACATGTCTTGTATCCACAAGGCGTAAGGTACTTCATGTATAAGTCCTTCTCCATAACTACTAATATAATATAAAAAACATCTTAACGAAACTATACATGACATGACATGAATATTTTATCTTCTTTAGTACATGAAGTTAAAGTATGTACTCCTAAAAAAAATTAAAAAAAATTTTGGAATTTCAAAAAAATGTTGTATATTTATAATAAACCACCACCCAACCACCAAGCAACCTGCACCCAACATGCACCCAACCTACAATAAGGAATAAATATAATAACTTAATAATTTACATCATTATGTACAAAACACAATTCACATCCCAACTGCAACTCGCCGACCACATCAGCCAAGCCCTAAAACCCGCACGCTTCGGCTACCGCATCACCTACGAGCGCGAACCCAAAATGTACAAGCGCGCAAACCCCTACTACGGACGCGTCATCGAACAGCAAATCATCACCAACCCACGCCTCGGCTGCGATTGGAAAGCCATCGAGACCGCCCTCCAGCAGCGCTACAACCCCTCTTGGCAACCCTCCCTCTCCGACCCTGCTCAGTTCCAACACCATCCCTGCCCCTTCGACTATTATAACCGCTACTTCGAAACCCTCCACTCCGACCCATCCCAATTCTATCTCAAAGCCAACACCTACGAAAATACCTCAGTCCAATACCGCCATTACCTCGACGGTCACCTCCTCCTCGGCGACCAACTCCGTGACGTCCTCTCCTTCTTCCGCCCCACCCCCCCCTCACTCCGACCACCGTCAAGACTCTCTCGGCATACCCCCCGAACACCAACTCCGTTTCCGCTCCTACAAACTCACAAACATAAGAGCCATCGACCTCGGCAGTAACCCCATCTACCTCGACGACGAGTGGTTCCAACGCACCATCATCGACAACCCCGACACCTAATCAACCCAAACCCCACCGCGGCAACCGCCGCCACCCCTTTAATAATAACCAAAAAAAACTTAACACAATGTCAAAACAACTCGATTTAATTCGCATTCACGGACAACTCGGCAAGCAGATTGTCGGTTACAAGGTCCGTGACAAACACTACCTACGCGTCTACCCCTGCTCCTTCTCCGACGCCAACACACCCGCTCAGCAGGAAACACGCGCTAAGTTCTCCTTCGTCTCCAAACTAATCCACAAGATTGGCGGCGTCTACCGCATCGGCTACAAAAACGTCGACTCCTCACGCTCCCAACACGGCATGTTCTTTCAAAACCTGTGGGACGACGCCGTCACAGGCAATATGTCTGACGGCTATACCGTCGATTACGAGAAGGTGAAAGTGGCAAGAGGTCTCTTGCTGCCTACCTACTCGATGACTTGCTCTGTACTTGGTGCGCAGCACAAGTGTAGTTACAGTTGGACTGACAACAGCGGACAGGGCGACGCTGAAAGCACCGACAAAATCTGTATCAATCTATATAACCCCACCAAGGGCGTCAGCATGCTGTTCGAAGACGTGGCTACACGTGAGGCGGAAGCTTGCCAAGTGCAGTATTCGACCGCATGGGCAGGTGATACGGTGTATAACTACATCTTTTGGAAGAAGGCGGACGGGAGCTGCTCGGACTCGCAGTTGGTAAACTTCTTCGTAGCCGAATGAGGAGCCAAGCTCGCTTGAGCTCCTCTGAGGCAAGAAGAAGTCTTTTCCGCAGGAAAAAACTTCTTCGTGGCTGAATAGGACTAATAGGTCTAATAGGACTAATAGGTCTAATTGGTCTAAGGGGCAAAAAAGAAGGGAGAACCCTTATCGGCTCTCCCTTTCTCTATTTTCAATTTTCTTATAACTTAGAACTCAAAACTCATAACTCATAACTTATGACTCTTCACTTCTTAATCCTCATGCCGTAGAAGGAGCGGTAGACGAAGAAGAGAGCCACGAGGAGGAGCGCAATGCCTACGTAGGGTGCGATGTTGCGGAAGCCTTCGCTGATGGCTATCTCCATGGCGAGGACGCCGAAGAGGGTGGTGAACTTGATGATGGGGTTGAGTGCCACGGAGGAGGTGTCCTTGAAGGGGTCTCCGACGGTGTCGCCGACCACGGAGGCGTCGTGGAGGGGTGTTCCCTTGGCTTTCATATCGACCTCGACGACCTTCTTGGCGTTGTCCCAAGCGCCGCCTGCGTTAGCCATGAAGACGGCTTGGAAGAGACCGAAGACGGCGATGGCGATGAGGTAGGAGATGAAGAGGCACACGGCGTTGTTGCCGCCGATGGAGGCGGGGGAGGAGAGGCAGGCGAAGGCGAGGGCGAAGCAGAAGATGGCGATGAAGATGTTTATCATGCCGCGCTGAGCGTAGTTGGTGCATATCTTGACGACTTCCTGCGACTTGGCGGTGTCGGCTTTCTTGGGAGCGTTGGGGTCGAGCTTGATGTTCTGCTTGATATACTCCACGGCACGGTTGGCGCCTGTGGTGACAGCCTGCATGCTTGCGCCCGTGAACCAAAAGATGACGCAGCCGCCGAGGATGAAGCCGAGGATGGAGTAGGGGTTGAGGAGGTTGAGGATGGTGGAGGGCTCGATGTCGAGGGTCTTCTGAATCATGAGGATGAGGGAGAAAATCATGGTGGTGGCGCCTACGACGGCGGTGCCTATGAGGACGGGCTTGGCGGTTGCCTTGAAGGTGTTGCCTGCTCCGTCGTTGGCTTCGAGGTAGTACTTGGCTTTTTCGAAGTCGGGCTTGAATCCGAACTCGCTCTCGACCTCGCGGGTGGTCTTCTCGATGTCGTCCTCGATGAGGGAGAGCTCATAGACGCTCTGTGCGTTGTCGGTGACGGGACCGTAGGAATCTACCGCGATGGTGACGGGACCCATGCCCAACATGCCGAAGGCTACGAGACCGAAGGCGAATATGCTATAATAGACGCCGAAGACGGGCTCGATGTTGAAGGCGGTGGAGGCGAAGTAGGCTATCACCATGAGGACGAAGAAGACGAGACCCGTCCAAAAGCCGCCCATGTTGCCTGCCACGAGACCGCTGAGTATGTTGAGCGAAGCGCCGCCCTGCTCGGAGGCTTTGACCACCTCTTTGACGTGCTTGGAGGTGGGGGAGGTGAAGAGTTTGGTGAACTCGGGGATGAGCGCAGCGCCGAGGGTGCCGCAGGAGATGATGATGCTCAGGGCGAGCCACAGGTTGGGTACGAGGGCGTTGACCGAGGCGGTGTTGAGGATGAAGTAGGAGGCGAGGAAGGTGCCGCAGATGCTGAGGATGGAGGTAATCCACACGAGAGAGGTGAGGGGTGCCTCGAAGTTGATGTCGTCGGCACGGTTGTATTTAGCCTTGGCGATGGCGCCGTTGATGTAGTAGGCGAGGACGGAGGCGATGATGCCGAGGATACGCATGACGAAAATCCACACGAGGAGTTTCACCTGCATGTCGAGGTCGGGTACGGCGAGGAGTATGAAGGAGACGAGGGCGACGCCCGTGACGCCGTAGGTCTCGAAACCGTCGGCGGTGGGTCCGATGCTGTCGCCTGCATTGTCGCCTGTGCAGTCGGCGATGACCCCCGGATTGCGGGGGTCATCCTCCCCAATCTTGAAGACCACCTTCATGAGGTCGCTTCCGATGTCGGCAATCTTGGTGAAGATGCCGCCTGCGATGCGGAGGGCGGAGGCGCCGAGGCTCTCGCCGATGGCGAAGCCTATGAAGCAGCTGCCTGCAAGGTTCTCGGGCATGAACATCAGGATGACGAGCATCAGCACGAGTTCTACGCAGATGAGGACTATGCCTATCGACATGCCTGCACGCAGGGGTATGTTGAGGAGGTCGAGGGGTTTACGCCTGAGGGAGGCGAAAGCCATGCGGGCGTTGGCGTAGGTGTTCATACGCACCCCGAACCATGCCACGCCGTAGGAGCCGAGGATTCCCACCACGGTCCACGCCAAGACGAGCATCACGCTGCCGAAAGGCATGTGGCTGAGTACGCCGAAATAGAGCGCTATGGCTGCACCGATGAAGAGGAAGAGGAGGATGAGGAACTTGCCCTGCTGACGGAGATAGGTCGAGCAGGTCTTGAAAATCACGTTGCCGATTTCCAACATCGAGGAGTGGGCTTTGAGTTTGCGCACCCGCAGGAACTGCCAAAAGCCGAAGATGAGTCCCAAGATGACGATGGCAAAGCCCCAATAGAGGATTTGTGCGTCGGGCGAGGAGGCAAAGCCTTGCGGCATTGCGAGGTCTGCTTCGCTTGCAAATGTTAAAAAGGGCAAGAGAAGCGTTGCCATTGTAAGCGTTATCTTTTTCATTATCAGTATTGTTA
Source organism: Bacteroidales bacterium (assembly GCA_017439185.1). GTDB lineage: Bacteria > Bacteroidota > Bacteroidia > Bacteroidales > P3 > Colimorpha. The sequence continues at coordinate 53,768 of JAFRTM010000020.1, read as the reverse complement.
TATTTTTCTCTTATTTTATTTGCAGTTGCAAAGGTAACACTTTTTTCTTTAATAATAATAATGAATAAAAATTATTTTGTATTTTTGCATTTGAAAAAATATGTAACAATGATAGAAGAAAAACTGCAAAAGGCTATAAGCAAAAGCCTTAGAGAGATGTACGGAATAGAGGTGGAGAGTGAAAAAATACTGCTGCAGGGAACAAAGAAAGAGTTTGCAGGCGACATCACCTTGGTGGTGTTCCCGTATGTGAAGGCGGCGAGGAAGTCGCCCGAGGCAGTGGGTGGCGAGATAGGGGAGTGGCTGCAGAAGAACGTGGAGGAGGTGAGCGAATACAACGTGGTGAAAGGTTTCCTGAACCTTACGATAGCCGACCGCTATTGGACCGACTTCGTGGCAGCGATAACAGGCAACGGCACCTACGGCTTGAAGCAAGCCGCCGAAGGGGCAGCTCCCGTGGTGATAGAGTATTCAAGCCCCAATACCAACAAGCCGCTGCATCTCGGTCACATACGCAACAACCTCCTCGGATGGAGCGTCAGCCGTCTCCTCGCCGTGGGAGGACACAACGTGAAGAAGGTGAACCTCGTGAACGACAGGGGAATACATATATGCAAGAGCATGTTGGCGTGGCAGCGCTACGGCAACGGCGAGACCCCCGAGACGTCGGGCATGAAAGGCGACCACTTGGTGGGCAAATACTATGTGGAGTTCGACAAGCACTATAAGGAAGAGGTTGCCGCCATGGTGGCGGAAGGGATGGAGGAAGAGAAAGCCAAGAAAGAGTCGCCCCTGATGAAAGAGGCGCAGGCTATGTTGAAGAAGTGGGAAGAGGGCGACAAGGAGGTGCGCACCCTGTGGGAGACGATGAACGGGTGGGTTTATGCAGGATTCGACGAGACCTACAACCGCCTCGGCATAGCCTTCGACAAGGTCTATCACGAAAGCGAGACCTACCTCCTCGGCAAGGAGTTGGTGCAGAAGGGATTGGAGAAAGGGGTGTTTTTCCGCAAGGAAGACGGCTCGGTGTGGATAGACCTCGCCGCCGACGGCTTGGACCAAAAACTCCTCCTCCGCAGCGACGGCACGTCGGTATATATGACCCAAGACCTCGGCACGGCACTGCTGCGTCACGAGGACTTCGGCGCCGAGAGGCTCATATACGTCGTAGGAAACGAGCAAGACTACCATTTCAAGGTGCTCAAGATAGTCCTCTCCAAGTTGGGATTCCCGTGGGCAGAGAAGGTCTATCACCTGAGTTACGGCATGGTGGAATTGCCCAACGGCAAGATGAAGTCGAGGGAAGGCACCGTGGTGGACGCCGACGACCTCATAGACCAAATGGAGCAGACCGCCAAGGAGATGAGCGAGGCACACGGCAAAAACGACGAACTCTCCGAAGCGGAACGCACCCACCTCTACCATATCCTCGCACTCGGAGCCCTCAAATACTTCATACTGAAAGTGGACCCCACCAAGAACATGCTGTTCAATCCCGCCGAAAGCATAGACTTCAACGGCAACACGGGACCGTTCATCCAATACACCCACGCCCGCATCAGGAGCATAGTGAGAAGGGGAGGGGAGCAGACGGAGCGGAACGGAGAGTGGGCAGGCATAGCCCTGCAGGAGAAAGAGCGCGAGGTGGTGAAACTGCTCCACACCATGCCGACGGTCATAGAACAGGCTTCCGAGGCTATGAGTCCTGCACAGGTGGCAAACTACGCCTACGACCTCGCCAAGGCGTTCAATTCCTTCTATCAGGACACCCCGATACTGAGGGAACCGAACACCGAGGTGCGCAGTTTCAGGATTGCCCTGTGCGACACGGTGGCGACCGCCTTGCGCAACACCATGGACATCCTCGGCATCGAGGTGCCTGAGAGGATGTAGGGGACGGCATTTGCGATATTAAACCTTAAAGCGATGATAGACGACAGGAACGTATATACGAACAGTTACAAGATAGAGTCGTACCTCTGCGACGAGGACGACCGCCTCTCGCTGTGGGGACTCTCACGCCTGATGCAGACCGTGGCGGAGGAACACACGATACTCACCCATATAAGCTACTTCGACCTCATAGCGAAGGACAAGGCATGGGTGCTGAGCAGGATGTACTACGTGATAGAGAGGATGCCCGCCTATGGCGAGGTCGTGCAGTTCTCCACGTGGTCGAGAGGCAACGACGGGCTTTTCAACGCCCGTGACTACCGCGTGTTCGACCACGAGGGCAACGTCCTCGCCACCGCCTCGGCCTATTGGGTTGTGATAGACTTTACAGCCCGCAGGGTATGCCGCTTGGACAGCATAATGGAGGGTTATGTGCACCACACCGAGTGCGCCACAGACAAGCAGAGGCTCGCCAAACTGCGCCTGCAACCCTTCGCCGACGCCGACAAGGTGGACTCCTTCAAGGTAAAACCTTCGATGCTTGACCACACCCGCCATGTGAACAACAGCGAATATGTGAAGTGGATAGACGACCTGCGCCCCGATGGCACGGCAGTGTGCGACTTGGAGATAGACTTCCTCGCCGAGACCCGCCGAGGGGAGGAGGTGGCAGTGTACAGACAGAAGGCAGAAGACGGCGGCAAGTGGCAGTACCGAATAGACAACAACCGCGGAGTGAGCATCACGGCGCAAATAGGGGTGGTAGCGGCAGACGTCAGGGAAGACTCATAGAGCCCAAAGACCCTGCAGGAAGGGTGCAGGGAACACTTCTTATCAGGCAAATTACAAAAATTGAACGAAAAAAACGTCCAATTAAAAATAATTGTGTATCTTTGCCCGATTGTTTATTATAGAAAAAATAATATAAAAATATAATAATTATGGAGATAGCACCGCATTATGCCCCTGCCGAGGTGGAGGAAAAATGGTATAAGTTTTGGTTGGAGAAGAAAATATTCCACAGCGAGCCCGACAACAGGAGACCCTATGTGGTGGTGATACCGCCGCCCAATGTGACGGGAGTGCTGCACATGGGACACATGCTCAACAACACCATTCAGGATGTCCTCGTGCGCCGTGCCCGCATGATGGGACGCAACGCCTGTTGGGTACCAGGCACGGACCACGCAAGCATAGCCACCGAGGCGAAAGTTGTCAACATGCTGAAAGAGAGGGGTATAGACAAGCGAAGCCTTGACAGGGAAGAGTTCATGAAATATGCATGGGAGTGGAAAGAGGAGCATGGCGGCATAATACTCAAGCAGCTGAGGCGCTTGGGTGCAAGTTGCGATTGGGACCGTACCGCCTTCACCATGGACCCCATACGCTACGAAAGCGTCATAAGGGTGTTCTGCGACCTCTACCGCAAGGGACTGATCTACCGCGGAGTGAGGATGGTGAATTGGGACCCCAAGGCTCTCACCGCCGTCAGCGACGAGGAGGTCATCTACAAAGAGAGTCAGAGCAAACTCTACTACCTTCGCTACTTCGTGGAAGGGGAGGACAAGTATATAGTGGTAGCCACCACCCGTCCCGAGACCATCTTGGGCGACACGGCGGTGTGTGTGCACCCCGAGGACGAGCGCTACTCGTGGCTCAAAGGCAAGAAGGTCATAGTGCCCTCCGTAGGTCGTGTGGTGCCCATCATCATGGACGAGTACGTCGACCGTGAGTTCGGCACAGGCGCCTTGAAGATTACTCCTGCCCACGACATCAACGACTACAACCTCGGAATGAAGTACGGACTGCCGTCGATTGACATCTTCAACGACAACGGCACCCTCAACAGCGAAGGGGGCAAATACGTCGGCATGGACCGCTTCGCCTGCCGCAAGCAGATAGTCAAAGACCTCGACGAGCAGGGTCTCATCGAGAAGATAGAGGACTATGTGAACAAGGTGGGGCACTCCGAGCGTACCGACGCCGTCATTGAACCCAAACTCTCGGCACAGTGGTTTATGAGCATGACCGAGGTGGCGAAGAAAGCCCTCGAGGTGGTGGAGGACGACACCATTCAGTTCCACCCCGAGAAGTTCAAGAACACCTACCGCCATTGGCTCGAAAACATAAAGGATTGGTGCATCAGCCGCCAACTGTGGTGGGGTCAGCGCATTCCCGCCTACTACCTCGACATCGAGGGCAGACAGGAGACCATAGTGGCTGAGACTGCCGAAGAGGCTCTGCGCTTGGCTCAGGAGAAGTTCGGCAGCACCGTCAAAGCCGAAGACCTCCGTCAGGACGAAGACGTCCTCGACACGTGGTTCAGCAGTTGGCTGTGGCCCATATCCCTCTTCGACGGCATCCGCAACCCCGACAACGAGGAAATCAAATACTATTACCCCACCGACGACCTCATCACCGCTCCCGACATCATTTTCTTTTGGGTGGCAAGGATGATTATGGCAGGCGAGGAATACAGGAAAGAGGTGCCCTTCAGGCACGTCTATTTCACAGGCATAGTGCGCGACAAGCTCGGCAGGAAGATGAGCAAGAGCCTCGGCAACAGCCCCGACCCCATCGGACTGATTGAAAAATACGGCGCCGACGGAGTGCGCATGGGAATGCTCCTCACCGCCCCTGCGGGCAACGACCTCCCCTTCGACGAGAGCATCTGCGAACAGGGACGCAACTTCGCCAACAAGATTTGGAACGCCCTGCGTTTGGTCAAAGGATGGACGGTGAGCGACGAACTGCAGCAGAGCGACGACAACGCCAAGAGCATCCAATGGATGGAACAGCGCATGGCGGCTGTCTTGGAAGGCATAGAATACGACTTCGACCACTACCGTCTCAGCGAGGCTCTCATGAAGAGTTACAAACTTGTGTGGGACGACTTCTGCTCGTGGTTCCTCGAGATGGTGAAGCCCGCCTACGGCTCGCCCGTAGACCGTGAGACCTACTCGGCTACTCTCGGCATCTTCGAACGCCTCATGTGCATCCTGCACCCCTTCATGCCGTTCGTGACCGAGGAGATATGGCACCTGCTGAAAGAACGTTGCGAAAGCGCCACCATCATGCTGCAGCACTACCCGATGAGCGTGTTCTACGACCAACGGATGCTCGACGACTTCGACCGCACCCGTGAACTCATAGCAGGAGTCCGCGGCATCAGGAACAGCAAGGGCTTGTCGCCCAAGGAGTCCTTGGACCTCTACGTCAAAGGGCAGCATCCTTCGCAGTTCGACGGCATCGTCATGAAACTCGCCAACGTGGGCAAAATCGAGGCGGTGGAAGAGAAGATGGACGGAGCGGTGAGCCTCATGGTCGGCACCACCGAATACTACGTGCCTATGAGCTCCAACATCGACGTGGCTGCCGAGGTCGAGAAACTGAAAGGGGAACTCGCCTACGCCGAAGGCTTCTTGGCGAGCGTCATGAAGAAGCTCTCCAACGAGAAGTTCGTCAACGGAGCCCCCGAAGCGGTGGTCAACAACGAGCGCAAGAAGAAAGCCGACGCCGAACAGAAGATTGAAGCCCTCAAGGCTCAGCTGAAAGCCTTCGGATGTTAGTGGTCACAATTACTAATCAGATAGCGCAGACAGATATGAAACGAATATTAGCAGTGATAGCCCTTGTGGCGGGCATGGCGTTGACTGCCTCCGCTCAGGAAAAACGTCTTTTCGACATCACCGAAAACGGTCTCATGTACCGTTTCGAGAAGTCCAATCCCGCCGCTCAGAAGGTGCAGAGGGGCGATATTGTCGTGGGCGAGATGACTCTCGTCTTCGAAGGCGACACCCTTATGAGCAACAGCGGCAAGCCTCAGCGCCTCACTCAGGTGGGCAACTACACCTTCGGCGGCGACCTCACCGAGGGTCTCCTCCTGATGCACCGTGGCGACGTGGCGGTCTTCGGCGTGAGTGCCGACGAGATGGCTAAATACGTCACCCCCGAGCAGATGCCCTCCTCCTATGTGGCAGGCAAAGGCATGAGGCTTTTCTATACCCTGAAAATCGACGACATCCTCACTCCCAACGACTTGGCGTTGGAGCAGGAACAGTATTTGGCGGAGGTGCGCCAACGCAAAGCCGCCGAGCCCCATCTCATCGAGATGTACCTCAACAACCACTCGGGTCCGTGGGTGGAGCTGAAAGGGGGCGTCATGGCGTTGGTCACCGAGCAGGGCAAAGGCAAGGCGGTGAAGAAAGGCAAGACCGTCACGGTCGATTACGTCTGCCGCACTATCGACGGATTCCTCTTCGACACGAGCAAGAAGTCGGTGGCGGAAGCCGAGAAGTCGGTTGTGGCAGGCAAAGGCTATTCGCCGCTCACCTACAAGGTAGGCGACCTCGCCCTCATCGAGGGGTGGATGGTCGGCTTGGACGGCAGGAAGGAGGGATCCAAACTCACTCTCCTCATCCCCTCGTCCATGGCTTACGGCGAGCAGGGCGCTCAGCCCATAGTGCAAGCCTACACCCCCTTGGTCCTCGAAATTGAAGTACTCTCAGTGAAATAGTGGTCAGTTTATAACTCACAACTTAGAACTCATAACTCATAACTCAAAACTTAAAACTCAAAACTCTCCCATGCTCATTCTCGCCCCAATGCAGGGATTGACCGAAGTGCTCTTCCGTAGAGTCTATGAGCGGCATTTCCCCAAGGCGTTGGACTATGCGGTGTCGCCGTTCCTGTCGCTGACCCACGGCACGGTGGCGAGCGACGAGCAGTTGGACGACGTCCTGCCCGAGAACAACGTGGGAAGCATGCGGGTGGTGCCGCAGCTCTTGGGCAAGGAAAAGGAAGAGTTTGTGGTGATGGCGGAAGGTTTGCAGAAGTTGGGCTACGACGAAGTCAATTGGAATATCGGCTGCCCCATGCGGCGGGTGGCCGCCAAGCACCGTGGCAGCGGCATACTCCCTTTCCCCGACGAGATCGACGAGGTCTTGCGCTACGTCACCGCGAGGGTGGGAGTGGCTTTGAGCGTGAAGATGAGGATCGGGCACCGAAGCGGCGACGAGTCGGAAAGGGTGATAGACGTCCTCAACGCCTACGACCTGAAGAGCGTCACCATCCATCCCCGAACGGGCAAGCAGCAGTATGGCGGAACCCCCGACCTTCAGCGCTTCGGCGAATGCCTCAAACGCTTGCGCCACAAGGTCATATACAATGGCGACATCTGCACCGCCGAGGATTACAACTCCATTGTCCAACGCTTCGGCGTACATGACGTCATGATTGGCCGCGGAGTCCTCTACGATCCCTCCCTGCCGTTGAAGATAAGAGGCGAGGAGTGCGACAGCCGCAAAAGGGCTGCCGACATGGTGCAGGACTTGATGGACGAGATTGTCCGTGTCTTCCCCGCCGACCAACCCCGTGTGCGCAAGATGAAGGAGTATTGGTGCTTGGCTTACAGGAGTTTGGGCGTCGTGGAAAGCCGCGCAAGGGAACTCCTGCGGCTCGAAGGCTACGAAGAGTTCAAAAAAGGAGTGGAACAGGAAGTGGAACGGTTAAAGGTTGGTTAAAGGTTGAGTAAAGGTTGGTTAATGGTTGGTTAATGGTAGTAGTAATGTGGTTGTTGCACAAAAGGTGAACAGAAGGAGAGCAAAAGGGGAGCAAAAGGAGTAGAGTCAGATATAAGCTGTGGAGACTATATATAATATAGATATGTATATAATAAGGAATATGAATAGAATATTGTTAAGACAGATTGCGGTGACGGTGGTGACGGTGACGCTGATGTTCGGCACAGTCGCTTGTGGCGGCAAGAAACCGTCGGAAACGATGAGCGACAGCGAGCGTTTGGAAGTCCTCGACATCAAGATAAAGAAGAAGCCGAAGGACGCCGACCTGCTCTATGAGCGCGCCAAGGTCTATGTGAACCTCGAACGCTACAACGAGGCAATCGCCGACTTGGAGAAGGCCACTTCCCTCGACGACGGCAAGAAGGAATATTTTATGCTTTTGGGCGACACCTATTTCCGCCTCGGACGCATGGACGGTTCCTATTCCGCAATCGAGCGTGTCACGCAGATGGACAAGAACGACCGCGAGGCGTGGCTGAAACTCGGCGAAATCGCCTTCTATTCGAAAGACTACGACCGTGCGATGGACCACCTCAGTCAGGTGACGGCTGCCGACCCTAACAACCGAACAGCTCTCGAACTGAAAGGTTTTATCTACAAGGAAACGGGAGACACGGCAAAGGCAGCGTCCTACTTCCGCAAACTCACCAACCTCTACCCCGACTATCCCCGTGCCTACGAGGAACTCGGCAACGAATACGCCGACCGCGGCAACCCCTTGGCTCTCGAATACCTCGCCACTGCCCTCCGTCTCGACCCCTCCAACACCAATGTCCTTTACTCGTTGGCGATGTTCTACCAAAACCAAGGCAAGATGGAGAAAGCCGAGGAACACTACAAGAACCTCTTGGACCTCGACGCCAACAACCCCTACGCTTGGCACAACCTCGGCTACATCGAGATGTTCCACTATGGCGACTACCCTCAGGCTATCGAGTACCTGAAAAGGGCGGTGGAGTGTGACCCCAACTACATCGAAGCCCTCGCCAACCTCGCCTGCGCCTACGCCCTCAACGGCAACAAAAGCGAGGCGGCAGAATACTACGACAAAGCCCTCGCCATCAACCCCTCCTTCGCCCCTGCCTTAGAGGGTAAGAAGGATTTATGAACACTCGGTTGAAAAGTTTTTTTCTACGAATGAAAGAATATACGTATCTTTGCAATCGGAAATGTTACGTGGAAAAGAAATAAAAAATACACAATATGAGCACATTAAAAGGTCGTAATCTAATCAGCATCACCGACTTCTCGAAAGACGAGTACATCGAGGTGTTGGACATCGCCGAGGAGTTCGAGAAGAACCCCAAACAGAAAATCCTGAGCGACAAGGTCGTCGCAACTCTCTTCTTCGAGCCCTCCACAAGGACAAGGCTCTCCTTCGAGAGTGCAGCGAACCAATTGGGGGCGAGAATCATCGGATTCTCGGACCCTGGTGGCACAAGTGTCCAAAAGGGCGAGTCGCTGCACGACACCATCGTGATGGTCTCCTCCTATGCCGACCTCATCGTGATGCGTAACCCCAAAGAGGGTAGCAGCCGCTATGCAAGCGAGGTAAGCACAGTCCCCGTCATCAACGCAGGCGACGGCGCCAACCAACACCCCACACAGTGTATGCTCGACCTCTACAGCATCCGCAAGACTCAGGGTCGCTTGGACAACCTCAACATCGCCTGTGTCGGTGACCTGAAATACGGCAGAACGGTTCACAGCCTCGTGCAGGCCATGTGCAACTTCAACGCCACCTTCCACCTCGTCAGTCCCGAAGAGCTGAAACTCCCGAGCAGCGTGAAGATGAGCGTCAAGAACGCAGGTCTCAAATACTACCAATATACCGACATCAAAGACGTGGTCCCCGTCGCCGACATCATATATATGACCCGTGTGCAGCGCGAACGCTTCCCTGACCCCATGGAATACGAACGTGTTAAAGACTCCTGCATCCTCACCGCCGACATGCTCAAAGGCTGCAAGGACAACATGCGAGTGCTCCACCCGCTGCCGAGAGTCAACGAGATCACCGTCGACGTGGACAAGACTCCTTACGCCTACTATTTCCGCCAAGCCCAAAACGGCGTCTATGTCCGTCAGGCTCTTATGGCAGCAATCCTCGGCGTAAGATAATCCTCAGTTCACGGTTCACAGGTCACAATTTTCAATTTTCAATTCTCAATTTTCAATTAGAATAACATGGACAGCAAGAAAGAACTCGTAGTTCCCCGTATCGAAAACGGAACGGTAATAGACCATATACCTACCACCGTAGTCTACCAAGTGGCACACATCCTCGGACTCGAAAAATACGAAGACGAAGTCCTCATCGGTAACTACCTCGGTAGTCAGAAGTTCATCCGCAAAGGTATCATAAAAGTAAAAAACAAATACTTCACCCGAGAAGAACTCTCCAAAATATCCCTCGTGGCACCAATGGCAACCATTATAACCATTAAAAACTACGAAGTGGTGGAAAAAATCGAAGCCGAAATGCCCGACCATATTGAAAACTTCGTACGCTGCGCCAACCCCAAGTGCATTACCAATGCCGAAGTGGTGCCTACCAAGTTCGACGTGGTGGACAAAGAGAACCTCAAACTCAAGTGCCATTACTGCGAGAAATTTACCACCAAAGAGACAATACGTTTCTGCGAATAGCCAACAGTAAACCATGAAGAGATACTATATTTCCCTTTTGGCACTCACCGCAGTCCTTGTCTTGGCAAGTTTTGCCCTCCTGTGGTGCGGCGGCGAGTTCCTGATGATAATGCCCATAATAGCGCTCTATTTCGGCGTGATTACAGGCTTGGAGCATTGGGCGATAGTGGCAAGCATGCGCAAGTCGCCGAGGGATTTCATCAAAAACTTCCTCGGCATCACCATGGGCGTACTCTTCCTCCACCTCATGGTCATAGGCATTTGGATGTTCACCCACCTCAAAGACCCCCACAACGCCAAAATAGCTCTCATAGCATTCAGCGTCTGCTATGTGGTTCATCTCGTATATGAGACCGTCGCTTTGGCTCTTTTTGTAAAGCGGGAAGGCAAGGAAAAAGAAAAAATTGAAGAAAAATAACAAAAAAGTTTGTCAATAAAAAAAAACTTCGTATCTTTGCACTCGATTTCAAACGGGAGAAATTAGGTCCCTTAGCTCAGTCGGTTAGAGCAACTGACTCATAATCAGTGGGTCCTTGGTTCGAGCCCAAGAGGGACCACAAGTAGGAAAGCGGAACAAAAGTTCCGCTTTCTCTACAAATTAGGGTAAAAAGTCAGCAACGACATATCGCAATGGGCAGACTCATGGCAATAGACTACGGAAAGAAACGCACAGGCATCGCTGTAAGCGACCCCGAGCGTATCATTGCCACGGGTCTCTGCACCGTCGAAACCCCTAAACTCATGCAGTGGCTCAAAGACTACTTCTCCCGCGAGGCGGTGGATGTGATAGTTGTAGGCGAGCCTAAGCACATGGACAATACCCCATCCGAATCGGCTCAACTCATCGAGCCGTTCGTGAAGAAACTCACAGAACTCTTTCCCGACAAAACCATTGAGCGTGAAGACGAGCGCTTTACCTCCAAAATCGCTTTCCAATCGATGATTGACAGCGGGCTGAAGAAAAAGAAACGGCAGGACAAGGCTCTCATCGACACCGTCGCTGCCACCGTCATCCTGCAATCCTATATGCAAAGAATATAACACTCTAACACGATGATATATCCAATAATACCTCTCGGAAACCCTGTGTTGCGCAAAGTGGCGGAACCGATTACCGCTGAATATCCCGACCTCAAGAAACTGATTGGCGACATGTTTGAGACGATGTATGAAGCCGACGGCGTAGGTCTCGCAGCTCCTCAGATCGGACTCTCCATTCGCCTTCTCACCATCGGTTACCATCCCTATGACGAAGAAACTAAGAAATATGCCGACCAAGCAATAGAACTTGTGATGATCAACCCCGAGATATTGGAGTTTGTCGGCGACAAGGAGTACTTCAACGAAGGTTGTCTCTCTATTCCCGACATCCACGAGGACGTCCTGAGAAACGAAGGTATCATAGTCAAATATTACGACGCCGACTTCAACCTCCGCACCGAAGAACTCCACGGTATGACTGCACGTATAGCTCAGCACGAGATTGACCACCTCGAGGGCAAAGTGTTTACCGACAGGCTTAGCCCATTACGCAAAACGATGATTAAACGCAAGATAAACAACGTTATGAACGGAAAAGTGAAGACTCTCTACAGGATGAAACTGCCGATGGTTCTCCTTTTGGCAGGTACTCTTATAACTTTGGCAGCCTGCACCTCGCAGCAGCAGAAACGCGACAAACAGGTTGCCGTCATTGAGGCTTTCGAAGGTCAGCACGACCCGATGGGTCTCGACTACATCAACGACAAACAAGTCGCCGACAGTCTCATCGGCTATTATGAGTCGTTTGCCGACCAATGGGGTGAAGACTCGTTGGCTCCCAACTACCTCTACAAGGCAGGATGTGTGGCAAAAATAGTGGGCGAATACGAGCGCAGCCTCTCCTTCTTCGACCGAGCTCTCGAATACAGCGGCTTCGAGCAATTGTCCGACTGCCTTATTCAGAAAGGGCAGACTTTGGAGCAGATGGGACGCTACGACGACGCAAAGACTACCTATCAGCAGTTGATCGCCGACTACCCCAACCACCCGCTCACCGAAGACCTGAAGCGCAGCGTAGAAATGTTCGACGCAGGGTTCAACACTCCCGAGGAACAGTTGGCTGCCATCCTTGCCGCCGCCGAGGACAAGTAAGTCACAAATCTTCATCAACGCAGTACGTTACACCGAAAAAACATATAGTCTATGAAATACTTTCCCTTGTTAGTGCTTGTTGCGTTGCTCTTCGCCGCAACTCCTGCCGATGCTCAGAAACACAAACGTAGCCGTAAGGCTGACACCACGGTGGCGATTAACCGTTTCCACGAGGTGTGGCAACTGATAGGGGAGAGGTATGTCGAATCGCCCGACCTCAACTCTATCAGCGAAGAGGCAATCAAGGCTATGCTCAACAAACTCGACCCTCATAGCCTCTATATCGCAGCACGTGACGTTCAGCGTGCCAACGAGAACCTCCAAGGCAATTTCGAAGGTGTCGGAATATCCTTCCAAATCCTAAGCGACACTATCGTCATCGTGGATATCATCAAGGGAGGCCCTTCCGAGAAGACGGGTCTTTCGAAAGGCGACAAGATTACCGCCATTGATGGCAAGCCCGCTGTGGGCGATTCGGTGAACAACACCTTCGTGTCCAACCACCTTAGGGGTGAGAAAGGCTCAACTGTCAATATCACAGTTTTGCACCTCAACGGCACTACGGAGACCTTCGCCGTCGTCCGTGACCGTGTCCCCATCCGCTCGGTTGAAAACTACTTCATGGTCAACGACACCATAGGATATATCTCCCTCTCTCGCTTTGCCCGTACAAGTGCGAGCGAAGTCCATCAGGCAATCGATGTCCTCCGTCGTCAGGGAATGAAGGCTCTGCTCCTCGACTTGCGTGGCAATACGGGCGGCTACCTCGACATCGCCACCTCTCTCGCCAACGAATTCCTTCCCGCAAACAATCTGATAGTTTACACCGAAGGACGTGCTCAGAAACGGCAGAACTTCAAGACCAACGGTCGCGGCTCCTTCCGTTCGGGCAAACTCGTGGTGATGATTGACGAGAACTCCGCCTCGGCAAGCGAAATCCTTTCGGGGTGCATACAGGACCACGACCGAGGCACCATAGTCGGTCGTCGCTCCTTCGGAAAAGGATTGGTTCAGAAAGTGTTCAACCTTAAAGACGGTTCTCAGATTCGCCTGACCACCGCACGCTACTATACACCTTCGGGACGTTGCATCCAAAAACCTTACGACAAGGGTTCCGACGCCTATCGCAACGACATATCGCAACGCTACAGCCATGGCGAACTCGTCTCTGCCGACTCTATCCACATCGACTCTACCCTTGTCTATCATACCGACAAAGGTCGTGCCGTCTATGGCGGTGGCGGAATCGTCCCCGACCGATTCGTGCCTATGGACACCACCCATCTCACCGACTACTACCTCCAACTCCGCAAAAAGGGTGTCATCTCCGACTTTCCGCTCATTTGGGCCAACAAGCATAGACACGAGTTCTCCAACATAACCTTCGAAGATTTCCTCGCTCGCTACGATTCCTATAACCTCGATGCGGAAATGGAAGCATACGCCAAGTCCAAAGAGATAGAGCGTGACCTCGAAAAAGAAGCATCCGAACCCGAACGCGTTGCCCACACCGCTGCCTATCAGCACGAAATTCTCAAGGCCCAAGTGGCCAAGTTCCTCTATGGCTCGGAATACTACTACCGTGTGATGCGCCACGTTGACAACACTTACAAAGCTGCCCTCGAAGAGTTCTCAAAATAGAACCGTTCCCGACATAAACAAAACACGAACGAAACACGAACTTGATATTAAGTTGATATTAACCTGCAATTAAGAAAACATATAGCAAACACGTCTCAACCATATCTTTGATATATAGGAACGACACCCTCGCTCAAATCCCGTATCAAGTCACACAATGAAACAAACATTATACATATCGGCACTATTCCTCTCCTTGTTGTCAAGCGTGATTGCCTATGCACAGGACGAGCCCGACACTCTCTATACAAGTCTTATGGCTAAAGGTCGCAATGCCGAGCAACTAAAACTCCCCGACCTCGCACAAGGCTACTACGAGAACGCCGTTGCGCTTCCCTCCGCAGGAGCCGACGCATACATCGCACTCGCCAAACTCGTAGAGAAGAAAGAGATGTACCGTCGAGCCGTAGACCTCTTCCGTCAGGCCGTCTCTCTCGACGCAAACTCCGCCGTAGCCTATGAACATCTCGCCTACTGCCTCACAGAACTCGAAGACTTCGACGGCGCCGAACAGGCAGCACAAAAAGCCATAGAGCTCAACCCCAAATCAGCAAGCGCCATGGCCTCTATGGCCTTGGTCTTTAACTCGCGGGGAAGCCACACCAACGCTCTCACTTGGGCTAAAAGGGCTCAAGAAACCGACCCCAAGGATGACCGTCCTTACAACGTGGCAGGCATCATCGCCTATAACCGTGGCAACGATGCCGATGCGATCTCCTACTTCAAAAAAGCCCTTGCTCAAAATCCCGACAATATCGACTCTTACGCCAACCTTGGCACCATGTTCTGCCTCCGCAACAACTATGAAAGCGCCCTCATCCAACTCCGCAAAGGACTGCAAAAGGAACCCAAGAGCGTAAAACTATATTATTGTATGGGTTGGGCGTATATGTTGAAGGGCGAAAAACAAAAGGCCATTTCGTGCTATGAGACAATTATAGACATGGACTCGCTCTATGTCAAGGCATACAACCGCTTGGGCGAGATATACAACAGCAAGGCCGACTACGACCGAGCCATCGCCTACCACAAAAAAGCCACTCGCATAGCCCCCGACGACCCTAATGGCTTTAAGGGCATGGGCAAGACATATTCCGACAAAGGCGACTACCCCAAAGCTCTTCACGCCTATCAGAAAGCAGTCCTGATCAACGCAAAGGACCACGAAACGTACTGTCTGATGGCGGAACTCTACCAACGGCAAGGCAATGCCCAACGGGAACTCAACTCATACAAGAAGGCCGCCAAACTCGGCAACAAGAAGGCTCAGCAGTGGTTGGTAAAAAAGGGCGCTACGTGGTAGAAACAACCCATATTTAATAACTCAGGCATTAATCAATACAAAATGAGCAACATAGTAGCAATAGTCGGACGTCCTAATGTGGGGAAGAGCACTCTCTTTAACCGTCTTACCGCAAGCCGTCAGGCCATAGTGGACAGCACAAGCGGCGTAACTCGTGACCGTCAGTATGGACACAGCGATTGGAACGGCAAGCAGTTCTCGGTAATCGATACGGGCGGTTATGTGATGGGGGGCGACGACACTTTTGAGCAGGAAATACGTCGTCAAGTGGCACTCGCCGTCGAAGAAGCCGATGTAATACTCTTCCTCGTCGATGTGCGTGAGGGACTGACTCCTATGGACGAGGATGTGGCTGCAATGCTGCGCAAGTGCAAGAAAAAAGTGCTGCTCGTGGCCAATAAGGTAGATGACAGCAATGTGGTAAACAATGTGTCTGAGTTCTACTCCTTAGGATTGGGCGAGATTTACCCTATCGCAGGTATTAGCGGTAGTGGGACGGGCGACCTCCTTGACGCAGTTGTGGCCGATTTCGACGAAGGCACAACCGAACCGACAGACGACCTTCCCCGTATTGCCGTGGTCGGACGTCCTAACGTAGGGAAGAGTTCCTTTATTAACGCTATAACGGGGCAGGAACGCAATATCGTAACTCCTATCGCAGGAACTACCCGCGACAGCATATTTACCCACTACAACCTGTTCGGCTTCGACTTTAACTTTGTAGATACGGCAGGTCTGCGTAAGAAAAGCAAGGTTGAGGAAAATCTCGAGTTCTACTCCGTGATGCGCAGCATAAGGGCAATAGAAAACAGCGATGTCTGTATCCTTATGCTCGACGCCTCACAAGGCCTCGAACAGCAAGACCTTAACATTTTCTCTCTTATACAGCGCAACAATAAAGGTGTTGTTTTAGTGGTCAACAAGTGGGACCTTGTGGAAAAGGACACCCACACCCACAAACAGTTCGAAGAACTGCTCAAGAGCCGCATTGCCCCCTTTGACGATGTGCCTATTGTTTTCACATCTGTAATTAACAAACAGCGGATATATAAAGTGCTCGAGACAGCAAAAGCCGTGCGCGAAGCCCGCAGTCGCCGTATCCCTACCGCAGAGCTCAACGAGATGCTTCTGCCCATAGTGAAAGAGCAAAATCCGCCTCCTTCGGTCAAGGGCAAGTGGGTGAAAATAAAATATATTACGCAATTGCCCACAGCATATCCGCAGTTCGTCTTTTTCTGCAACCTTCCACAATATGTCCGTGATCCCTATAAACGCTTCGTAGAGAATAGGATGCGTGAAATGTGGGACTTCCACGGCGTGCCTCTGAACATCTTTTTCCGTGCTAAATAAAAAAATATTTTATAAAATGTGCAATAAAACGCAAGTTTAGCGTACAAATATAATGACAAGTGAGCGAACAGGAACTCATACAGGACATACTGAACGGTAACCGCGAACGCTTTGCCGAAATTGTGAAGGAGCATCAAGCAAATGTCGCAAACCTGTGCTACAAGCTCTGCGGCAACAAATTGGAGGTGGATGAGGTCACACAGCAGGTGTTCGTCGAATTGTACACAGCGCTACCGCGTTTTCGCAACCAATCAAAGCTGAGTACATTCATATACAGGATAACCGTAAACGTGGTGTCAAAGATGTTGGCGAGGCAAAAGAGGATAGTGCCTGAAGACGACGAAGTACAGTTCGATGTCAGAAGCGAAGACCGCAATGCCGAAGAAGCCATCATCCATAACGAGAAGATGCAGCAGTTACAGGCTGCACTCCTCCACCTGAATGAGGAACAACGGACGGCCTTGGTGCTCTTCGCGTTCGAAGACAAGTCATATAACGATATAGCAGCCGAGATGAATTGGAGCCTTTCGAAAGTTGAAAGCCTGATCTTCAGAGCCAAGAATAACTTAAGAAAAATGTTGACACAATGAAAAATACAGAATTAGAGCAAATGCTCACAGAAATCAAAGACCTCCGCTACCCCCACACAATAGATGTGGTGGACGCTGTGATGGAAGGTGTGGAAATAGCAGAGGAAAAGCATCGTCAGGCCGTGCGTACGCATCGCCGCATTGGTTGGACCATAGGAGCCACAGGCTCGATAGCAGCCGCTGTTGCAGTCCTCGTTATGATGGTAGGCAACGGAAGCCCCTCTCAAGCCAAGGGCGCAGACAACTCTCGCCTCAGCGGATTTATTAGTGCAGTCTATAGCAATCCGCCTGCCGATGTGGTCTATTACGATCCCGACGATATTGACATCCTCTTGGGTTTGGACGAATAGTAACTGAATTATTATTGGCTTTTGTATTATTCTTGATTCCGAGTAGTCTGATGAAAAACATAAGGAATATTTTAGCGTTGGTAGTATTACTATTGGTTGTTATGCCTTTGGGAATGGCGCAGGAACCCGAGAATTATGAACGTCCCTATTCTCCTCCTGATATTTCCCGTTTCGTAACCAATCTCAGTGACAAACAGAAGGCAGAACTTAAGAAGATTGCAGCCGAAGGTCGCACCACCATAGAAGGCTACCGTCGAGAAATGAAGGAGTTGCACGAGAGTATTATGATCTACTATCGTATGGCGGGAGACCGCAGTGACGATCTCTTCCCTCTTTATTGTCAGAGGTCGGCTCTCTATGCAAAAATTGACCAAGAAAAGTATCGTATAAAGATGAAGATGGATGCAATTCTCACTCCTGAACAACTTGAGGAACTCCATCGCAACATCGAATTGGAGCGGCGCCAAAGGCAATTACAACAACAAATGCGCCATTTCATACACCCTTAAACAAGTATAAGATTAAATATGACAGACATAAAAGAGGCACTCAAAAAGTGCCTCTTCTTATTAGTATTAGTGTGTGGCTTTGCCGAAACCTCCAATGCGTTCCCCGTTATCTATTTGGCGAAACTCAGGTGTAAATTTAGTGTTATAGAGGAGGTCTCCATGAAAAGTGTAAGGACCTGAATAGGGCTGCCTATTGAGATCTCTGTAAAATTCGCGTCGTATAATGTCGGGATGGTTACGGTCATAGTCAACTTGCAGAATGACTTCTTGGTCGTAATCGGTATATGTCCAAGTCCCAATATGTCTATCGCGTAAGAGTGTGCCTGTTATATATACCTTGGTGGAGTCGGAAGCAGACCCGACGAGCACAGCCCCGTCGGTATAAGTGTGAGATATGATTGAATCGAGTGTGTGAGGATTTGCAGTGGCGATGACAAGATGTTGCGGTATGCGATAGGTAAGGAGCCTTATTGTATCGTTAGTCAC
The DNA here is from genome assembly GCA_017439185.1 of Bacteroidales bacterium. Classification (GTDB taxonomy): domain Bacteria; phylum Bacteroidota; class Bacteroidia; order Bacteroidales; family P3; genus Colimorpha. Next base: position 35,282 of record JAFRTM010000020.1, on the reverse strand, counting down.
TGTGCCATGTTGCAAAAAAGTCCCTTGGTTTGTTCGTTGTATCTTGTATTGAGAAATGACTCCATTGGTGGTAGTGTCGAATTCGGAGACTGAGAGTAAGATGTCGTTTGAGAATGTTGCTTGTCGGAAAAGTATGTCTGATGTTGTGTATAACGATTGGATGCCGTCACGGAGACCATTTTTATAGTTGGCGGTCCATGTGTATGATGAGTCAGCTTCTTTCCATAATCCTTCCTTTTTTCCGAAGAGATAATTGCCTTGACTAATAACCCTCTTGTTTTGGTCGGCAAGCAGATATTCTCCGTGTAGAGTGCCGCGGCTATAGTGGCATTGGAGCTTTATTGGGGTCCAAGAGTCTGTGGCAGAATCAAAGGAGAGTGTTTGCGTGTATAGGCTGTCAAGCTCCCCGTAGTGGTAGAAACATTGAATATAAGGCTTTTTGTTTTTAGGGTCGGAGAAATACTGCCACTTGCCGTGTTTCTTGTCACCTGCCACTGAGCCTTTAGCGGTGATTTTACCTTTGCTGTCACGGATCACGCAGAGGTTGCCGCGGAATGCGGCAGAGTGATGTAGAGGCATCTTTTCGCCCGTTCCTGCGAAAACTCTCATGGCTTCGAGATGTCCGAGTATATATGATCGTATTATTCTTTGGGTGGGTTGCCCGTTGCTGTCGTAACTGTAGTCTATGGTCCAACCGTTGGCGAGGGAGTCTCGAAATAGGCTGTCGTTGGTGTTTTTGAGCTCGTTGCTTAATAAAGTACGAACAGTGTCGTATAGTGCACCTTCGGTGATACCGAGGACTCGCATCCATGCGTATTTCTCACTGAAGGCAGACGCGGGCTGTTGTATTGTTGTGTATTCTGCAAATACAATAAGTGAAGTATCTTTATAAGTTTTATATACTTTGTGTGAAAGTCGGACTTGTGACGGGGTAGTAGTGGTTAAGTGTTCTTCTAATAGTCTATCGTGTGAGTCGAATATTCGCACGACACTATCCTTCCATTGTTTGGCTCGGTTATGGTATGTAAAGCGGCTTATGGTTTTGCCTTCCTCATGGCGGGTATTCCAGCCCATTGTCCATAGTTCCCTTGAAAGCACACTTCCGCTTGGTGAGAGGACTTGACGTTCGCCGTGTAGAAGGTCGTTGGCATATCGCTCGATAATATAAGTCTCTCCGGTTGAAGTGTAGTGGTATGCCTCGCCTTCTGCTTGTCCGTTTTCGTATGTGACAGAAAATACCAGGTGTCCTAGTGTGTCGAATATCCGGTATGGACCTTGTATCTTGTCTCCTTCTGTTGAATAAGTATGACTAAAACCTTTGTGGTCAATAGAGGTGCAGTATTGAAACCCTTGAGTGGTACCACAGCGGAAGTCTCCCGTTGTGGCAATCCATAACCGCTCGGGTTCGTTATATCGGGCAGTATTTTGTATGCGGACAAACCGAATACACCTATCATAGGGGGATCGTCTATAGGTTCGCTCTTCTGAAAAGAGGTTCTCCGCAGTCTCAACCATAGTGTATCCTTCATCGGCAAGTGATTGTTCGAAGGCAACGGCAAGCCGCTCGTCATACATATAATATTGTAGAGAGAAGTTCCCTTCTTCTAATCTTACGGCTGCAAGTCGTCCACGACAGAGTGCTCCAGTTTTGCCAAGCATTGCTACTTGGCAGGAAAGTCCAATAGAGTCGGAAAATATGAATTCTTCATCCCACCCTCGTGGCAGCGAGGCTGCCCCATTATTATAATCAATTAAGAGTTTAGAGAAATCCTCTACACCAAGCAGTTGCTGCGAGATGGCTTTTATAGGCGCCAATAGGAGCAGGAGAGCGAGAAATAGTCGGACGGTTGATGTCATTACGTTACTATTTGGAGAATGAGTCGAGGTTACCGGTTATTACTTCGGTAAATTTGTCGGGAGTGAAGAATTGATTGGCTAGTTCCAGAATGTGTATAGGTGTTATGGTATCTAGTGTTGATATGAGGTGATTGGTATATCTGTCATCTACAAGGAGGGCTCGCATTGTGTTGAATCGTTCGGCACGTTCGAAAATGCCGTCAATTGAGCGGAGGAAGTCCCCTGCCAGATAATTGACTACCAAATCGAGCTCTTCCTGTGTGGGCGCTTCTTCTGTAAGTCGGTGAATTTCTTTATAAATATCGCTTAGGGCTTCGGATGCTCTTGCTCCATCGACATCGGAGGCAATGAAAAATGCATTGGTTCCGCGCATAAGTAGCAGGGATGATCTTATGCCGTAGGTGTAGCCTTTCTCTTCTCGTATCGAGGACATGAGTCGAGACCCAAAATATCCACCGAGAATGGTGGAAAGAATTAGAAATCGGTAATATTCGGGAGAATCCCAGTCGTTGTCTAATCTAAATCCCAGTCGTAAGGTGGTCTGTACGGCGGTTGGTATTTCCTCTGTCAGTCTGTGCTCGAAAGTAGTAGGAATTGGGAAATCACAAGAAGATAGTTGTCTTAATGGCGGATTTGACAGGGTATTTGTGGTACAAAATAGTTCTGTGAATGTGGCAAGAAAAGTGTCACTAAAGTTTCCGGAAATGGTGATACTCTGATTTTCTGTGGTATAGAATCTCTTATGAAATTCTTTTATGTCGTCAATGGTAATTTTGTCTGCATCTTCGGGAATGGCATAGCGGCCTTCGGGGTGTTCCTCTCCATATATGTTTTTATAGAATATATTGCGTGCCACTGAGGCTGTCTTTTGTTGTGCAAGTAGTAATACGTGTTTCCTTTTCGAGAGTACTACCTGCAGATCTGTAGGCGTAAAAAGAGGTTCGGTTATAATTTCGTGGAGCAATGGTAGGAAGTCAAGGGCAAACTTGCTTAGGACGTATACGGATATCGTTGCTGTGTAGGTGTCGGTATGACGATCTAGTATAATGCCATGAGAGTCTATGTATTCGGCAATTTCTTGGGAAGTATGGCGAAGGGTCGCTTCTCCTATAAGGCAATTGACGAGCGAGGCGCAGAGTTTTTTGCTCTGATAGGCAGGGCCGGCTTCGAATATGAAATCTATCTTCAGAATATCTACTGACGAGGAAGGAAACAAGTAAATTGGAATATTGGCAGAGTTGTGGTGTTGGGTGGGTTGTAAACTGGAAAGTGTAGCAGGGGAGGGGAGAAGTTTGTTTTTTGCCATAATTGATGTAATGTTAGAAAGATATTGTGATTTTCGCATTTATTTGTCGGCCAGTCAGGTAGTTGGGTACAGGATAGTATGTGTTCTGGTAATCGGCGACCCATAGGTAAGAAACCACGTTGTGGTAATTGAAAAGGTTAAAAATGTCAATGCCTATGGCTATGTCGTCGATTGTCCTGAAAAATTTGGTGTTTGCAAGTTTTTTAAACCGGGAAAGTTGAACGGAGTTGCCCCAGTCTACGCGGAAATAGGTGGGTAGACGATGGATTTGTGAGCGGTCGACTTGATAGGGAAATGATACGGGAGTGCCAGTTCCTACCACAAGACTTAAACTCATCCTCCACCAAGGCATTTTGGGTAGGTAGTCTTGTAGAAACATTTTGAATGAGAACAATTGGTCTGTTGGGCGTGGAGTCCAGCCATAACTGTCGGTGAACCATTTTTCACGGGTCTGCATTAACGATATGCTGGCCCAACTTTCAAGTCCTTCTACAAATTCTCCGTTGAGCCTCAAACTTAGACCGTAGGCATATCCGGTGCCAATATTTTGTGCGGCATAGCGTACTCTCAGGTTTTCTACCGTGTATGGCACCAGATTGTCTATATATTTGTAATAGATGTCGGCTGTGAGGCGGAATGGCTTGTGCCATAGAGCAAAGTCCCAGTCTATGGAATGCATGGCCTGGTAGCTGCGTTGAGCATGGAGATCAAGGTTGAGTGAGCCGTCCAGCCGTCTCATCTCGCGGTAGAATGGCGGTTGCTGATATACACCGGCAGCTAAACGGAAAAGTAGGCGTGCTTTTGTGTTGGGCCGTATGTTAAAATTGAGCCGGGGCGAAATCAACGGTTGGGAATGGATTGTGCCGGCTGATAATATTGAATAGTATTGTGCGCGCACGCCTGCAAGCAATCGTAAGTCGGTGTTTTTTCGTGTTACCCAATTTAGTTCGCGTTGGACAAAGGCCATTGCTCTTACGTTATAGATTGTGTTGTCGGCTTTGCACACAAACTGCAGCAGTGGGGTGTATGGAATATTGGCAGAGTCTCCCCATGTCTCTCGTGGGAGTGGCATTGAGTATCCGGCGGAATCTACCCATTTCCATTCGTTGACTCGGTCGTGGATTCTCTCCATCTGCATCTTTATGCCCCATTTCCATGATCCCAGCCGGGCATAGTGGGTGGCTATGGCTTCGGTGCTATATATGCCGGTATTTAGGTAGTTGCGAGCGTGTTCCAGAAATGTGCCGACTCCACGGTCGAATTTGTTTACTTCTCCACTGGCCGAACCGAGGGCGAGTTCGTACAGCCAATATTGGTCCTGGATGTCATAGAGTTCTTTCTCGTTGTTTTGCTGAGCCGAGATACTCCATTTGATGTTGAAGTCTTCGTTAGGATGGTAGTCTGCGGTTAGGCTACCAAGCAGGGTATTGTAAGAGTCTCGTTCCTGCCCGTCGAAATATACGTCTAACTGCAGCGATTCCATAAACGAGCCGAACGTTGTGGTTTGGCTTTCGGGTATCAGGCTGTATCGGTTTCGAGTCCATATTCCCAGGAACGTCAGGTCTAATTTATCGTTGACAGAATATCCCATGACCGTTTGAAAATCGGTATAGGATGTGCTGTAGTGTCCTTTGGTGTCGAGGGTGGAAAAGATATATCGGTTGCTGTGTTGTCTGAATCCGGCTGAATAATAGAATCGTTTGGCAGTCCCTTCCACGAAGGCCGATGCGCCCAGAAGTGAGCCGGAAAGTTTAGCGGAGAATTTTCTAGGCCGTTTATAACTAATGTCCAACACCGATGACATCTTGTCGTCGTATCGCGATTCAAAACCGCCTGGAGAGAACATCAAATGGTCAACCATGTCGGGATTGATAATGCTCATTCCCTCTTGTTGTCCGCTACGAACCAACTGTGGCCTATATATTTCTACTCCGTTGATATACACCAGGTTCTCGTCAAACGAGCCTCCTCGTACTGAGTATTGTGATGACAGCTCGTTGTTGCTGGCTACGTCGGGCAAGGTTTTCAGTAGTGCTTCAACTCCTTCGGTGGGTCCGGCTACATTTTCAATCTTTTCGAGGTCTATGCTGGTAAATGTGCCGCTCCCGCTCCTGTCTGCGGTTACCTCGGCGGCTTTCAGCACTCCTACCTCCTTTGTCGTTTTTAGTGTACAATTGAGCGATGTCTTTCCAGCCGCACTAATCTGTATCTTCTGTTGGAATTCTAGAAAACCTGCTTGTCTGAATATTATAGTCCATTCCCCTTCCTCTAAATTGATTTTGTAGTATCCTTTCTCATCTGTTGTACAGCTCTTCGTTTGGTCTCCGCTTTTTGCTGCCACGGTCACCATCTCCAGTGCCTTGTTCTCAGTATCTGTTACATATCCTTCCAATAATCCTTGACCCATCGTTTCTGGCATGAATGCTCTGCCAAATAGCGACAATAGGAGTATGGCTATATATGTAAAATATGTTTTCACTATAAAAAAACGCATAATTAAAAAAAATATTGTATCTTTGCCTTTTGAAATAAATAGGCAAAATTATGAAATATCGCATTATCTTATTGTCGTTCATATTATTAGGCGTTTCTGTGACCGCTCAAAATATTGTAGATAAACAAGGTCGTAAGCAGGGACATTGGTTAAAAACGGACAAACAGGGCCATAAAATTTTTGAAGGGAACTTCAAAGATGGTAAAGAGGTCGGTGTATTTGAATACTACTATGGCGATGGCACCATTCGACTCCGCAATACTTGGGAGGGCGAAGATGGCAAACGTTGCAGCCATGAGGCTTTTGACGAAAAAGGAAGGAAACTAGCCCAGGGCTCGTATTTCCAGCACAATCGCGATGGTGAGTGGCGCTATTTCAGTGAAAAAGGCAACCTGGTGAAAATCGCCAACTACCGTGTAGGAGTCAAAGATGGTTTGCATGTGGTCTTTACTTCTAAAGGCGACACGGCAGAGGTCCAGTATTGGAAAGATGGTAAAAAACAAGGCCGTTGGTGGAAACTTACGGGTGAAAAAGCCTACCTCACGGGTAACTACAACAACGGTGTATTAGATGGAGAACTTAAGGAATATGACGATTTTGGTCGCCTTTCGCACGAGTGCACTTATGTGGCAGGCGCCAAAGATGGCCATAGCATATATTACTCTAACGGACTTAAAACTATCGACGAGACTTGGCAGAAAGGTTATTTTATTGATCGCAAGATTCTCATCCTGGAAGGCAAGACGGCTCACTACTACAGCATTTATCGCATTGCCTACCTTGTCCCTGTGGGACAGCAAAACAAAAAGGTCCTTGTCACCCTTACTGATGGCTCGTCATTTACTGCTACCGAAAATCCTGACGACCTCTACCAGCGTCTTGGCGATGAGTTGTTTTCCTATGTCAATCGCAAAAACAAGGTAATCGCAGCTATATCGTGCATCGAAGGTCTTACTAAAGACAGCGAAGGCCGTGATATTCTGAAACTCAACCCCAACCCCTCATTTGTCGTATTTCCTGACGAAGACTGCCTCAAGCTTATACAAGCTCGCTTCAATGAGCAGCAAGGTGTTATCCCTGGCGAATAATTGCCTCTTCTCTCTGCTCCGATGTTTACATTAGCCGCTCACACTCTTGGGTGTAAACTTAATTTTGCCGAGACTGCACATCTCCTCGCTCAGTTACCCCGTGATTGTTTTTCCGTTGTCGAATGGCCGGCTCCGGCTGATTTCTATGTCATAAACACCTGCACTGTTACATCCACCGCCGAACGCAAATGCCGCACGGCTATTCATTCGGCTCACCGGCTTAATCCCAATGCCAAGATTTTTATAATAGGATGCTATGCCACTCTCGCGGCTAGCACTCTTTCCCTAATTCCTGGTGTGGAAAAAGTCTTGCCGAACGACTCGAAACATCTCTTGCCCGATTATATCCTGCAGTCAGCGCAGTTCCCTGCCAAACACCACCAGGACGGCATCTTCCCAATCGCTTACAACCTCGAACAGCGCACTCGTGCCTTCCTTAAAATTCAGGATGGATGTGACTATTTTTGCTCCTATTGCGCCATCCCATTCGCTCGAGGGCGGGCCCACAGCGCCACCATCGACCAAGTCCTCCAGGCGGCTAACCGCATCGCTCAGTCTGGTATCAATGAGATTGTACTTACTGGAGTCAACACCGGTACATTCGGTCAGGAACGCGGTGAGTCGCTACTCGACCTCTTGAAGATTCTTGACAACGAAACTTCTATCCCTCGTTACCGTATTAGCAGCATAGAACCCAATCTGCTTACCCCAAAGATGGTTGAATTTGTGGCCCGGTCGCGCGCCTTCATGCCTCATTTCCATATCCCCCTTCAGGCGGCCAATGACAACACTCTCCGTCTTATGCGCCGCCGTTATACTACTGCAGAATACTCCCGTCTCATTCTCTCCATAAAGCAGGCGATGCCGCATGCCTGCATTGCGGCCGATATTATTGCGGCTTTCAACGGCGAAAGTCCTCAGGATTTTGAAGACAGCATCGCCTTTCTCCACTCTATTCCTATTTCCTACCTCCACGTTTTCACATACTCCCAACGGCCAAACACTGCCGCTCTCAAGATAAAACCTGCCATCCCTCCCCAGGAACAGCATCGCCGCTCAAATCTCCTTCATCTCCTGTCGGACGAACTTCTCCTCGCCTTCCATCGCTCCCAGATCGGCTCCTCCCGGCCAGTCCTTTGGGAACATACAGACCATGATGGGCAACTCTATGGCTATACAGACAACTACATACGTCTCAGCACCGCAACTTCTTCCGCCACACCAAACACCATAACCTCCGCCATCATAACCGAAGACAATATTGTAAAATAAAGTCTTATATTTTACAACCAAACCTTCACTTTATCCTCCCGAATAAATATCGAATGTGCCTCCTATATGCCTCCTATATGCCACGGCCAAAACATGAATCAAACATATATCAACCATATCTCAACCATGGACCAACTATGGAGCAAATGTGGAGGAACTCCACGATGGCTTTTGGCACCAATAAACCCAATTTTGTCAAATCAAATCCAGACAAGCCTCTATCGGTATTCCCCGGCAAGGATCCTGCTGTCCCATATTCCGTTCTATAAGACTGCTGACCACGCTTATGGCATACTCTGTGGCCTCGCGCAATGCCTTACCCGACATTAGGCTTCCTAACAGCAAAGCCGAAAAAATATCCCCGGTGCCGTGAAATGCCGCAGGCAACTGCTTATACGGCACATTCCAGCAGCAGTCCCATCCGCTTACCGATACACAGTTTTTGCCGTCCATCAGAGCTGACGTGATAACTATTGATTCGGCTCCAAGTCTATGAATACGCTGTTGGATATCAATCAATTCGCATTTGTTGAATCCCTCATTTTTATACGGAACTCCAGCAAGCAGACACGCCTCGGTAAGGTTGGGAACGGCAAGGTCACAAACCTCCATCATTTGCCGCATCAACTTCATCTGGGTCTCCCCAATTCCGTTATAAGGTCTTCCGCCGTCTCCCATTATTGGGTCAACCATTATAAATGCGCCCTGGTTTCTCAATTCCCTGCAGTATTCTCTCACCACTGCCGCTTGCTGGGGACTGAACATTAGCCCGGTTATAACTCCGTCAAACGAAAATCCGAGACGTCTCCACACCTCTATTGTCCCACTCATGTATTTTGTGGTCTCAAGCACCTCGTAATCTCCGTAGTCCAATGTATTTGATACCAATGCCGTCGGCAAGTTGAATACGCTGTGCCCCATCTTTGTCAGAATCGGAAGCATGGCACACATTCCAACGTGGCTGCCGCCAACAACATCGTTTATCAGGAGTATGTTTTTCATCGCCCGTCTGCTCTCTCTATTTTATCTTTTTCCAATACACCTTCTCGCTGATTCCCATCACACTCCCGTTTATCCTCAACCGTCCGTCATCCATAAATTTGGCGTTCATCTTAAAACTACATCCACTTCTCGGGTCATAAATCCGGGCTCCGTTCCATTCTTTCGCCGCCTTGTCGTATCTTAGGCCGGAAAATATTACAATTTCGTCGAGCGCTTTTTGTCTTAGCCTTTTATCGGGATTCTTCGTGTCCAGGCGTTTCTTGCCGTTTTTGTCCATTATGAATTCCGACCAGGTTATATGACAGCGGTAAGTGCCGTCGGTCAGCTTCACTATCTTGGTCTTGAAGTGCTCCTTTCCGTGCCATCCTTCGTAGTGTCCGACTATATTGTCCCCATTGTCGTTCATCATGGTTGGTGCGACGCCAATAGATATGCTGAAAAATGTAGTCAGTAGCAATATTAGGATTCTCACCATCGTTTCTTTTGTCTCTTTTTGTACTGTTAATTAGTCAATTGTTACAATCGGCATTTAGGACATAAAAATGCAAATATACAAAAAAAATATTTAATTATGGAAAAAAATAAAAAAGAAAGCTTAGATTGCTTTCTCCAACTTCAGTAGTCTGCATTTCAACTCTGTCCCGCAAGCGTAGCCGCCAATCTCCCCGTTGGCGTTGATGACTCGGTGGCACGGAATGATTAGCGATATCGGGTTTCTCCCAACTGCAGAACCGACAGCCCGAGCCGACTTTGTCCCCAATTCCTGTGCAAGACTTCCGTACGAAATCGTCGTCCCATAAGGTATTTCCATTAAATGGCTCCACACGGCAAGTTGAAATGGACTGCCGGCGGGCAGTAGCATTGGTTTGCTGGTGGGGATTCTGCCTCCGAAATATGTGTCCAGCCATTCAAATGTCATGTGAAATATGTCGAGAGTATGGTTGGGAGTAATTAGTTCAAGCTCGGGCGGCGTAAACCGGTTCCCTATAAAATATAAACCGGTGAGGTGCAAACCGTCGCTGGCCAGCACAATTTCTCCCATAGGACTTTTGTATCGGTCGCTGTAAATCATTGCCTTGATTTTCGATTAAAATAACGTAATGAGTTTTGAAATATTGTATGGCATAAGCGGAAATGTATTAAAAAAACTATTGGAATGAGATTTTTTTTCAATATGTAAATCGTTGAGAATCATAGGTGTGTTGATAACTTTTCAAATCTTTTTATATTTTATATTCATAAATATAAATAAAATTCGTATCTTTGCAATTCGAATAAAGATTATCCACAAAACGAAAATATTGATAATTAAAGAGAAATGACAACGCAAATTCTTTTAGCTGTAGCAGTACTCGGAATACTAGGAATAGTGTTCGCTGTTGTGCTGTACTTCGTAGCGCAGAAGTTCAAAGTGGTGGAAGATCCCCTCATTGATGAGATTGCCGAAGTGTTGCCCGGCGCCAATTGTGGCGGTTGCGGCAAGGCTGGCTGCCGTGCCCTTGCCGAGGCGTTCGTGAAACAAGGCAATATGGAAGGCCTCAAATGCCCTGCCGGCGGTAATGCGGTAATGGAAAAGGTTGCGGCTCTCCTCGGTCAGACTGCTGAAGCGTCTGAGCCGCAGGTGGCTGTTGTCAGATGTGCGGCATGTTTCACTGGCGAGAGACGTCAAGTACGGTACGATGGTCTCAAGGATTGCTCCTTCGCGGGCAGCTTGTACATGGGCGAGAACGGCTGTGCTTTTGGTTGCCTCGGTCTCGGAAACTGTGCGGCTGCTTGTCAGTTCGATGCTCTGTCCATGGATCCAGTGACCGGTGCTCCTTTGGTGGATGAAGAGAAATGTACCGCCTGCGGCGCCTGTGTCAAGGCTTGCCCCCGTGGTATTATCGAACTTCGCAACAAGGGCAGGAAAAACCGTAGGGTTTATGTGAATTGCGTAAATAAGGAAAAGGGTGCCATGGCCCGCAAGACTTGCGACAATGCTTGCATAGGCTGCGGAAAATGCGCCAAGGTTTGTCCTAAAGAAGCTATAAAGATTGAAAATAATTTGGCATACGTTGACTACACCGTTTGTATTGCCTGCGGTAAATGTGTTAACGAGTGTCCTACTGGCGCAATGGTCGCGGAGAACTTCACTCCGGTGAAACCGAAGCCCGCCGAGGAACTCAATGCACCGAAGGCTACAATAACGGAATCTGTCGCACCGATGGCCGAAAAAGTAGAATTGAATAACAACTTGCCACATACTAATTGATATGAAGACATTTGCAATGGGTGGCGTTCACCCGCACGACAACAAGATTTCAACCGAGGCAGTGATCGAGCAGATGCCCCTGCCTGAGAAAGTGGTGGTGTTAATGAACCAGCACCTTGGCGCTCCGGCAACACCGGTAGTGGCTAAGGGCGATAAGGTGAAAGTTGGGCAACTCATTGGCGAGGCTCAGGCTTTTATGTGCGCCAATGTCCATTCTCCGGTTTCCGGCACGGTTACCAAGATTGACACTTGCAAAGACCCCTTCGGCCTGGCCAAACCGGCAATCTATATTGATGTCGAAGGCGACGAGTGGATGGAATCAATCGACCGTACACCCGATATCAAGCGCGAGTGCAACCTCGAGCCCAAAGAGATTGTGGCCAAACTCAAGGAGATGGGTATCGTCGGTTTGGGCGGCGCTACCTTCCCGGCTCATATAAAATACAGCGTTCCCGACGGCAAAAAGGCCGAGTATCTTATCATCAACGCAGTGGAATGCGAACCCTATCTGACCTCTGACCACCGCGTGATGCTCGAGCACGCCGAAGAAATCTGCATTGGCATCTCCATCCTGCGCAAGGCATTGGGTGTCCCTTGTGCCTATATCGGTATCGAAAACAACAAGCCCGAGCCGATTCGCGTTATGCGTGAGATGGCCGCCAAGTTCCAGGGTATCGAAGTGGTGCCTCTGAAACTCAAATATCCGCAGGGAGCAGAAAAACAGCTCATCAATGCGGTGACCGGCAGAAAAGTCCCCAGCGGCAAACTCCCTATCGATGTGGGTTGCGTGGTAAGCAATGTCGGCACCACGTTTGCGGTGTATGAGGCTATTCAGAAAAACAAACCGCTCATTGAGAACATACTCACTGTTACCGGAAAGAAACTTCCCAGCCAGCACAACTATCAGGTGCGTATCGGTATAACCTATAACGATATTATAAAGCATTCCATTGGCGAACTCCCGGAGAATACCGGTAAGGTTATCAGTGGTGGCCCTATGATGGGTAAAGCTGTGTGCAACCTCGACGCGCCCACCACTAAAGGTGCTTCAAGCGTTTTGGTGTTTGACGAGAGCGAGGCCTGCCGTAATACGGAGACCAATTGCATTCGCTGCGGAAAATGTATGAACGCCTGCCCGATGGGTCTGGAACCTTATCTGTTCAGCTCTTTGGTGAAGAACGGCCGTTTCGAGGAGGCTGGCAAGAACAATATTCTCGACTGCATCGAGTGTGGTTGCTGCTTCTTCTCCTGCCCGGCCAACAAGCCTCTCACCGACGAGATCCGTCTGGGCAAGAACAAATACCGTGGCATATTGGCTGCCAAGCAGAAACGTTAAAATTGGTGACAAATAAATATAACAACGAAGTAAAACAAATATAACAAATATGAAACCTCTTAGCATATCTGGTTCCCCACACGTCCACAGCGACGAGAGCACCAAGAAAATTATGTGGCGCGTAAACTTGGCGCTGGTGCCGATGTTGCTCGTGGGCATCGCCTATTTCGGACTCAATGCACTGCTGATAAGTCTTGTGTCGGTGGCCTGCTGCTGCCTTTTCCAGTGGCTTATAGAAAAGTTTATCATGAAGGTGCCAACCACCTTGTGGGATGGCTCGGCGATTGTCACGGGATTGCTCCTTGCGTTTAACGTGCCGGCAACCGCCTCTATGATATGGATCGTGGCGATTGGTGCGTTGGTGGCTATTGGAATCGGCAAGATGAGTTTCGGCGGATTGGGCAAGAACCCCTTCAACCCGGCTCTTGTGGGACGTGTGTTTCTCCTCATCTCGTTCCCGGTCCAGATGACTACCTGGCCCACCGTCGGGAAATGGTTCCCGATGAGTCTCGACACTACCACTGGTGCAACTCCCCTGGGAGTGATCAAGGAAGGACTCATGAATGGTCAGAAGCTAAGCGACATAATGGCAAGCAACGATATGCCGTCGCTCCTCAACATATTCCTCGGCCACATCGGTGGCTCGTTCGGCGAGGTTTGTGCATTGGCTATTATCATAGGTGCTATATACCTCCTATGTAGGAAGGTCATCACATGGCATATTCCCGTGTCGTTCATCCTCACCGCTGCCATATTCAGTGGTATCTTATGGTTGGTGAATCCCGAGAAGTTCGTTGACCCGTTGACAACCATCCTCACCGGCGGTCTGCTCCTCGGTGCCTGCTTTATGGCTACCGATATGGTTACTTCCCCGATGTCGAAATGGGGACAGTTGCTGTTCGGTTTCGGTTGTGGACTGCTCACCATCATCATCCGTAACTGGGGTGCTTATCCCGAAGGTGTCTCCTTCGCAATCCTTCTGATGAACGCCGTGACTCCTCTCATCAACCGTTACATCAAGCCTAAACGCTTCGCAAAATAAGTAAGATATATAATTAAAGAATACATATATTATTAATATTATGGCAAAGAAAGCAAAGTCAAGCCTACTCAATATGTTCCTGTCGCTTACGGTTATCGCCGTGGTGGCGGCGGGGCTGCTCGCTCTCGTGAAAGTGGTAACTGAAGAGCCTATAGAAAATGCGCAGAAGGCAAAAACCGAAGAGGCTATCAAGGCGGTGTTGCCGGAATTCGCGAAAACCGACACTCTGACGGTGAACGGTTATATGTGCCACAAGGCATTTAACGACGCTGGCGAGTTGGTCGGCGTGGCCGTCGAGTCGTTCAGCGACAAAGGCTTTGGCGGAAGGTTGAAAGTTATGTATGGTTTCGATATGGCTGGCACCATTGTCGGATACAGCATATTGGAAACTGCCGAAACTCCCGGTCTCGGTGCAAAGGCCGACACTTGGTTCCAGAACGGCGGAAAGGGCTGTGTGGTCGGCAAGAATCCTGGCGAGTCTAAACTTACCGTGAAGAAAGACGGAGGTGAGGTCGATGCCATAAGTGGCTCCACCATTACTTCTCGCGCTTTCTGTGGCGCTTTGGACGAGGCTTATAAGGCTTACAAGGTCGTTGTTGAACAATAAACATCTAGAAATATGAAAGCTAAAGATATTATCAAAAATGGTCTGATAAAGGAAAACCCCACATGGGTCTTGGTGTTGGGTATGTGCCCCACTTTGGCAACGACCACGTCGGCGGTTAACGGTATGAGTATGGGCCTCGCAACCACTTTTGTGTTGCTGATGTCCAATATTGTCATCTCTCTCCTGAAAAGCGTTATACCTGACAAGGTGAGAATTCCGGCGTTCATAGTGGTTATCGCAACATTCGTAACTATCGTACAGCTCGTCATGCAAGGATTCTTGCCGGCTCTGTATGAAACTCTGGGACTCTTCATCCCCCTCATCGTGGTGAACTGCATCGTTCTTGGCCGTGCCGAGGCTTTCGCTTCTAAAAACAACATCTGGCACTCCGCACTCGACGGTCTCTTCATGGGTCTCGGTTTCACCTGGGCTCTCACACTCGTCGGCATGGTCCGCGAGATCTTGGGCACCGGCTCGGTATTTGGTTGGAAATTCATCGGCGAGGCCGACGGCATGCTCCTCTTCATCCTCCCTCCGGGCGGTTTCATCTGCTTGGGACTGCTGATGGCGCTTGTAAGATATATTCAAAACAAAAAAACTTCGAAAGCATGAAAAAAGTTATATATGCAATGGCTATAGCCGCTTTGGTGGCAACGGGTTTCTCTGTGAAGGCTCAGGACTGCAAGGATATTGTCCTTCCTCATGTGAACTACAATATGGTGAAGCTCTCCAGCATGTCTGAAGCGAAGATAGCTTGGTATTGCACCTTCTCCAAAAACTCGTTCTTCCTTACCAACGAGGTGCCGGCAGGGGCTAAGGTTTACAACATCTGCGACTTGACCTTCAAGCGCACTGGCGAGCATCCGAAGGACAACTTCCAGGTTGACCTCACAAAGCTGAGCTATTACGCCTACAACTTTGATGAGTTCCAGTATCAGAACTATCATAGTACAATATATTTCCACACTCCGCATTCTACCTATAAATATCTCGGAGTCTATTCTATTGGCGATACTTTCAAGCGTACCGATGCCGAAGTTAAAAACAAAGATTAAAAATATAAAGCCATGAAAAAAATTATCACATTTATCGTAAGCATCCTCTGCCTCTCGGGCATTGCCTATTCGCAGGGTCTAGTCCACACAATCCTAAATGCAGAAACGTGTGGTGATACAGTGGATATTCCAGCTGTCGGACTTGCAATAGATGATGATGGTGCGGGCCCCAATGGCGAGTATTCGGCAGGTGTTGATTATTGGATAACTATAATGAATTCATGTGATGCACCTAGTCGGCTGTCTTTGCGTTTTGATCAGTTTGACATTCATCCAACGGATACATTATATATTTATGATGGTCCAGATACTAACGCAACGATTATCCTAAGAGCAAATAATAGACAAAATATATTAAATACTCGTTACTTTACATCAAGATACAACACGTCTAATGCGTTAACTCTAAGATATAAAACTAATAATGATCAATTTATTGGGGCAGGGTTTGTTGTTGCAGCAGAGTGTGCCGAGCCTTGTGAATTTATAACACCGGTTATTGAACAAACATTTTATAAGATAAAAGATGGAATAGTAACAGATACGGGGGTGTTTGTTGATGTGCCGATAATTGATAGCACAACGGGGTTGGTCTCGGATTATTATAAAAGCGCAAACTTATGTGCTGGGGAAGGTATTATAGTATTGGGCTATGGTATATACACACATACCACAGGCTATTACAATCCATCTGATGCAACTTCAACGTTTAGTTGGGAAGAATCAGCTGGACGTTCATTGGAAGGTAATAATGAAACGGTATTTTCAGTTGATGAATTTCCAAATAGGACTTGTTACGACATTATATTAAACATTACTGATGAAGCAGGTTGTACATCTTTGGTAAATGCGGCAGTGACAGTTCGAGTTGCCAGTAATCCCATACGTTCTATAACCGACAATTTGGCTTCTATATGTAATAATGATAGTCTGTTGTTAAAAACGGTGATATCATCCGATTCAATAGTCGAGGCTGATCTCCAATTGGATCCGCAACCAAGTGATATAGTCTCAAAAACATATGATTGTAGGACATTTATTCCTGATGGACCACGATGTGGAACAGGTAGTGCTAATTGTTATTCGGCTCCAGTGGAATTTTCAGAATTTCCTGCAGGGAAAACAATACAATCCGCTGCTGATATCTGTTCTGTATGTGTGACTTATGAGCATACGTATATGGGAGACTACGATTTGAAGTTAAAGTGTCCTACACAAGGAACAGCAGTTTTGAAATATTATTCTAGTCCTAGTGGCTATCCGTCAGGAACTAGTGGAGGAGGAGGTACCTTTACTGGCTACCCATACGGGGGTGCCTCTTTTCTATCGTATGACCATATGAATAACGGGAGTGATTGTGATACCGTTGCAAATATGTTTGGCGTTGGTTTAGAGTATTGTTTTAGTCGCAATGCCGATTATACATTAGTTACAGGTCTCCCGGCTAATACCACGACAACAGTTACCAATGCACCCCCTCATTACCTTGCAAGTAATGGCTATGAAGTGTCTGTGACCTATGACTTTGATCCCATTCCGTCCCCTTATGTTAATGCTGATTCAACGTGTGGAACACAAACCTTTTCAACAAAATTACCCAGTAATCACGAAGAAAAGATTAACTATTATATGCCAGCAGATGATTTTTCTCAACTGATAGGATGCCCGATGAATGGTACATGGGAGATTGAAATATGTGATCACTTGTCACGAGATAATGGTTGGGTATTTAGTTGGTCTTTGGATATATGTGGCGTTAGTAATAATCATAATTGTGAATATATTGTAGGTATTGATTCAATTCGCTGGGCTCCGTCTCCCGACGCTGTCGGAATGGTATGTAACAACGTAAATGACTCCGTCGCCTACATCTCCACTCCTGGCACCGCCGGTGAGTTTCCACTCGATGTCCATGTTTATGACGAGTTCGGCTGCGTTTGGGATACCAACACTTTCATCAAGACGGCTTGGGTCCCCGAACCTAATCTGGGCCCCGACACCGCTGTTTGCGACCCGTTGAGCGTTATGCTCGACGCCACCGATCCTCACGACGGCGACTTCTCCTACTCGTGGCTGCCTTTTGGCGAGACTACGGTTCAGATCAATACAACTCCAAACCTAAGTACCGACACCAACTACATAGTCACCGTGACTAACTCTCGCTACGGTCTGGCATGTAAGGCTTCCGACACAGTCCTTGTTCAGTCTAAGCCTATGCCAATCCCTGGCTTTACCACCAATATTATGCCGGCAGCCGGTTGCTCGCCGTTCGAGGTCCAGTTCCTCGACACCTCTACCTATGGCTACTCCTTCCTCTGGCGTTTCGGTGATGGCTTCACCTCTCAAGCTCGCAGACCGATCCACACATATTCTCCTGGCTTGTTCGATGTGACTCAAGTGGTGACTACCGACTTCGGTTGTGTTGATAGTATAACCAAGCCTCAGTACATTTGGTCGTTTTACACTCCCGACGCTCAGTTTACATGGGAACCGCAATATCCGACAGTTCTCAATCCCACGGTTCAGCTGACCAACCAGACCGAGCCTATGGTGCCGAACAACATCTACGAATGGTCCATCTACTACGACCAGGATGGCGGCTACTATTACAGCATGGATCAGGACGTCAACTACACTTGGAACAATCCCAAGGCAGGCACCTATCTCGTCAAGCTCCTGGCTCATACCGACAACTATGACCAAAATGGAACTCTCATCGTATGCCAGGACAGCGTCGAGGTTCCCATTATGGTTGTCCAGGACTTCCTCCAGTTTCCAAGTGTCATCACCGCCAATGGCGACGGCATCAACGACCGTTTTGTGATCAAGAGCCTTGTCGATGGTCTGGCTTATCCTAACAACAGCCTCTCCATCTACAACCGCTGGGGCATATTGGTATATTCCCGAAACAACATATCGTTGGATGAGGAGTATTGGGATCCGGCCGCCGAGCGGGCTCCAGCTGGCACCTATTTCTACTATTTCAATGCTCATGGCTATACCGGCAGCGCTCAGCGCACCGGCGTCGTCGAAGTCCTCAGGTAGAAAACATCTAATCTAAAATAAAGGCTCGTCATTTTTGGCGAGCCTTTTTCTTGTTTTTTTCAAGTGCAACCAATGTCCTAGTTGTGTCCTAGTTGTGTCCTAGTTGAGTGCTAGGTGATTTTCTGCCGTTAGTCGCACAACACATACAAGTCGTCTCTCGGGTTTAGGAACAATATCGGCAACTTGTATTTGTTCCGCACCACCCTATATTCCTGAGCACCGATAAACCAGTCCAGTATGTCTCTTTCTCTCGTGTCGGTCGTCAGGCAGATGGCAAGCCCGTATCCGTTCTCGGCGGCATACTTCACCGCACTCATGTCTTGGAAATTGGCCACCGACGGTATCACATGTTCCTCGCATCCGATGCAAACGCTGGCATAGAACTTCTGCAGGAACAACATATTGTTTTCATATTTGTTCTTCAGCCCGGCATCGCGGTAATTCTCGTGCAGCACATGGAGCCTGCTCTTGTTGAACCTCGCGAAATAGCTCGACCATATCAGCTTTTCCTTGCTTTCTTTGAGGTAGTCTATCCTCAGCGCCACATCGCCGAAGGCCTCTCCTTCGGGTGGAATGGCTTGTACCGTTAGGTAGGCTATCTTGCATTGTGCGAAATCGTGTATTACGTTGAAAGGCCGGGTAGGGGAGAACAGCCGCGCATGCCTATCTACTCCGGCCACGCACACCACCCCGTTTAGCAACGTCGGCAGCACATTTATTATCTCTTTGGTCTTTCCGCTCAGCACACAATGTCTTACATCCTGTGCCGCCATCTTGCTCTCTATCTCCAGCACTTTCTCCAATGCCTCTTGCTGCGAGCGCTTTGTGTACCGTCTGTCGCAGATGTATAGCAGGATGATGCCTTTCTTGAGAAAGGCCGCCAGTTTCTTTGCATATTCCACCACCGCCTGGCAGTTCTCCAGGTCGGCAAGGTAGGCTATCACAAATTGGTCTTTCTTAGGCATCGCAGTCTCTGTTATCGTATCAGTGTTATGTCTCCTTTGAACTCTCCCTTGAATCCGGCTTCGCAGGTTATCCTGCAGGTGTAGGCATATACTCCCGGCAGACAGAGGTTCCCTTTGTATCGTCCGTCCCAGCATTCGGTCAGGTCGTGGCTCTCGTAGAGCAACTCGCCCCAGCGTGAGAATATGGCGATGTAGAAGTCGGTTATCCACTCGCCCGAGAAACACAGCTTGTCGTTCTTCCCGTCGTCGTTGGGGGTAAAGGCGTTGGGGATAAACACATTTGGTTTGCCGCAGTTTACGTCTATGCAGTTTATCAGTATGCTGTCACTCCACGTGCATCCGGCACTGTCTGTCACCGTGACGTAGTACATCGTCGTGTCTTCGGGTCTTGCCGCTGTGTTCGCCGCGTAGGGGCTTCCCAAGGTCTCCGTCGGTGTCCAGTTGTACCGGCTGTTGGGCAGGTCTGTGACATGCAGGTGGGTGTTCTCGGTGCGGAATATCGTCGTGTCGTCGGCCCATACGTGCATATTGCTGAACGACTGCACCCTGATTACTTCTGTGGTGTCGTAGTAGGGACAGCCGTGACTGTCGTCCATTTCCACTATATAGGTTCCGGGACAGAGGTTCGACAATACGGTGTCGCTCACTTCGCTCCACACCCTTATCCATGCCGTGCAGGTGTCGTTGCACAGCTCGTTGACGGTCTCTTTGTGCAGCTGCATTATCGGTGGGTCAACTATCCTGAAGTCTTTTGTCGCCGTGCAGTGGGCATCGCTCACTATCAGGTGATATGTCCCGGCCGGCAGCCCCGTGAGTGTCGCCGAGGAGCTGCTCTGGCTGCCCCATTGGTAGGTTATCGGTTGGCAGGCGTCGCTGCTCAGTATGGCTTGGGCTCTCCCGTCGCTCCCTCCCGGACAGTTGGGGTCGGTGGTCAGCACGGTGTCTATCAAATCTACAAAGTGAACTTCGAATGTGTCGAGCTCCACGCACACTCCTCCGTCTATCTGTAGCACATATATTCCGCTTTCGCTCACCATGGGATTGGCCACTCTCGGGTCTGACACGTTGCCTCTTATCCATTGGTAGGTGCAACCCAGCATCGGGGTGATGCCTATGTGTATCGGCGTCGCGGTGCATGTGTATGTCGGTTCGGCCGAGTGGCTTCCGTTGCTCAGCACCACCACGTCGTGTATCGCCGTGTCGGTTCCTCGGCATCCTCCTTCCAAAAAGGCTACAAGTCTCACGGTATAGGTGCCGGGTTGTGCGTATGTATGCGTTGGGTTTGTCACATGCGAGGTGCTCCCGTCGCCGAAATCCCATAGGTACGAAGTTCCTCGCCCGGTATTTTGGAAGGTGTACGACTGGGGGTAGCAGATGGCTGGCGGTGTCAGAAACTCTGCCACGGGGTAGTCGCTGTGTATATTCATCCTGAATATCGCGTTGTTGCAGTTGTAGCTGTTGTTGGTCGCTGACCATGCGTTGTCGGTTATCGGAAAGCTGTTGGTGCCGCCGCAGCTGCCGCATACCGATTGGTAGATGGTGCTCATCTTGTCGAATCGGCTGGTTCCTCCGTCCACGTGGTCGGCTCCCCTGTCGGCACTCGTCGCATGGTATTCTCCGAAGAAGGTGGCATAATCTACCTCGTTGGCGTATTCGTCCATACTTATTATGTAGAAGTCCTGCCCGTCGGTCTGACTTTGGTATGCGTTGGACGTAACCTCCATGTTGGCGGTGCCGGCCGAGCCCCAGGTCACTCCGTTGTATCCCACAAAGTCTCGTCCCCAGCCGGCTGCGTATATCCTGTTGCAGATGTCGGCGGCAAAGGCGGTAGGGGAGAGGTTGGGCGTCCCCAGTGGCGTGCCGAACACGGTGCTCCACACTCGCGACGTAAGGTTGGCGGCCAACCTCGCCAGCAACATCCCGGCTCCGGGGGTGTTGTAGTTGGCGTTGTATATCATCGTGTTTCCCGTGGCCTTGGTCTGCCCGAAGATGAACACTTCGTCTCTTTTGCCGGTCCTCACGAAATAGCACTGGTCATATTTGTCCGAGCCGAAGTAGGTCGAGTGCATCAGCTGGTCTCCGTTATACGATATCTTTGCCACAAATCCGTCTGTAGAACCTCCTCCGTAGTTGGGTTGATAGGCCGACGCGGTCGTCGGGAAGTTGTGCGAGGTCGTACCGCCGCACACCAGCAGGTTGTAGTCGCGGTCCACGTCTATCGAGTATATCGCGTCGTCGCCGCTTCCTCCGAGGTAGGTGCTCCACAGCAGGTTTTGCAGGTTATAGTCCAGCTTGAATACAACTCCGTCCTGGCTCCCCCAGCGGTTGGGCTGCAGGCAGTTCTCCGATACGGGAAAGTCGGCCGACATCGTCGTAGTACCCACATACACGTTGTTCATGTCGTCGGTGATCAGCTCGCCTCTCACTCCGTCGCCGTAGTTGTAGTACAGCGAGTCGTTGCCCTGCATGATGGTCACATAGCTGGTGTTGTAGCGGGAACGGTAATTGAGTCCGTCATTTCCCGAGCCTCCCACAAATGTCGAGGCGAGCAACTGCGTGCCGTCACTGCTGAACCGGCTCACGAAGATGTCGCTCCCCGTGGGATAGTACATGTGGTGGTAATAGCTGTTGTAGTCTATATACGATATTTCTTCTCCTCCCACAAATTGGGTCATAAACGCTCCTTCGGTCACCGGGAAGTCCTCCGAGCCGGTGGTGCCGAACACTATCAGCTCGTCAAATGTGTTCACAAAAAGGCTGTGGGGCATATCGGCAAACGAGCCTCCCAGGTACGTGGCATACATCCTCTCGCTGCCCGTGGTGTCGAACTTGAAGATTCCCACATCGACATTTCCGCTGAACGCCGCACTGTAGGCACCCGTTGAGGTCGGGTATCCGAGGGCGAACACCAGTCCGGCCGTATATGTGTTCTTGTGCGAGTCGTAGGTCGCCGTGGTACCCCAGTTGTCTGCCGTCGAGCCGGTATAGGTCGAAAAATACAGCTGGGGGTCTATCACCAGCGGATATCGCCGGTCGTAGTTCCCTATCTCAAACGTCAATCGCTTGTTTCTCAGTTTATATGCTGCCGCCACTTCTACCGTGTCTTTACCTATTATCTGGTAGGCGTACGGCTTCACCTCCACTATGTTCGTCACACTCGTCTTCACCGTCAGGTTCCCGTCGTGCAGTTTCAGTCCGTCCTGTCCTTCGTAGGCTATCACTATGTCGCTCGGACGGGCATTGGGCGCCACGATAAAGTCATATTTCAGCATCCGCGAGGCACTATATACATGCAGGTCTATACCCTCATAAAGCCCTCTGTAGTTCACCGAGGCGTACGACCTCACATGACTGCGCCACTTCCCCGGGTCGCGGCTGGTGTAGTAGTTGCTGTACGACGGCAGCTGCCCCACTCCCTCTATCTCGGGCCTCGCGTTGGCCCCCTCGAAGGTCATACGGTAGGCGTGGGCCTTGCTCCCCATGATGTCGTGGTGGAACGGCGAGCCCTCTTTCTGCGTCACCACCTCTCTCACCGCTATCATCAGCGAGTTGTTCTCCAGAAACAACGCCGCCTTTCCCATCTGCGCCACATATCTCACCCGCTCGTCCCATTGCCCTGCGTTATGCACAAACTCTATCCTGCGCCCTATACCGAGCGTGTCGCTGTGGCTGTGTGCCCACAGTTGCGTTTGGGCGGTTAATGCACACAGTAATAGAATTATGGCCGTAGTTCTCCTCATAGTCTGTGACGACTGAAACATTTTGCAAAGATACGAATAATTTTTAATAAAGCAATATTTTTACATATATATTTATTTAGGCTCAATCTTCGGAACCCGTTTCGGTTTATCAATCACCAAGGTCCTGAAGTCGTCTTTGCCTCATATCTAACATGTCCCCGTATCGGCGTTACCCAAAACGGGAACAATAGGGGAGCAAAACGGGAGCAAAACCAATAGACTATTATATAACTATTCCTGAAGCACATACAATCCAACCAAAAGCGACGCCTTTCCCTCCCGTCTCGCGCAAAAGTTAATTTTTTTATCAAAAAAATATAACCTCACACAATATATTATATAATGTGTCGTTATATATAAACTATGATTCGTAACACTATGAAGATATTATTACCGTTTGTGACCGCTTTGCTGGCAACTTTCACGCTGGTGGCTCAGCAACCCAACATCAAGATTCGGGGGACTGCCGCCAACGCAAATGGTAAAACCATAGAGCTCTACCGTTACAGTGACCAACTCACCCGTACCGAAGTCCTCGTCGACGAGGCCCTAATCAAGACCGGCACCACCTTCGAGCTGAAGATGTACGCCAACTACACCACCCAAGTGTTCCTCCAAATCGAAAACTACTCCCAGTCTTTCTATGTCGAGCCGGGCCGCACCTACGAAATCTATATCCCCAAGTTCGACTGGTCTATCGACGAACGCAAAAACGTACATCTCTCTCCCGAAGCTCTCCCCGTAGGCTTCGAGAATCTCCCCAAGGACGAAGTTAACCTCAAACTCAACGCTTTCGACAACCTCGTTGACAGCTTCGTTACCGCCAACCGTTACCGTCTCGACCAGCGCTACCGCCCTCAGCGCGTCTATTTCGACACGCTCGTCATGCTCGTCAACAAACGCCTGCCCGACTCCCGCAACGACTTCTTCAACCGCTACAAACGTTTCTCCCTCGCCGAGATGAAGTTCAAGATGCACTTCGCCTCTCGTCGCAATATGTACAACGAATACATCGCCGACAAGCCCATCCTCTACTACGACGAAAACTACATGTCTCTCTTCTTCACGGTCTTCGCCAACAGCCTCTCCGCCGGCAACCGCTACTGCAACGTCTATCAGCTCTCGCGCCTCGTCAACAACGGCAAGGTGTCTGTCTATCTCGACTCCATCGGTCTTGACCCGCTCCTCCGCAACGAGCAGGTTCGTGAGCTGGTGGCCATACAGGCTCTCAAAGAGAGTTTCTACAACCGCCGCTACTATAAACCCGAAAAGGTGGCTGCCTCTCTCGAGACTATCAAGGTCCGTACCAAATTTCCCGAACACCGCCTCCTCATTACCAACCTTCTCCATACTTTCGGCCGCTACGCCAAAGGCAACGAGGTCCAGCCTTTCGAGCTCCCCGATGTCGAGAAACGTATGGTCGCACCGCTCACCAAGTTCAACGGCAAGTGGATTTACCTCTCTTTCGTGCGTGTCGGCGACCCCAACTCTCTCAAGGAAATCGAGACTCTCGCACATTTCCGCGACAGCATATACGCCAAAAGCAAGAATGTGGAGTTCGTCACCGTATGCTGTGACCGCGAATTCCAGAAGATGTACCACTTCCTCAAAAACTCCAAACGGGGAAGCCGCTACAACTGGACCTGGCTCCACTATAATGGAAATTACAAACTCCTCGAACGCTACGGCGTGGTAAGTTACCCCACCTTCGTACTCATCAATCCCGAAGGCAAGAAGCAGTATAGCGTCACTCCCTCGCCGGCTTCCGGTCTCCTTGTCAATCCTCCCTGGCAACCCAAGAAGCAGGAAGAACAGAAAACTTTCTTCCTCAACAGCGGCCGCTAATCCCGATCACCACACAAGTCTATGGTTTATGCCGCAGGACTCTTGCGCAAAGTCCTGACGAGGTCTATAGTGTAGATGGTAAGACCAATCCAGATACATCCGAAACATATCAGGTGGGCCGTCGTGAACGTCTCCCTATAAACCAATACCCCTATCAGAAACTGCCCCGTGGGCGACACATATTGTATAAATCCCAACGTGCTCAGCGGTATCCTGCATGCCGACATGCCGAAAAGCAGCAGCGGCACAGCGGTAACCACTCCGGCTCCCAACAGCAGCAGGTATATCGGCAGGTCGAAAGTGCATAATGCACTCTCTCCATGTGCCACAAGCCATACTATATATCCAAGGGCAACAGGCGTTATCCATATCGTCTCCACCGTGAGTGCGGCGGTGGCGTCAAGCCCCATCTTCTTCTTCAGCAGCCCATATATGGCGAAGGAGGTGGCGAGGGCTATTGAGATAATAGGAAAACGCCCATAGTCAACCGTGAAATAGAGCACTCCGGCTGCCGCCAGCACCAAGGCTATTATTTGGGGCACCGTCAGTCGCTCTCTCAGAAACACGGTTCCAAGAAGCACGTTGAGCAGCGGGTTGATATAATAGCCCAGCGAACTCTCCAATATATAGTGATGGTTTATCGCCCAGATATACAATCCCCAGTTGAACGTGATGAGGCAGCCGGTGAGCAGCAGCATAGGCCAATGGTGCTTCTTCTTTATGAAGTCGCGCAACCTGTGCCGCTGAACCACACAGAAGAGTATCACCATAAAGAGACATGACCACACGATACGGTGAGCCAATATCTCTATCGAATCGACCGTCTCCAGCAGTTTCCAATACAAGGGGAACAATCCCCATATAAGGTAACAGAGAAAGCCTAAAAGCAGTCCTTTCCTATACTCGCTCATACTATTAGTAGTCTCTCCTCCATCGGTCTTGCCGTTTCTCACGTTGACGCCACAGCAGAATCAGTATCAGTCCTACCAGCATTCCTCCAAGGTGGGCGAAATGTGCCACTCCGTCGCCGCTCCTGAACACTCCCTCAAACAACTCAATGAGGGCATATATTATCACAAACCATTTGGCTTTGATGGGTAGCAGGAAATAAAGGTATATCCTCTCGTTGGGGAACATCATGCCGAAGGCCAGCAGTATTCCGTATATGGCTCCCGAGGCTCCTACGGTAGGCACTGGCGGCATGTTCAGCAGAATGCTCATCGCCATGTGTGTAATGGCGGCTCCGATGCCGCAGAGGATATAGAATATAAGGAAACGGCGGGTTCCCCAATAGTTCTCCAGTATATATCCAAACATCCAGAGCGCAAACATATTGAAGAACAGATGGTCCCATCCGGCATGTAGAAACATATAGGTAAACGGCTGCCAGAAGTGGAATCCCATGGTATAGGTGAAGGGGTGCAAGTACCCTATCTTTAGGGGATAGAGACACAGCGGGTCTACCAGGTGCCCGAGCCCTCTCATCTCTGCCACCCATGTGGCAATAAATATCAGTATGTTTATTATAAGGAGATTTTTTACTCCTTTGGGGAACATCGAAAATCCTTGAGGTGAATATGTGGCCATATCTTTATTTCTTAAATAGATTCTATAATCAGATTTTTCCTTTCATTATGTTGGCAAGCCGTTCTTCGTTGACTATGGCAATCACCGGGTCTCCGTCGGGCGAGAGGGCAGGGGAGGTGCATTTCATCAAGTCTGCCACTATCTGCTGCATCTCCTGTAACTTCAGCTCCCGTCCGCTCTTCACTGCCATCCGGCGGGCTATACTGCGGCAGAGCGAGTGGTTACGGTCGCCGAACTTCTGCATCATGCAGCCTTTGTAGTCGGTAACCATCTCCTCGAAGAATCCTTGCAGGTCGTTCTCGTCGAAATCGGCAGGGGTGGCGGTAACGACGAAGGTGTTGCTGTTGTCCATTCTCTCTATGGCAAATCCGTTGTGGTGCAGGTCGTCAACCAATTCGCCTAGAAGGTCGGAGTCGGCAGGGGAGAGGGTGAAGTTCAGCGGAAACATCAGCTGCTGGGCTGGTAAGTCGTTTTCGGCATTGGCGAACCTCTCATAGATGATACGTTCGTGTGCCCGCTGCTGGTCTATGAGCAGCAGCCCCGCTTGGGTGGCACAGGCGATATATCTGTTTTTTACCTGCAGGCATACCATATCGCTCGGCAGTTCGTTGGAAGTCGTCTCTTTGGGCGCTTCGAGGGGCAACTCTGCTTCTACCGTGCTTTCCTTCTTGCTGCTGCCATAGAATGACTCCCATTTGTCTGTCTGACGCTGACTTCCTCCTGTTCTTTTGGTTCCGCTGGAGGGCGTTTCGTTGAAGGGATTGTAGTTGGGGGTATAGTTGATGGTAGGTATCGGAGGGGTGTAGTTATTGGAAACGGGCGGGATTTCGTCAAACCGTATCTCTGTCGAGGGGTTGAACTCTATCTCTGTGGCGAGGGAGAACTGTCCTATGGCTTTGCGCGCAGCCGCCCTCAGTATTGCGAACATCGCCTGCTCGTCTACAAATTTAACTTCGGTCTTTGTCGGGTGTATGTTCACGTCAATTCTTGACGGGTCAACCGACAATGTTAGGAAATAGCTCGGATACAGCCGGTCGGGAATCAGGTTTGTGTAGGCTCGCTCTACGGCGGCACTCAAGGCCGGATGTTTTATGTATCGCCCATTGACGAACAGGTACTGCTCGCCGCGTGTCTTGCGTACATATTCGGGCTTCCCTACATATCCTTTTACGGTTACCACGTCGCTACTCTCATCTACGGGATAGAGCCTCTCTGCATACTGCTGGCCGAATATCTGGCATATCCTTTGTAGCATATTGCAGGCATGCAGGTCATAAAGCAGTTTGCCGTTGCTGTGGAAGCTGAACGAGATGTCGCAGTGGGTCATCACTATCCGGCGGAACACCTCTTCTATATGGCTCAGCTCTATCGAGTCTTTCTTGAGAAAGTTGCGGCGGGCGGGTACGTTGAAGAACAGGTTCTTGACCGAGAACGAAGTCCCGGGGGAGCAACTGCAGGGCTGCTGGCTTTTTATGGTGCAACCTTCTATCTCCACACAGGTCCCCAGCTCTTCATCGTGCATACGGGTCTTGAGCTCCACCTGGGCTATTGCGGCAATGCTTGCCAGGGCTTCGCCCCGGAATCCCATGGTGCGTATGGCAAAGAGGTCGTCGGCTTGGTGTATTTTACTGGTGGCATGACGTTCAAAGCAGAGTCGTGCATCGCTGTCGCTCATGCCGCATCCGTTGTCTATCACTTGTATCAGCGTGCGTCCAGCGTCTTTTACTATAAGCTGTATTGTCGAGGCACCGGCATCGATGGCGTTTTCTATTAGCTCCTTCACAGCCGAGGCGGGACGGTCTACCACCTCGCCGGCGGCTATCTGGTTGGCTACGTTATCGGGCAGTATGTTAATTATGTCTGACATCTCTTATCTTTTCTTGGGGCTGTTGTCTATCTTCACTCGGCGCAAGTCCAAGGTGTTCATGGCGTTGCTTCTCAGTCCGCTGACGTTCTTCTGGGTAAAATGCAATACTTGGTCGTAATAAAGTACCATGACGGGTGCTTCGTCCATTATCAGGCTGTCCATCTCGCGGTAGATCCTAAGCCTAATGCTGTCATCTACCTCTGCTTTGGCCCGTTCGTATAGCCTATCGAATTTCGGACTCGTAAAGTGGGTGTAGTTTGGTCCTACGGGACAATGGTTGGGTGAATAGAATAGAGACAGGTAGTTTTCTGCGTCGGGATAGTCGGCAATCCAACTTCCTCTGAACCAACTGCTCTTCGACTGGGCTATCTGTTCTCTCAGCGCTGCCGGTGGATTTACCTCCACTTTAACGTCGAGTCCCAGTATTCCCAACTGCTGCTGTATATATTTGCACAGGTCCAGATAGGTGGAGGTCGTGGCAAGTTTCAGCGTGGGCAGTCCTTTCCCTCCGGGATATCCAGCCTCGCTCAGCAGCTGTTTGGCTTTTTCTACATTATAGTCGTATCCGAATTGTGCCGTACTGTCATAACCAGGTAGTCCATAGGGGATAAAGCCTTGGCATCCGGCTCTTCCCACATCGTTTCGCATGTATTTTATCATTTTGCGGCGGTCGAATCCATAGTTTATGGCTTGTCTAATCCGCTTGTCTTTCATAGGATTGTCGTCTCCGTCCATCAAAAATCCCAAGTATTCGGTATTTAGGAACGGGGTGCTGGTCAGCGTTATCCGGTCGGCATATTTATCTCTCAGACCTCCTTTGGCGGTCAATATCTCGTCTTTGTAGCTTGGGGCTATAGAGTTCATAAAGTCGAGGTTCCCTTTTACAAATTCCAGGAAGGCGGTCTGTTTGTCCACAATAAAGGTTACCGCCACCGCGTCGAGGTAGGGGAGAGGATTGCCCTCTTCGTCTCGCTCGAAGTAATGTTCGTTTTTCCTCAGTACCAGCTTTACACCCTCTTTCCACATCTGCATCTTGAACGGACCAGTGCCGCAGGGGTGCTGTCTGAAGTCTGTGCCGTAGTGTTCTACCACCTCGTGGGGCACTACAGAGCAGTAGGGCATCGCCAATAGCGACAGGAAGGGGCTGAACGGCTGTTTCAGGTGTATCACGAAGGTGCTGTCGTCGGGAGCCTGGAAGCCGTCTTCAGCCACTTCGTTGAATATCCACAGTCCTGGCGAGGCTACCTTGGGGTCTAATATTCGGTTGTAGCTGTATAGCACGTCGCCGGCCACCACTCTTCGTGAGGAGTCGGCGGTGCCGAACAGCTCGCTTTTGTGGAAATATACGTCGTCGCGCAGCCTGAAGGTATAGGTCTTGCCGTCTTCCGAGATGCTCCACTCTTTGGCTATCGACGGCATCGGCCGCAACATCGTGTCCAGCTGTATCAAGCCGTTGTATATCTGCGAGCAACCCCAGATGAGAGCCTGGTCTTTGGCGTATGCGGGGTCGAGGGTCCCTATTCCAGCCGACTCGTTATATCTGAATATCATGCGGTCGCTGTTGTCGGGCACTCGGCACCCTACTGCCAGCAGGCTTACCATCATCACTATTGTCGCATGCCGTATCTTCTCCATCTCAGGGTCTGTGCTTTATCAGTTCACCGACCATCTTATCGGCATTTTTCATTATCTCATCTTCGTCGGCCACTCTGCGACCTTCCATCACAATCCGTCCATTGCATATCACCGTGTCAATTGCGTCGGAGTGGGCAGCATATATGAGGTTAGAAAGGGTGTTGTCGTTATGAGGCAGGAAGGCTACGTTGTTTATGTCCACCAGCATCAGGTCGGCAAGGGCGCCTGCTCTCAGCTGCCCTCCGTCAAGTCCGAGGGCTCGGTAGCCGTTGCGGCTAGCCACTTCCAGAGCTTCTCTTGCGGGCATGGTAGTGGGGTCTCCTCTCCATCCTTTCTGCAGCAGTGCCATGGTCTTGGTGGCTTCCAGCATGTCGAGGTTGTTGCTGCTCGAGCATCCGTCGGTACCTAATGAGACATTGCAGCCGGCTTGGCTCAGCTCTTGGTACAGGAACTTGAATCCCGAACCGAGTTTGAGGTTAGAGTTGGGGTTGTGCACCACGTTGCAGCGGTTGCGGCCTACCATCTCGGCCTCTTCCTCTGTCAGGTGCAGACTGTGCGCTCCGATAAAACGGTCGCCGGTCTTCTGCAGTATTCCCAGGTCGTGGAGGTGTTCGTAGGGTCTTTTGCCGTGTTGTGCTATCGAGTTTTCTACCTCGCTCTCCGTCTCGGACATGTGTATGTGGTACTTCAGACCGTTCTCTGCAGCATAGTCTGCAAGCCAGCTCAGCGTCTTGTCGGATACAGTGTAGGGGGCATGGGGTGCCAAACCGTAACATACCCGTCCGCTGCCAGTCTCTTTGCTTATTCTGCAGTGCCACTCGGCCACCTCATCTTTGACTTTCGCTGCGGTCGCGGGGTCGCCGAAGTCGAACACGGTATAGCCCAGCAGGGCTCTTATTCCCGACTCTTCCACTGCCTTGGCAGCTGCCGGCAGGTGGAAATACATGTCGGCAAAGGCAGTAGTGCCGCTCTTTATCATCTCCAGGCAGGCGAGGCGGGTTCCCCAATAGATTATCTCCTCGGTCAGGTTCTTCTCGTTGGGCCATATCCACTCCTGCAACCACTCCTGCAACGGATGGTCGTCGCCGAATCCCCTGAAAAGGGTCATCGCGGCATGGGTGTGCATATTAACAAAGGTGGGAAACACAGCCTTCCCTCTCCCGTCAATTAATAAAGCAGAAGCCGGCATTTCCAACTTTGCGTCGATGCCGGCAATCCGGGAATCTTCTATCAGTATGTCTACTTTTTGCTCGTCGAGCAATACGCCTTGTATGAACAATGGCGACCTCTTCTTCTCACCTTTCATTGTACCATTATCAATATGTCGTCTTGTTGTCCCTTGATTACTCCTCCTCTTATGTCGTAGGTCTTCTCGCTTCCGTCGTTCAGTACCATTCTCAGCACTCCTTTCTTCAGTGCCGAGATGATGGGGGCGTGGTGCTCCATAATCTCGAATAGTCCGTTGGTGCCAGGCAGCTGCAACAGCTTGGCGCTTCCTTCATACAATGTCTCGTCGGGTTTTATTATTCTTACGTTCATACCCCTGTCCTTTTATTATATATAAGGTATAGGGGAATGTGCCGGAAACGGCACACTCCCTCGTTCCTTCTCTTAGTTGTTGTTGGTCTCGGCAAGGATCTTTTCGCCCTTCTCAATGGCTTCCTCGATGGTTCCAACGAGTAGGAACGCTTGTTCGGGCAGGTAGTCCACCTCGCCGTCCAATATCATATTGAAGCCCTTGATGGTGTCTTCGATATTCACAAACTTACCCTGCAAGCCGGTGAATGCCTCTGCCACAAAGAACGGCTGCGACAGGAACCTCTGGATACGGCGTGCGCGAGATACGACCAGCTTGTCCTGCTCGCCGAGTTCCTCCATACCGAGGATGGCGATGATGTCCTGCAGCTCGTTGTAGCGCTGCAGTATCTGTTTCACGCGCTGAGCGGTGTTGTAGTGCAGGTCTCCCACCACTTGCGGCGACAATATTCTCGATGTCGAATCCAGCGGGTCCACAGCGGGGTAGATACCCAGCTCGGCAATCTTACGGCTCAACACGGTCTGGGCGTCCAAGTGGGCGAAGGTCGTGGCAGGTGCCGGGTCGGTCAAGTCGTCGGCAGGCACATACACAGCCTGCACGGAGGTGATGGAACCGCGTTTCGTCGAGGTGATACGCTCCTGCATCAGACCCATCTCCGTAGCCAGCGTGGGCTGGTAACCCACGGCACTCGGCATACGTCCCAGCAGTGCCGACACCTCGGAACCAGCCTGGGTGAAACGGAAGATGTTGTCGATAAACAGCAGGATGTCGCGTCCGCCGGTCTTCTCGTCTCCGTCACGGAAATACTCTGCCAGCGTCAGTCCGGCCAACGCAACCCTTGCACGGGCACCCGGCGTCTCGTTCATCTGGCCGAACACCATCGTACATTTTGAGTCTTTCAGGGCTGCCTTGTCCACCTTCGAGAGGTCCCAGCCGCCTTCTTCCATACTCTTCTTGAACTCGTCGCCGTATTTTATAACGCCGGCCTCGATCATCTCTCGCAGCAGGTCGTTACCCTCACGGGTACGCTCTCCGACGCCGGTGAACACCGACATACCGGAATATTTCTTGGCTATATTGTTGATAAGCTCCTGGATCAACACGGTCTTTCCCACACCGGCACCGCCGAACAGGCCGATTTTTCCTCCCTTCAGGAACGGCTGTATCAGGTCGATAACCTTGATACCGGTGTACAGCACCTCCTGCGAGGTCGAGAGCTGCTCGAACTTAGGCGGCTCACGGTGAATGCTGTATCTCTTCTCACAGGCCGGCGCCGGCATTCCGTCGATCGTCTGTCCGATCACGTTGAAAAGGCGGCCGTTGATATCCTCGCCTACGGGCATCGAGATCGGCCCGCCCAGCGACACCACTTCCATTCCTCTGTCCAGTCCGTCGGTCGAGTCCATGGCGATGGTTCTCATCGTGTTCTCTCCGATGTCTTGCTGGCACTCCAGGATGATTTCTGCTCCGTTGGGACGTTTCACCGACAATGCGTCGTAGATATCGGGCAACTGCACATCATCTGGGAAAGTGACGTCAACGACTGCTCCGATAATTTGCGAGATTTTTCCTTTTACTGTGTTTTCCATGTATAATTTATTTTTTGTTTTTCAATACTGAATTGAGACTGCGAAATTACGAAAAAATATTCATTTCTCGCCTCATTTTTCTCACTTTTTTTATTAACAATTTTTTTAATAATCTGTTTTACATTATCTTATATCTCTTGCCCGGCAGGCATTTTACCGCACTTTTGAACTCCATTTCCATCAATATTTTCGCAATTTTAGGCAAAGGTAACGTCGTTTTTGCATAAATTTCGTCTATCGTCATCATCCCTTCCTCTTCCAGCAGCCGTGCCATCTCCCTCTCCTCCTCGTTCAGCGTGGCAAACAGCTCCTGCTGCTCACCGCCTCCCGCCGGCTCCTCCCACCTCATGGCATAGCAAAACTCCTTCGCACTGCTGTACAGCGTAGCCCGATTCCCGGCCACCAGCCCCAGGCACCCTCTCGAATAGGTGTCCTCCAACCGCCCGGGCACAGCAAACACGTCGCGGTGGTAGCTGTTCGCTATGTTGGCGGTGATCAGCGCGCCGCCCTTCTCCGACGCCTCCACCACTATTACCGCGTCCGAAAGCGCCGCTATGATCCTGTTCCTCGCCGGAAAATTCGCCGGATTGATCTTCGTGCCGCTCATATACTCGCTCACCAGCGCACCGCCCTTCTCCACTATCTCGGCCGCCAGGCTCCGGTTCTGCGACGGGTAAATCATGTCCAGGCCATGCCCCAGCACACCCACCGTAGCCACGCCGTTGGCCACCGACGCCCGGTGCGACGCAGTGTCGATGCCGTAAGCCAGCCCGCTCACCACCGTCAGGCCCTCACGTTTCAGGTCCTTCACAATACGCTCCGCCGTCTCCTTCCCATATACTGTTGCCTTCCGCGTCCCCACGATTCCGACCGAATAACGCCCGTTCAAGTCGCACTTCCCCTTCCGGTAAAGAATCACCGGCGTGTCCGCACAGTCCGCCCGGTTCAGCCGCTGGGGATACTCCTCGTCGCGGCAGAACAGGATGTCCACACCGTACCTCTCCGCAAACCTCAGCTCCTCCTCGGCCCTTTTCAGCGTCGCCCCACTCTCTATCGCCCCAATCGTCTCCTCATGCCTTCCGAACAGCTCCCTCAGCTCCCGGTGGCCCATCCTGAAAATCTCCTTCGGATCTCCGCAGACCTCCAGCAGCTGCCGGTAAACCCTGCAGCCAATACCAGGCACCATCGATAAAGCAACTTTATAAAGCACGACAATACAATTTTATCAATTTAAGTACGACACCACAAGTTAGTCCCGGCACAATTTGAAAGTGCAAAGATACAAATAATTTTCAACCCCACAACAATCCCAAACAAATTTAACATCTTTCCCTGTTTAATCGGGAGGGGAGTGGGGGTCGGAGGTGGTAGGTGTGGTGGTTTTGTGGAGTTTGGCGAGGAGCTTGGGTGTTATGGGGTGGCGGTGGGAGTGGGTGAGGGTTTGGGAGAGGTGGGTAAGTTGTTGATTGTATTCGTCTTGATTGTTGGGGGAATTTAGTTGGAGGGGTATGGTGGAGTCGGAGTTGGAGTGGGTGGCGGGGTTGTGCCAGAAGGCGTAGAGGATGATGTGGTCGGAGGGGTCCCAGTTGGCGGGGAGGGGGATGGTGAGGCGGGCGGTGGCGCGGGAGGCGGCGTTGTAGTAGGGGCGTGAGGTGGCTTGGGAGACGTTGTAGAGGAGGAGGTGGAGCTGGTCTTGGGGTGTGCCTTGGGTGAGGGACCAGCGGAGGGTGATGGTTGAGGATGTGTGGGTTATGGCTGTGGGTTGGAAGGTTGGGAGGGTGCCGCGGGAGATGAGGACTTTGGCGGGGTCGAGGGTGAGGGTAGTGGGGTTTACGGCGTCGTAGAAGATGTGGTGGAAGAGGTTGGCTCGTGGGGAGAGGTCGGGGTTATGGTAGCGGTAGCCGAGCTTGTAGATGGGGCCGAGGGTGTGGATGAAGGTGGAGACGAGGGAGAAGTGGGAGCGGTGGGCCTGCTGGGCGGGTGTGCGTGGGTTGCGGACGTGGGCGGGCATGGAGCGGAGGTAGCGGTGGCCGCGGACGGTGTAGCCGATGAGGGGGCCGAGGGCGCCGGAGAAGTGGATGAGGGATGTGTTTGTTGCCATGGGGGTTGGGTGTTGATATGTTTAATGTTGATAAGTGGATATGTTTAATGTTGATAAGTGG
>JAFRTM010000019.1 GCA_017439185.1 Bacteroidales bacterium | reverse complement strand
GAATACGGCATAGGGGTCTCTGCGACATGGTACCCGGCCAAATGCTTCGGACTATTCGCCGAATATGATTGGGGTCATTTCAGATACAATGCCCCAAGTTTGGAATATCTGGTGGGAGGCAACTCATTGATGAAATGTGGAGTGTCGTTTAGATTCTAATCCGGCGAAAGGATGGAATGAGGACACTGACAATATAGAATCAATAAAATTAATAGAATTTATAAAATCGATAGATTTCATAGAATCTATAGAAATGATATAAATGGAGAGAAGGAGGCAAATATGAAGAAAAAGTATGTGTTTATCTTGGCAATGATTATGGGATTGGGTGTGGCGGCTCATGCGCAGGGCGACAATACTATAAGTCCGAAGGCGGTGCGGTTTCAGGGGATAGGGACGGCAGGTGTGTACTACCAGCCGACGTTTATGGCCAGTCCTTATCTAGAGTTATCGCTCGGGGTGAGGATCAAAGAGCGGGCATACATCGGCATTAATGCCGGTGGGATGTTTATGGTCGGGGATTTCACCAAGTGCGGATGCGACGAGGAGTATCCGTGGGTGTTTGGAGGGTTCGTTCCGACGGTGTCGGTGAGGGGAGATGTGTATCTAACGCAACAGAGAAAGGTGACCCCGTTTGTAACGCTGCAGGTGGGGACATGGGTTGACGGCATTTCGTATAGCAAGGTCGGAGCCGGACTTGACTACAAACAACTTACGCTACAGATAGGCTATCAGCCGATGATAGTATGGGGAGCCGGTGTCGATCACGGGTTGTACCTGGAAGGGGGCTACCGGTTCAACTCGGTGAAATATAACAAGCAGAAGCGGAGCGAGAAGATGGAATAATGACCAAATGGCACGCGAGGGCGGACTTGCAAAGGAAAAACCAACATAGGGGGAGCCGGCAGCCGACGGAGGCAGGCCGGCTTGCCCTTTCTCCCCTCCCCTGCCAGGCAAGGTAACGGGCTGGAGTTTTGAGATTTATGATTATTTTAGAAAAACGATACAATATATTTTACAATGTTGCGTTATATAATTTGATAATTTTATTACGGACAGAAAGATATGGCAAAAAAGATACATAGGATGGTTGTTGTTGTGGCGGCGGCGGCGGTGGCGGTACTGACGATGTGCGGGTGCCTGAAGGAGGGAGACGAGAGCATACTGCTGCCGGTGAGGAACAGCACGATACCCTACGAGGTGCTGCCGGCGGAGATGCAGGACAGCCTGCGCCAGTGGATGGACATCAACGAGGGCGGCTATCCCGCCAAGATCGAGGGCATATACACCGTGAAGCCGATGGAGCTGGTGTATGCGTCGGACGGTTACGAGTGGGAAGACTTCCATGACCTGAACTGGAGGATACAGGAGCAGAACGACCGCAACTTTGCCACATACACCGAATGGCAGACGATGGCAAACGGGACCGGCCGCGAAGCCCACGTCATCGGCGACGGGAAGAAGTTCACCGTGTGGACGGTGGAAGACGTGGTCAACGAGGCCGACGGCTGGTCGGCGGAGCTGGTGACCATAGTGTCGGGCAAGTTGATAGACCAGAGGGTGACGGAATTCGGCTACGGCATAGTGATGCGCAACAAGGTGGACGAAGACAGTGTGCTGATAAGCCCCGACTTTTACAGAGTATTCACCGATAAAGACGGCTTCTGCATCCGTAGGGAGGACTGAACGTGAAGAGGAAACTGATGATATTACTGATGATGGTGGCCGCGGTGGTAGTGTGCCATGCGCAGGACGAGGATGTGGAAGCCGCCGAGTACGAGCCGCGCTACCTGAGTGCCGGATTCAGGGTAGGCTCCAGCGTGGGCGACGTGAGGCTCAGCGCCGAATGCTACGACGAATATGACCATGTGTGGGCAGCGCGACCTGCAGGAAGCGTGTGGATGCATTACCGCACCCCCTTCGGACTGGGGCTGAGGCCCGAGGTGGCATACATAGGACGCGGCACGAGGCTGCAGTGGGCCGACGTGGACTACACCATGACCGTGCACACCCTCAACATAAGACTTGGAATCACCTGGAACTTCAAACTGAAGAACACCAAGTTCAGTCCCTACCTGATAGCCGCCCCCTCATGGCTTATTGCCCTGGGCGGCAAGGTGACCTACAAGGCGCTGGACGTGGAGGAGGTGGAGATGCCGCTCACCACGGCGAGCGTGGCCAAGCAAGATGTGAGGCTGTTTGCCGGGGCCGGATTCGAGATGCCCATCGCTGCGGGCAACACCGCGGTGATCCTCTCGCTGGAGGCGGGCTATGCCATGGGCTTTCTGGAGACCTTCACCGCGCTGGAGCATAGCGGCGAGCTGACGGTGCTCAACCGTACGCTGGACACCCGTCCGGCGGCCGGCGACAGGAAATGGCAGGGGATAGAGGTGACCTTCGGAGTGGGGATGCCCTTCGGACCCAAGATAGTAAAGAAAAGACCCAGTTTGAAAAAAATACTTGAAAACTAATGAACAAGATAATGCACCTTATAGCACTTCTGGCGCTCACGGCAGGCGTTGCCGTGGGGCAGGAGACCTTTGCCACCGGCGGGGGCGACATAGAGGGAGACGGCAGCATCAGCTTCACCATAGGACAGGTGGGGACATTGACCGTGACGGAGAAAGCCCACACCACGGTGACCTCGACTGCGAGCCTCAGGGCTGGAGTGCAGCAGAGCTACACCGTTGACGAGCTCAAGATAGAAGGCGTTACGGCGTTGCCGTTCAAGGTGGCCATATACCCCAACCCCACGGCCGAGAACGTGACCATAGCCCTGGGCGAGCAACCCGAGAAAGGACACTATGAACTCTACACCTTCGACGGCAAGATGGTGGCACGCGGCACCCTGGAGAGCCAGGAGCAGGTGGTGGAGATGGCGAGCCTCGCGTCGGGCACCTATGTGCTGAGGGTAGCGGCAGGAGGTTGCGAAAACAACTACAGGATAGTGAAAATAAGATAGAAACAAAACAACAGTAACAATATGAGCAAACGATTATTCTTTTTCGTAGCAGTGATGTTCAGTGTGGTGACGATGATGGCGCAGCCAGCGCCGCAGATTCCCAAGCAGTTCACCTTCCAGGCGCTGGTGAGAGACAACATGGGACGGCTGATAGGCAACAGCGACGTGAACGTGAAGATAAACATCATACAGGGGAGCGAGACCGGGAATCCCGTATTCTACGAGATGCAGACCGTCCACACCAACGTCAACGGCCTTATAACGCTGAACATAGGAGGCGGAAACAGCAGCATAGAAAACATAGACTGGAGCGCTGGCCCCTACTTCCTGAAAGTGGAAGTGGACTGGAGGATGACCGGCGACTACACCCTCTCGCTGGTGCAGCAGATCATGTCAGTGCCGTATGCCCTGTGGTCCGAGAGAGCACATATTGCCGACAGCGTGATTGGAGGAATAATGGAAGAAGACCCCCTGTTCACCGAATGGGACAAAGACTATAACGACCTGATAAACACCCCCGACAGCATAAGCTACTTTGTGAACGACGCAGGCTATCTCACCGCAGCCGACTTGGACATCCCCGACAGCGTGAGCGCTTTCGTGAACGATGCAGGTTATATCACCGCAGCCGATGTTCCTACGATACCAACTAACGTGAGTGCGTTCACCAACGATGCAGGTTACATCACTGCAGCTGACGTGCCAACGATACCGACCAACGTAAGCGCCTTCACCAACGATGCAGGTTACATCACTGCAACTGACGTGCCGGCTATTCCGACCAACGTGAGCGCCTTCACCAACGACGCAGGCTACATCACCGCATCCGACGTGCCGGCTATTCCGACCAACGTGAGCTCGTTCACCAACGATGCAGGCTACATCACCGCATCCGACGTGCCGGCTATTCCGACCAACGTGAGCGCCTTCACCAACGACGTGGGATACCTGACCAGCTACACCGAGACACAGACCCTCGCCGACGTGGCAGCCCTGAGCAACGCCGTGGGAGCCCAGATAAAGAACCTCTACGACCCCACCGACCCGATGGACGCCGTGAACCTGAGAACCCTCGACGAGCTGCGCGACAGGGTGGAAGACCTGGAAGAATATGTATATACCACCTACGGCGACACCGTGGTAGTGAAGTGCAACCGCTTCACCTGGTACGGCACCACCTACTACGAATCGGGCGACTACCGCCATGTGTTCCCCCACGCCAACGCCAGGGGCTACGACAGCATACTGGTGCTGCACCTGACCATCAATGTCGGCACGCGCAACGCCGAGACCCAGGACGTGTGCGACACCTACCTGTGGCACAACATCCCGAGGACGGCTACCGGAACTTATACATATAACTATTATGACGCCGTGGGCGGCTGCCCGTCAACCGACACGCTCCACCTGACGGTGAGACACTCTTCGACCTTTACCGATGTCTATTCCGTGTGCGACGAATTCACGTGGACCGACGGCACCACCTATACCGCCTCGAACAATACGGCCATCCAGACATTGCAGAATGCGGAAGGGTGCGACAGTGTGCTGCACCTCGACTTGACGGTGAGCGCATCGACCCACAACAGCGAGACCCACGTAGAGCTGCAGTCGTACACCTGGCACGGCAACACCTACACCGAGAGCGGCACCATGACTTACCTCTATGACAACGGAGCCTGCCCCTCGGCAGACACCCTGCACCTGACCATCACCCACGGAGCGCTGACCGGAGTGTTCAGCGTGTCGGCCTCGATGAAAGTGCGTTTCTCACAGGGCAACCTGCAATATACCACCAACGGCACCCACAACACCGAGTACTCCAACGACGCCCCCGGCACCTGGCGTTTTGCCGCCCAGCAATATAACTTCATAGGCGCCGACAACGCCAACACCTCGCCGACCTATAGCGGATGGATAGACCTCTTCTGCTGGGGCACCAGCGGATGGGAGAGCGGAGCAAACGAGTATATGCCCTACGCCACCTCGACCGACAACAACGACTACCACGTGGGCGGAAGCTTCACCAACCGTC
Source organism: Bacteroidales bacterium (assembly GCA_017439185.1). Taxonomy (GTDB): domain Bacteria; phylum Bacteroidota; class Bacteroidia; order Bacteroidales; family P3; genus Colimorpha. Next base: position 100,458 of record JAFRTM010000019.1, on the reverse strand, counting down.
TGATAGGAGACTTCGCCGATGCCGACTGGGGATACTACAACTCCATAAGCAACGGAGGCGAAGTGAGCAACCGCTGGCGTACGCTGAACCGCGACGAGTGGGGATACCTGCTTTCGGTGAGAAACGCCTCGCAGCTGAACGGCACCTACAACGCCCGTTACGCCAAAGCCACGGTGGCGGGAGTGAAAGGAATCATAGTGTTCCCCGACCAGTACACCCATCCCACATCGGTGGCACTGCCCACCTCCATCAACGTGCGAAGCGCCGCCTTCAACTCCAACAGCTACAACGCCGAGGAGTGGGCCGAGCTGCAGAATGCCGGAGTGGTGTTCCTGCCAGCGGCAGGCTACAGGAACGGCAGCACCGTAGAGTATAATGGCGAAGGCGGATTCTACTGGTCCACGACTGCCGGAACGAGCGACTATGCTTTCGGTATGGCAATATATAACAACGACTTAGGCACCGCCGACTCGTTCAACCGCGGACGTGCACGCTCGGTAAGGCTGGTTGAAAACGTGAACCAATAGAGACAAAAATGTGCCGAAAGGCATAAAAAAGGATCAATTTTTAACAAAAAGGAAGCACCGCACCCCAGAAAGAGGGGTGTGGTGTTGTATGCTTTTTTCAACAACCGATGGAGGAAAAGGAAATGTTAAAAATTGATTTTTAACACAATAAATATGACATTCCACATACTAAAATAAAAAAATTTACGTAGTCACTTGCATTAATCAAAAAAAATATCGTATCTTTGCAGTCGATTTTCTAATTAACAAATACCATAGCCTATAGAAAAAGAAATATCAGTTTCAACCCCTAAAAAATAAAAGTATGGATACAATGGCCACGCTTAACGACAACGAACTGATACAAGCCTATTGTGACGGCGACCACTCGGCTTTTGAAGAGCTTTTGGCACGTTACCAGGTAAAGGTCTATGGTTACATTTTCTCCGTGGTGAAAGAGAAAGAGGCCGCTGACGACATCTTCCAGGACACCTGGCTGAAGGTGATCGTCACCCTCAACTCGGGCATTTACCGCGACGAAAACAAGTTCGGACATTGGGTGATGCGCATAGCACACAACCTGATTGTGGATTACTACCGCAGGGCGGGCAAGATGCCGCTGGTGGCCAACAAAGAAGGCTACGAGGTGGTGGAGAACCTCAACCTGCAACCCGGAGAGAACGCCGAGCAGGGAATGATCAGACAGCAGACCGCTATAGCTATCCGCCGGCTGGTGAAGATGTTGCCTCCCGAGCAGAGACGAGTGGTGATACTGCGCCATTTCGGTCATTGCGACTTCAAAGACATAGCGGCACGCACCGGTGTCTCCATCAACACTGCATTGGGACGCATGCGCTACGCCATCATCAACCTGAGGCGCCTGGCTCAGGAAAACAACGTAAACATAGAACTCTAACAACAGAGATACCCGCTGACAGGCACCATCGCAAGATGGTGCCTGTCTCTTATTTTATACGACGATAGATGATTTAGCGTTATATAGGTGAGTTTGTATGTTCTTGATAGATGGTCATATAGAGTCTATTGGTTTTGCTCCCCTTTTGCTCCCGTATTGTTCCCGTTTTGGGTACGGATAGGGTAACGAGGGGTTAGATATAGGTTTTCGCCGTTATTGGTATTACGGTCGAGGGGCGATGTTCTCCATAAAACTTGCCGCTGCCACTAAATATCAAAAACCCCACATAAGCGATGGGGGCTTTGTGGGGTCTCTTTGCTAATATTGATGTCAACTTTAACTGCCAATAGCCGAAAATATCATCATTAACAATAGTGGGACAATAATTAATCCAAGTATAATTAGCCAGGTTATCCTTTTCGATTTCTTGGCTGCTGCAACTTTTGCTTCTTTCGCTGCAAGAATATCTTGTTTCTTTTGCGTGAAATAAACAACCATTGCATTATTTGGATTTATGGACCTACAGATTGCTAATCCTGTATCAAATTTTGAAGAGGCGAGAGAAATAATAGATTCTTTTGAATCATTATCTACTGAATCGTTATCCTTAGAGGACATAGATTCCATTAATGATACAAGTTGAGTGAGTACATTAATATTATAGTCAATGTCTGATGCATTAAATTGCAGTTCTCTCAATTCTTTCATTAGTTCAGCATCTTTTTTCTTTTCAAACATTTCCATTTGCATCTCAAGCTCTTTTTCCTTCGACTTTGCTTCAATTTTAGCAGCAGCCTTTGATGATCCGGCAGATTCTGTACCATCTCCACCACCTGAAAAAACCACTCTGTAATCGTCAGCGTATTTACCATATAGTTTGTTACCAATGGCTTTACCTGTTTTCTTTCCAGCCTCGTCCATCATTCTGTCAAAAAATCCCATTGTGTTCATCCGGTTATATACCATCGGACCGTCGGTTTTGATGTTAATAATTTAATGTAGGCCGATAGTATATGCACATAAAAAGAGCGTGGCCTTTTAGTCTTCATCGGATGTCTTGAGGTCTTCGACTACCTACACTTCCCAATTACAACATATAAGCCCACGCTTATGCGGGAGCGTCGCTGCTGTGCTCTTGGAAGTGTTTCTTTGAAAGTGTCGAAGTTTCAAGACATCCAGATAAGCTACTTCGCTATTTCCTATTCTATGATGTGCATACTGATTGATGCGTTATCTCTTCATTGGCAATTTGTTTCGTTATTTATATGGTAAATTATTCGGGTGCAAAGTTACTAATATTTTTTGGATTGGCGGTATTTTGGAGGAATTTATTTTGTGGGGGTTGGTTTTATGCGCTGTGGGCAATGGGTAGAGTATGTGCTATTTTTCTTGTTGAGGCGGTTGGTTGGGGCTACTGAAAAAAAGTTTTTCTGTCGCACACAATAAAGTGCATCTTTCTGCGTTTTATAGGTGGAAATATTTATGAAACGAAATGCCTATGACAGAAGATTACAAGCTTAAACAACCCATAGACTGCCAACCCTCGCCACGAGTGCTCAAGACTATACTGAGCGTGGCAAAGGTGGAGTGCGAGATAATCGCACGGGGGAAACGGGTACGGCTCCGCACACCCTACCAACATATTCCCTATGGAGATATGAAGCTGAAAGTGTGTCTCAACTAACTAAACACCCAAAAGTCTATAGAATCGATGAAAGACATTGTATGCAGCGGAATAAGACCCACCGGCAACCTGCACCTGGGCAACTATTTCGGTGCTTTGAGCAACTTTGTGAAGATGCAAGACGTGGCCGACTGCTATTTCTTTATAGCCGACTACCACTCACTCACCACTCATCCCACACCCGACGACCTCTACCGCAACGCCCGCCAGATACTGGTGCAGTACCTGGCCTGCGGCCTTGACCCCGAGCGAGCCACGATATACCTGCAGAGCGACCTGCCCGAGACGGTGGAACTCTACCTCTTCCTGAACATGAACGCCTATCTCGGCGAGTTGGAGCGATGCACAAGTTTCAAAGACAAGGTGCGCCAACAGCCTCAGAACGTCAACGCAGGACTCCTCACCTACCCCACCCTGATGGCTGCCGACATACTTATACACCGCGCCACGAAAGTGCCCGTGGGCAAAGACCAAGAGCAGCACCTGGAGATGACGAGGACCTTCGCCGAGCGTTTCAACCGCATGTACCACACCGACCTCTTCACCCTTCCACAGGCCTACAGCATGGGCGGAAACCTGGTGAAAATACCCGCACTGAACGGCAGCGGCAAGATGGGAAAAAGCGAAGGAGAGCAAAGCACCATATTCCTTACCGACAGTCCCGAGGTGGTGAGGAAGAAGGTTATGAAAGCCAAGACCGACAGCGGTCCCACCGAGCCCAACCAGAAGAAACCCGAAGAGATAGAGAACCTCTTCACACTGCTGCGGGCCATGGGCGATAACGAAGGCGCAGAACATTTCGACGAACTATACAACACCTGCCAGATACGCTATGGCGACATGAAGAAGCACCTCGCCGAAGATGTCGTAAAGTTCCTGGAGCCCATACAGCAGCGCATAGCGGAGCTGGAATCGGACGAGAAGAGGCTGGCGGCAATCCTCGACCACGGAAAAGAGAAAGCCCGCGAGAGCGCACAGAAGACCATAGCGGAGGTGCGCCACGTCATAGGCTACCGCAACTGACAAGCAGTTACCAGATAACAGACGAGACCCGCCCAATGGGCGGGTCTCGCTATTTCATAAATAATAACTGACCGGATTAGAAGCCTTTGAGAGCAGCTTGGAGGCTCTTGGTAACACCCGTGGAGGTGTAAGTTGCACCAGCCACAGCATCGACCTTCTTCTTGCAGGCCTTCTTGGCTGTGAGTCCATTCCATGATTTGAAGAAACCGGCAGCTTTCACACGCTCGACAAATTTTGGAGTCTCGGAATTGGCAAGGAGTTCCACGCTGAGAACCTTCTTGTCGGTGGAGAGAGCAATCATCAGGGGAGTCTCGCCGGCATAGCCTTTGATACCGTCGGAGGCAGGCTTGGAATAGACGGCATAGCCCAGAAGTTTCTTGGAGCTGTCATATACCGATGTATATTTTGCCTCTTTCTTCACACTTTTCACCTTGGGGAAAGCGCGGACAATCTCCATAGCGATGCCGTCGGCATTGACGGTAGCCTGCTGACAACAATTTCCCCCCTGCCTGTGGTGAGGGCAGTTGCCGCAGTTGTGTTGTGCCAAGGCTGTTCCTGCTCCCATGGTAAGGAGCGCTATAAGCAATATTTGTGCAATCTTTTTCATTTTGTGTGATATTTTATTATTTAGTACTTCCAATTGTCATTTTCTTGCAATCAATACTCGATTTCGAGGACTCCGCTGACCGCCCAATGGCTGAACATGCCTTCCACCGGAGCCCCTTGAGGTATGGCCACACCCAACTCGTGCTCGCGGCCGTCACGATAGGCAGAGAGGTCGAAGAATGTCGGCTGGGTAGCCGTTCCCGGACACCATCCCGAACGGGAATAGTCAGAGGACGAGAGCCCGTTCCAGAAGTTGCCACTTACCGGGTTGAGGTCGCGATAGCAGGCACAGTCGGTACGCCACGGAGTGAAGCGGTATATCGGTCTGCCGTCGAGCAGTATCGTATTGGTCTTGGGCACAAACTCGTCACCCTCGTCCCATCCTCCGTGACCAGTGGTGACATAGCGCAGACGAGCCGACTTGGCCGATGCGGGTATGCGAATGGTAACACGGAGCGTGTCGGTCCCGAAAATCTTACCATAATTTTGACCCGCCATTTCAAGGCTGTTGCAAGTATTGAAGAGCGGCACCACCTCACGCTGAGCCTCCTCGTGAAGCACCTGATCGGTGGGGTATGAACGCAATTCCACGCTAACCAGATGCCCCTCACTGTAGTTGCCGATCCAGGCACACACAAGATAGTCTCCCCCATCATAGATATCGGTTATCTCCTGCTTGTAGTAAGCCTCGTTGCGCCACTCTATGCCGTTAAGTTGCACCTTGTCGTTGAACTTGCCGACACCAAACGGAGTAAAGAAACGGACCCACTCAACCGGCGGGCGATATTCGGAAGTGGCCACGATGCCTTGGTAGCGTTGCCCGTCGCGCCCGACAGTGATCGGAAGCGAGTCGGGGTGCGAGTTCATTCCATCGAAGAAAGAGGCCCCCTGCGCTATAGGGATGACAAACACAGAGCCTGTGCGGTCGTAGGCATCGCCATTGGACTTTTGGTGAATCTCCACGAAGTGCTGGTATCCTTGACCCAGCAGGGGAAGCCTAACACGCTTGGCGACAATAGTACCGCCAGCAAAATGGAGCGTTTTCCCTGCAGGAATATCGGTCAAGGTGCCATTAAAATGGGTATTCTTGGCGTCCCAATAAACCGTATCGTCGTTGAATATCCTGGTAGTGACAACCAGCCGTTCCTTCTTGATTCGATCCATTTCTCGAGGAGAGACACGTGTAGCGTTCTCCAGATCAGGCATACTTATCGTAAGCCCTTTCTCTTTCTCGGCTTTCGCCAGCTCGAGATATAGCTGACCGTTGCGAGAGAAAGAGCGTAACACACCTTTGGACAGACCATAATGAGGCAGTGGAGAAGCGTCGAACCCTGCCTTTTCGTCCATCTCGAATTCCAACCTATTGCTATTGATGGAACAAACAAACTTGCCCTTTTCCTCTTTCCATTCAATATCGTCACGCTTCAGTCCAGAGCGATAGAAGAACGCCTCCCCATCGGGATATAAGAGAAAGACTGTAATACTGTCCTCGCCATAGTCCACGATGGTACGGCTTTCGGCATATCCTTCGACCGGCCTGCCTTCCAGCGCCCGATTGACTATCTCCACCCTCTTGCCTTGCCTCAACACGGTAAGCTGCGATGTGTCGCGGGAGTCGCCATAGTCAAACTGATAATATGTTAGACGATTGGCATCTTTGGGCAGTTTCACCTGCGCCGTAAGAGCCAGGGGGATCAGTGACAGTATCAGTAAAAGGTAATGTTTCATATCTTCATTCTGTTGGGTTACGATTCATAAGACTCCCTATGTACCGCATAGTTGCGCCATTTTTCTATTACAGCCTGCATATCGGCAGGCATCAGACTTTCGAAGTGCAGTTGCTTATTTGTCGTAGGGTGCTCGAACCCCAGTATCCGTGCGTGGAGAGCCTGTCGCGGAAGCAATGTGAAGCAATTGTTTACAAATTGCTTGTACTTCGAGAATGTAGTTCCTTTCAGTATAGCGTCGCCGCCGTATAAGGCATCGTTGAACAACGGATGGCCGATATGACGCATGTGGGCACGAATCTGATGTGTCCGGCCAGTTTCCAGCACGCATTCAACAAGGGTCACATAGCCAAATCTCTCTACAACTCTCCAATGGGTCACGGCGTGTTTGCCTATGTTTTCGTCGTCATATACTGCCATCATACGACGGTCACGCTGAGCACGTGCGAGATTGCCTTCTATGGTACCTTCATCTTCGTCGAAATCGCCCCATACCAAAGCATTATATTTACGTTCGGTGGTATGGTAAAAGAATTGTTTGGCGAGAGCCACCTGAGCCTCTTCCGTCTTCGCCACCACCAACAATCCCGATGTGTCTTTATCTATACGATGGACCAGATAGGGCTTGGTGTCAGGATTCGAAGAGTGCTGCAGGTGGAAGAGCAAGCCATTCTGCAAAGTGCCGGTAAAGTTGCCCACGGCAGGATGTACGACCATTCCTGCGGGTTTATCGATAACAACCAAGTCGGCATCCTCATAGACGATATCAAGGTCCATTTCCTCGGGCAGCACCTCGGTGGTGTGGGGAGGGTGAGGCAGGAGGACAGCCACGGTGTCGCCTGGCTTGACGTTATAGTTCGACTTGCTTGTCTTTCCATTGACCAGCACACAAGAAGCTTTTACCGCAGCCTGTACCTTGGTGCGCGAGACACCTGAAAGGCGAAGCTGCACCCACCTGTCGAGGCGTTGGGGTTCCTGGCCGGGATCAACAACGAAACGGTATCGCTCGTAGAGTTCGTCGCCATTCTCCTGGCTTGCATTTTCGTCAATAATGTTGTCAATATCGTCGCTCATCGTTTTGTTATCTTTTTCGTTGTTAATTGTCCTTGTTCCTTGTCGCGGATAACCACCAGATATATTCCCGCAGTCCAACCATCGGTGTTCACATAGGCTGGCCCTATGCCGTTGTAAATCCGCCTTCCCATACGGTCCAACACCTCTATGGTCTGGCCCTCGCCTATCCCACTTACATAGAAACCTTCGTGGGCAGGGTTAGGATAGAGTTCCGCTTGCGGCACCTTGGTAGCAGAGATGCCGAGACTGGCCGGCACCGAAAAATAAGGTCTCAACATCATAGAACCCGCAAATGAGCAATGTTGCCACTCGCTGCCTATGCGGTAAAATATGCGGTCGTTATGGTTGTTGTTGCGGTCGAAGCCGATATTTATGTAGTCGTTGTTTTCCTGCTGGAAGCCGACATATATGCGGCCAGACACTGGCAAAGCCCGTTCAAGCGGGTAAGTGCAGTATATGTTGAGTCCCCCAAACTGAGGAAATCTTATCTGCTCATCGAGATAAATCAAAGTCCCCGGGCGACCCCCGTTGTCATTCCACACCGCCATGCGGAAGCCCATCGTAGAGTTCTGCCCCTCACGGGTGCGGTTAAAATAGAGCCTCACGCCAAGAAGAGTGTCGGGCTCATGCAGGTTGTAAGCGCAAGCCAGGAACACGTTGCTGCTTGTAGAGGTCAAGCCGTAACCATTCTCGGCAGTGCCGTCATCGTAGGCGTAATAGTCGTCAAACACCTGAGTGAACACCACCGTGTCGTTGTCGGGATAGTTATCGCCCGCCACGCCTTCCTTCACAACGTGTACCACACGATAAGTCCCACGTGTGCCTTCGGGATAGGCAAACGAGACACTCGGACGAGCGTGGTATGAAGACTGCTGATATTCGTGGGATTCGGGATAAGGGGGGACATTCTCGAACCCTCCGTCGTAGTCGTAAACATCTGCCCCTTCGGAATCATATACCGAGAAAGAGTAATGCGAAGCCACAGGCGAAGAATAACGGTTGGCAATGGTAAGACCGATGGTAGAGGCCATATCGGAACTCCTATACTGCCTTGCCGGCATGGCACAGTAATCTTTCAGCAACGAAGGCGCCGGATTCACGAAAGCTATATCGCGGTCATATTTGTCGCCGATGGAACGGTTGCGGTCGAGCGATACGCAGTCGATATGCCACTGGTCACTGTTGGCAATCAATCCCGGCGTAGTGCTGGCATCAAGAGAGCATACGTTACGGAAACGGAAGCGAAAAGAACCGTTGAAATAGTCAGCCGCAACTATCGGAATCATCACATACTGCCAGTAATTGCCGGTGCGGGCATTGAGCGTGTCTGGGTCTATGCCACCGATTCCCCACACTTTATACCACCTTCCGTCATTGGCATTGTAGAATTCCACCACAAGGGAATCGCCCACCTCGGGCATGTCACCTATCCTGCCGTGGTAGGGCCCATAGCTTCCGCCAGGCAGATAGTAGAAACTCAGGTAGAGGGAATCGGCTGCAGAAAGTGCACAAGGGATAGGTTCGACTACAGAATCGAGCCTTACAACCTGCGAGGTAAGGGTGTCAGCCGAGAAAGGCTCGGTCAAGTTTGCGTAGAGAATTCCCTCCTCGTTGAGTGCATCGAGAGTCAAGACGCCAACCGTCGGAGGGAGCGGGCCATAGCCGTAGTTTGCAAAAGCCTGACTGCCGCTCCAGCGTGTCTGGTCGGGAGTGCCATTGGTCTTGGAAAAGTCGTCGAAGAAAGGCAGCTGCAATGGCGAATCGGACTTCACTTGCAATATGGCGTCCGAGGAGCAGACTGCCGGCACAAGCAGTTCCTGACTGATACACTGTGTGCCATATATCAGGAGCAGTATAAGCAGTATGCCCGGCCGTAGTCTCATAGTGCGGCTACCAAATCATATCGTCATCGACGACGTCGAAGTTGGTCCCCTCGAACACAGCGGCGGCAGCAGCTTCCTCAGCACGGTTTATGCTGTCTGTTACGCGCCTGAGCGAGTCAATCTCGAAGTCGGCCGCTTTCCTGCGCTTGTTGTATTCGCCCGGTGCGCAATACCAGACCTCCACCGTGGTGCCCAACGGATGTTTCTCATCGGAGCATACGGGATCCTGTTTGTATATCTTACCGGTGGAACGGTTGCAGCCCTCGAAATGCTCCAGTATGTTCAGCGAAGCCGAATACAGAGTGCGTTGGGCCTCTTCATGGGTTTTGCCTATTACCACCTCTACTATAGTTCCCTTGTTGTCGGTGCCGCGACCTACGGTGAGTTCTATGGCTGTACCGCGAGGTATCTTCTTGCCTGCCGCCACGGCACGTCCATTGATGCTCTGTCCTTGAACCAAGTTCCGATACTGGCTGTCAACGAATCTCAGCTTCTTTATGCTCAAACCGTTGCTCATCAGTTGTGATACCGCCTGCCGGAGCGACATATTCGTAAGGTCGGGCATCACCACGTCTTCGGGCTGTACCGAAGCTATGGTAAGATATATTTTCCTTCCCTTCTTTACCTTGTCGCCGGGCTGGGGATCTTGGGTCAAGATGGTGCCGGGCTCGTTGTCCGACTCGAAGATGGAATCGGTGACCACATAGCGGAGCTCCAAGTCGTTTGCGAGTTCCGCTTCTTCCATAGTCTTGCCTATGAGGTTGGTCATCTCGTATTCCTGACCCTGACGCGAGTAGATCTTCACAAATATGCTGATAGCCACTACGAGTACCGCGGAAATTCCTATCATCAACAGCAGGTGCAGGATGATGGGATAGCGCTTCAATATATTCTTTCCTTTAGATTTGATGTCAGACATGATCGCCACTTTTTACGTTACAAAATATAATAACGCAAAAACAAATTTATTATTGTGTGGGGGAGCAAGAAATCTTAGCAACCGGAGGAGAGGACCCCTTTCAGGGTGGCGGCGGTACAGTCTGTGACCTTGACCTTGACGTAAGTACCCGGCTGAACATCGCCACGGTCGAAGACGATCACCTTGTTCTGGCTGTTGCGACCAAAGAGCTGCTGTTTGGAGCGGTGACTCTCGCCTTCCACAAGCACTTCGTACTCCTTCCCTATTTCTTTCTGGTTGTTTTCCAATGCAATCTCGCCTTGCAGGGCAATGATTTCTTCGAGGCGGCGGCGTTTCATATCCTCGGGGATGTCGTCACTGAGATGATGGGCGGCGTAAGTGTCGGGACGCATGGAGAACATAAACATATAGGCATAGTCGTAACGTACCTTGCGGAACATCTCGAGGGTAGCCTGATGGTCCTCCTCGGTCTCGGTGCAGAACCCTGCGATGACGTCGGTGGTGATGGAGCAGTCGGGCAGGATGCGACGTATGGCGTCGATGCGGTTGAGGTACCATTCGGGAGTATAGCGGCGGTTCATCAGTTTCAGTATTCTTTCGCTGCCGCTCTGCACCGGCAGGTGTATGCAGTGGCAGATGTTGGGATAGGCCGCCATGGTCTCGAGCAGTTCGTCGCTGAGGTCTTTGGGGTGCGACGTGGCGAAACGCACACGCAATTGAGGGCTGACCTCCGCCACTTTCGCCATCAGCTGAGGGAATCCCACCTCGCCGAAGCGGTAGGAGTTCACGTTCTGACCCAGCAGCGTGACTTCCTTGTAGCCTTCGTCGCAGAGGTTCCTGGCTTCGCGCACTATGGACTCGGGGTCGCGGCTGCGCTCACGGCCACGGGTGTAGGGAACCACACAGTAGGCGCAATAGTTCTGGCATCCGCGCATTATGGAGATATAGGCTGAGATGCCGTTGCCGTCGATACGTACCGGCTCGATGTCGGAATAGGTCTCGGTGGTGCTCAGCTCGGTGTCGGCCTGCTTGCTGCCGTTCTCTATGCTGTGCAGGATTTCCGGCAGGCGCCGGTAGGCGTCGGGACCCACCACGAAGCTCACGTTGTCCTCTTCCTCAATCAGCTGTCGCTTCAGCCGCTCGGCCATACATCCGAGGACTCCGATCTTCAGCCAGCCCCTGCGGCGCTGCTCCACCCGCAGGTCTTTCAGCCTGCGACGGATGCGCTGCTCGGCATTGTCGCGTATGGCGCAGGTGTTGATCAGCACGTAGTCGGCATCGGCCAATTCGGGTGTCCTCACGTAGCCGTTCTTGCCAAGGATGGCGTTGATAATCTCGCTGTCGGCGAAATTCATCTGACAGCCGTAGGTCTCGATATATACTTTGTTGCGCTTGCTCTCCATCGATTTTTTGCTTGTTTCGCGTTGCAAAGATACGATATTTTTTTTGCGTTTTAATAAAAGTTCGTATATTTGCATTTGTCAATGGGACTGACACATCGATATAAACGATTGATAATAAACAAATAAAAGCACAATAAAATTATGAAACATCTGGTACGCATATTTATGGCGATAGCACTTATGGGAGCCTTTGTCGCCTGTAATAACAGCAAAAATCAATATGTCGGGGAGTGGGAATTGGAGTCAGTGTCCGACGACGGTGAGAATTGGGACAACACCCTTGTGACTCCCGGCAGCGACAATATGATGCTGGACATCAAGGCAGACGGTTCGGCCGTCACGTCGGTACAAGGAATGGAATGCGAGAGCGGCTACTGGAAACTCGCCGAAGATGGAAGCGTAGAGCTGGGGAAACAGACCTTATCGCTTGACGATGAAGGGCATCTCATATCGCAGGAGTATAATTCCAACTATATGCGTTTTGTAAAACACTAACGGCATTTTCCAGAAACAAAGAGCCCGCTTGCTGTGACGCTTGCGGGCTCTTTTTGTTTCAGTCTGTCACTGAGGTTCAGAATTTCTGTTCCACCACTTTACCGTGGTCGTCAACGATCTGTTTGTAGAACCACTTGGGGTATTCGGGCTGGTTGGGGAAGGCGCTCATGCCCGTCTCGGTGGTCTTGAACTTGCCGTTCTCCTCTTTCTTGATGTTTCCGTCTATGTATTTCACGAGGAGGTAGTGGTCGAGCTTGGTCCACTCGCGCATCATCTCCTGGGCGAACTCGCGGGAGAAAGTGTTGAGCTGACGTACCACCTGGCCTGACTCCACGTTGGCGAGTTTCTTGTCGCGATGGGCTATGTCGCGTATGAATTTAGACTCCAGCTGGTTCTGCACTATCTGGAGGTCTTTGATCATGCTGTCGTAGCGGGAGTAGCAGAAATTGGTGACGCGGTTGAAGAGCCAGAAGGCCGACGTCTCGGAGTATTCGGTCATCGAGCCGTTGCCTTCGCGGAAGCACTCGGGAATTTCGGTGATGCCGCAGTACATGGGGCAGTAGCAAGTGCTGTAGGTGTCGTCGACGCCGAACCATATGATGCCGCCCACGCGCGGGTCAGAGATGTAGCCGCGGCACTGGGCCACAAACGAGAATCCCGTCTGCTGGGTGCTGGTGGCGCGCTCGTGGATATATTCCTTGCCGTCGAGTTTCCAGGTCATGGGACGCCAGCGGTAGGGGCAGGCGAAGGGGCCGGCTCCGACATCCTGGGTCATGTCCATGGCGGTTCCCTCGTAGTGGTCGCGCATAAGGTTCATCACCTCCTGGAGGTCCACCTTGTGGTCGGGCCTGATCCAGAGGGGCAGACGCTCGGCATTGGGGTCGCCCATGGCATATTTCTCATATTTCTGCATGTTGCCGTTCACACGGTTGAACATGGCATAGACGCGTGCGTCGCATCCGCGGATGCCGCTGAAGGTAAGCGGAGCGTAGGTGTCGGCGAAGGAGAAGTCGGCGTCCTTGCCGGTGAACCATCCGTGCATCCTGGCGAACGATATGACGTCCTCGGCATACACGCACTCCACTTCGCTGCGGTAGAGGTGCTGCATGTTCTTGCTGCTGATAGCCTTGAACGAACCCTTCACCTCCTGCGGGAAGGTGGTGATGCGGGCCTGGTTGGCGTGGCCGCTGACGTAGCCGTTGGGAATCCTGCGGGCCACCCACACGGCGCCGTCCTTGTAGCCCTTGAAGGCTTTCTTGAGGACCGGCTTGCCTTTCACCGTGTCGTAGGCGGCGCGCTTGCCTATCATCTCGAGAATCCACACCTCGTTGGGGTCGCAGATGCTGAAACTCTCGCCCTCGCTGCAGTAGCCGTACTTGGCCACGAGGTCGGTCATCACCTTGATGGCCTCGCGGGCCGAGGCAGCCCTCTGCAGGGTGACGTAAATCAGCGAGCCGTAGTCGATACCTTTTACGGGAGTGTTCCAGCACTCCTCGCGGCCGCCATAGGTGGTCTCGCCGATGGCCAGCTGGTGCTCGTTCATATTGCCCACCACGCTATAGGTGTGCTCCACCTGAGGAATTTCGAAGAGCGGTTTGCCCGTGTCCCACTCCACCAGCATCAGCATCGAGCCGGCAGGGTAGTCGGCAGCCTTGCGGTAGTAAAGCTCGCCATAGAGGGTATGCGAGTCGGCTGCATAGGTAATCATCGTGCTGCCGTCCTTGGTAGCACCTTTCGTGAACAGGAAATTGGTGCAGGCATCCGCCACCGAGCCGAAGCCCAAAGCAGCCACCAGCACTCCTGCGCACAACCATTTGTTGAGTCTAATCTTCATATTACTATATATTTATAAAACAAAAATCGAAACCATTGCAAAATGCAAAGATACACATTATTTTTATACTGACCAAATTTTTTTTCAGGAGGAGGAGACTTCGGCCAGTGCTTGAGGAAGGGAAAATGGGGGGAAGATTGTTATTGGGGAGGGGAGTCGGGAGCGGGGAGCAGGGTTTTGTGGAGTTTGGCGAGGAGCTTGGGTGTTATGGGGTGGCGGTGGGAGTGGGTGAGGGTTTGGGAGAGGTGGGTAAGTTGTTGATTGTATTCGTCTTGATTGTCGGGGTTATTTAATTGTAAGGGTATGGTGGAGTCGGAGTTGGAGAGGGTGGCGGGGTTGTGCCAGAAGGCGTATAATATAATGTGGTCTGTGGTGTCCCAGGTGGTGGGGAGGGTGATGGTGAGGTGGGCGGTGGCGCGTGTGGCGGCGTTGTAGTAGGGGCGTGAGGTGGCGTGGGTTACGTTGTAGAGGAGGAGGTGGAGCTGGTCTTGGGGAGAGCCTTGGGTGAGGTGCCAGCGGAGGGTGATGGTTGAGGATGTGTGGGTTACGGCTGTGGGCTGGAATGTGGGGAGTGTGCCGCGGGAGATGAGTACCCGGGCGGGGTCGAGGGTGAGGGTAGTGGGGTTTACGGCGTCGTAGAAGATTTGGTGGAAGAGGTTGGCGCGTGGTAAGAGGTCGGGGTTATGGTACTGGTAGCCGAGTTTGTAGATGGGGCCGAGGGTGTGGATGAAGGTGGAGACGAGGGAGAAATGGCTGCGGTGGGCCTGCTGGGCTGGGGTGCGGGGGTTGCGGACGTGGGCGGGCATGGAGCGGAGGTAGCGGTGGCCGCGGACGGTGTAGCCGATGACGGGGCCGAGGGTGCCGTGCCAGTGGGTTAGGGATGCGTTGAGAGCCATGGGGGTTGGGTGTTGATATGTTTAATGTTGATAAGTGGATAAGTTGTATGTTGAAATCGGGGGCAAAGGTACTAAATTGTTTTTAATTGGCAAAGTTTTTGGGGAATTTTATTTTTATGGCTTTTTGTAAGTTGCTGATAACTAGGTATCATGTAGGTATCAAGTCTATGGTAACGCTATGGTTGGATTTTGACAAAAATGAGAATGAAATTAGAGGAATTTTGGGTAAAATAGGGGATTTTTTATAGGGCAAATAGGTCTAATGGGACTGATAGGACTTATAGGGAGAATAGAATTTATAAAAATCATAGAATATATAATATATAAAAAATATAGAAACAATAGATTGGGGGAGCGGGAAATGTTTTTCCCCCTTCGGCAAGACATTATCTTGGATTTGTTTTGCAAGACTCCTTCTTGGCTCAACATAAGAGTAAACTCTTCTGTATTCGCTTATGAAGGAGCTCGGCAGTGGAAGTTTACTTCCATTGCTCTCGCTCTACGATAATGTTAAAATTGGGGGTGAGTGTTGTGGAGTAAAAAAATGTTTGTATCTTTGCAACCGATTTCGAGAGAGAAATCACGAAGCGTTATGCTCGTTCTTGTTGATGGGAATGTAGGAAACTCACAGCGGCAAGACAGTGTAACGGTTCTCGCGTTTATAGCGTGGGCTGTTATATCTACATCTTCCGCAAAGGTATTCCTACGACCTCCATCAAAAGAAGTGGTGTACGGTGCCACGCTTCTTGTATGGTTATGTTGTCCTGTATGGCACTGGCGGGAAGGAAAAACTGCAGGCAACAGGATAAACACTGCCGAAAAAAAATGATGAAAAGGATGATTTTGGTTTTTGTGGCTGTATTGGGATTATTGATTCCCATTTACTCAAATGCACAATACCAACCAATCCATGTTGTCCGGTCGTCTTCAAGTAGCAACACGTCCAGTAATTATGATTCGGGGAGAACTATGCCTTATATAAAACTTAAAGTAGGAAAAGGTGAAGAGTGGACCTTTGCATTCTTCCCAGATGGGCATTTTAATGCCTATGAATGGTATGGTAATAGTGGGAAATACTCAGGAGGAACTAAGCGTAAAGAATCCATCAGAAAAGGGACATATTCTATTAAAAGCAATGGTGACAGAAAAAGGATTGTATATCTTTATTACGATAATGGAAATGAAGCCAGGTGTGAACTAATATATAACTCTAACGGACGTGCGGAATTGAGAACTGATTACTCTGGCTATGACTGGGTAGTTCATAAAGAAATGTATTAAACATAATGATTACTACTGAATTTGGAGTAGATAATATGTAATTGAAGGCGGGCGGCTTGGGGGGCTGCCCGCCTTTTGTTTTTTGTGATGGGGAAAGATCAGTAGAGGAGGCCGAAGAGCCAGAGGGGGATGCGGTTGCGGGAGCCTATCTCGATGTCGCCGATTACGAGGTAGCTTGTTGGGTGGTCTTTTATCTGTTCGAAGGTTTTGTGTCGGCCGCCCACCTCGAAGAGGGTGCCGTCGGATGTGACGAAGTCGCCTTGGCGGCTTGCTTTCAGGGATGAGATAACCGACAGTTGGTTTATGAAGAAGGTCTCGCGGAGGTTGCCTTCGTTGACGTTGCTTCCGAGGGCATACATGAGGTTGGTGTTGCCGAGATATATTTTTTCGGGGTTTACGAGATGTTTGTAGTCTTTCAGGTCCTTGGTGAGGAGGAGAAGGAGACCGGCGCGGTCCAGGAGGTAGAGGAGTTTGAGACATTGGTCGCGAGTTGTCTCGAGCTGGGCAGCCAACTTGGAGATGTTGGGGACAAGAGGCACGTTTCCGGAGACTACGGCCAGCAGCTGTTTTGCTTTTTGCAGGGTGGCGTAGGAGAGGTTCTCGACGGCCGGGACATCGGTCTCGATGACGAGGCGAGCCGTCTCGCCGAGGCGTAGCAGGTAGTCTCTGCCGGCTTCGATGTGGAAGGGGTAATAGCCGATCTGCAAGTAGTCATCGAAATGTTTCAAGACTGGTATTTTGGCATTCAAATCCATCGCTATTGCCTGGTGCGACTCAAGGAGGGAGGACAGTGACAGTGCCGGGTAATCGAGGATTTTGCTAATTGCCAGATATTCCCGGAAAGACATGCCGTGTAATGTATAGAGAGTCTGCCGGCGAGATAGGTCGGCGACAGAATTGTCGATTTCCAACATGCTGCTGCCTGTATATACAATATTCAGGTCTGAGTAAATGTCATACAGGTTTTTTATGATGATGGACCAGTTGGGGAGTTTGTGTACTTCGTCGAGGAAAAGATACCGCACGCCACGCGGGTATAGCCATTCCACCAGTTCCGTCAACGGGTAAGACTGAAACCAAATATTGTCAAGAGAGACATAAAATACCGAATCGGTTTTCTGGTGGGCTAATTTTATGCGCTGGAGCAGAAGAGTGCTCTTTCCGACTCCACGTTCGCCTTTGATGCCAATCAGCCGAGATTCCCAATTTATATTATTATACAAGTATCTGACAAAGCGTATGCTGACGCCAGAAAGCCTTGTAATATATTCTTTTTCAAGTTGTTGATAACTGTTTACTGTCATAACAATTCACTTTTTCAAAATGCAAATATACAAATATTTTCACTTTTGCAAAAGTTTTTTATAAATATTTTTTCACTTTTTGAAAAGTGAATTGTATGGAAAATTGAATACAAATATTGCAATAAAATATTTTTTTCGTATCTTTGCGGTTTGTCTGTTGGTCCCATTTTGGGGCGGCAGAGGAAGTTAAGATACAGTAAAACAGATAATAATGGGGGTTTACCCCGGCGCTTGAGACAGATGAAAATGGATGGAAGACGGTGTTTTTATGCGTTGCTGCTGAGTGCGGTTTATCTGTTTTATTTCGGTTCGTGCAACTTTTTTGTCCACAGTCACACACTGCCTAACGGGGTGGTGGTCCACTCGCACCCGTTCCCGGAGAAGGAACACAGCGGGAGCCAGGAGATTGTGATGATCGATCTGCTGAGTGACGTGATATGCGAGCCTGCGGCGGGAGTGGCTGCGCCGGATGTGGTGGAGACGGAGCTGAGCGGCGAGGGCACGGTGGTGGTGTGCGAGAGAGTGGAGACGAGGAGTGCGGAGGTGGTGGCCTTGCGAGGGCCTCCGGTGGCGTAGAGTTTATTTCGGTAGAACATTTGTTTGAGCGGGTGACGCGAGGGGAAGAGGCTTGAGGGCTGACAGAAGGCTTGTGCCGCTGTGCGGCTGTAGTGAGAGGATGTGTAATGCTTATTATTAATGTAACATTATATTATATATATGAAAAAGACTGTTTATTTTGTTGTTTCGATATTAATGACTGTGATATGCGGCTGCCACTCGGGAGCGGAGGGCGACGGAAAGGTCGCCGAAGGGGTGGAGCTGAGAGGCGACACGGTAAGAGTTGCCGAAGGGAGTGTGGTTGCCGGACGTCTGGAGACGGAGGTGGTGAGGCTGGAGGAGTGCTCGCTGGACATCACGACGACGGGCGAGGTGACGGCGATACCGACACAGTATGCCGAGGTGTCGTCGCCGATGGCCGGAAGGGTGGTGAAGAGCTTTGTGCACCTGGGGCAGACGGTGGGGGTGGGGAGTGCGCTGTACGAGGTGTCGTCGTCGGACTATTCGGAGGTGGTGAAGAACTACATGCAGAGCAAGAGCGAGCTGGAGCAGGCGAAGAGGAAGCTGGCGAGGGTGAAGGACCTAAGAGATAACAACGTGGCGTCGGCCAAGGAGCTGGAAGAGGCTCAGATGGAATACGACATAGCGCAGGAGGAGTTCAACCATGCGGCAGCCGTAGGCCGGGAATATCACCTGGACCTGGGGAAGGCGGTGGTGGGACAGCCGCTGGTGGTGAGGTCGCCGGTGAGGGGCAAGGTGCTGAAATGCGACATCGTGACGGGCGAATACCTGAAAGAAGACGAGGAGTCGAAGGTGATAGTGGCCGACCTGGACAAGGTGTGGGTGAAGGTGAACATCAGCGAGAAGCAGGCGCCGATGGTGGAGAACATAGAGCGGGTGGAGGTGAGGCTTGTGGCGATGCAGGACAGTGTGGTGGAGGGAAAGATCACTTACGTGGGCGGAATGCTGGACCCCGAGACGCGGACGCTGCAGACGGTGGTGGAATGCAGAAACGAAGGGCACAAGATGCTGCCGAACATGTATGCCACCGTGACGCTGAAAGCCAAGTCGCAGAAGAGCATAGTGCTGAGGAAAGAGGCGGTGCTGCAGGACACGAAAGGAAGATATGTGCTGACGAAAGAGGGCGAGGGAGTGTATGTGAAGCGGTATGTGGAGGTGGAGAGCCTGGGCGAGAAGCAGGTGGTGGTGAACAGCGGACTGGAAGAGGGCGAAGAGATAGTGACCAAAGGAGCGTTTTACCTGGTGAGAGGCTAAGCTAAAGGAAAGGAGGAAGAGCGATGATTAACAAGATAGTAAGTTGGGCATTGAAGCACAGAGTGCTGATGGCCGTGATATTCGGAGGCCTGTGCGGAATAGGTGCGCTGGCGTGGAAAGCCTTGTCGATAGACGCATACCCCGACATCTCGGACACGACGGTGCAGATAGTGACACAGGTCCCCGGCCTGGCGACCGAAGAGATAGAGCAACAGATAACGGTGCCCATAGAGCGCGCCGTGGGAGGAATGCCGAAGCTGACGACGATGAGGAGCAAGAACTCGTTCGGAATCTCGACGGTGGTGTTGGTATTCGACGACGGAGTTGACGACTACTGGGCAAGACAGAGGGTGACAGAACGTCTGGTCGGCATAGAGCTGCCCTACGGAGCCGAGCCCGAGCTTAACCCGCTGACCGCACCGACGGGAGAGATATACCGATACGTGCTGGAGAGTCCCGACGGCAGCCACGACCTGCGGTCGCTTACCGACATACACAAATGGACGGTTATCCCCTACCTGAAGCAGGTGGTTGGCGTTGCCGACGTGAGCAACTATGGCGGCATCACGACACAATACCAGATAGAGCTGTCGCCCGAGCGGCTGACGGAATACGGCTTGAGCCTGTCTGACGTGGTGGAGAAGATAGAGCAGAACAACCAGAACGCCGGCGGAAGCATGCTCAGCGAGGGAAGCCTGAGCTACGTGATACGAGGAATCGGACTGGTGGGAGACCTGGAGGCGCTGGCGAAGATAGTGGTGAAGAGCGACGGAGGAGTGCCGGTGTATCTCGGAGACCTGGGAGAGGTGAAATACGGCACGCTGGAGAGGAAAGGAGTGCTGGGATTCAGCGACGGAGAGAGAGACTACGACGACGCAGTGGAAGGAATAGTGCAGATGCTGAGAGGCGAAAACCCGAGCGAGGTGCTCGACAAGCTGCACAAGTCAATCGACGAACTGAACAACGAGATACTGCCCGAAGGTGTGGAGATACACCCCTTTATGGACCGTACCCACCTGGTGAACCAGACGCTGAAGACGGTAAGCCACACGCTGTTTATCGGGATGTTGCTGGTGGTAGTGGTGCTGTTCATCTACCTGGGCAACATCAGAGGGTCGCTGCTGGTGGCTGCGACGATACCGATAGCGCTACTGGTGGCGTTCATCCTGATGAAGATAACCGGCATTCCGGCCAACCTGCTGTCGCTGGGAGCCATAGACTTCGGAATATTGGTGGACGGCGCCATAGTGATGATGGAAACAATCCTGAAAGGGCGCGAGTCGCACCCCGACGAGGAACTGACCGAAGACTACGTGGGAAGGAGAGCCAAAGATGTGGCCCGGTCGATATTCTTCTCGACAATCATCATCATCACAGCCTACATGCCGTTGTTTGCCTTCGAGCACATAGAGCGCAAACTGTTTACGCCGATGGCGTACACGGTGGGATATGCACTGATAGGAGCCCTGCTGACCTCGCTGCTGCTGACCCCCGCACTGTCGTTCTTCGCCTACAGGAAACCCCGCAAGATATACCACAACAAATGGCTGGCCAAGCTCACGGAACACTACAACAAGACGATATCAAAATTGCTCGACAAGCCAAAGCTGGTGACGGCAGTGCTAGCGGTGACCCTCTTGGGCTCGGGAGCCTTGACAGCCCTCGTGGGCAAAGACTTCCTGCCGCCGCTCGACGAAGGGGCGGTTTGGGTGCAGGTGCAGCTGCCTCCCGGAATCTCGATGGAGCAGTCCAAGAAGATGGCCGACGAACTGCGGAAGACCCTTGCGAGCTTCGACGAGACGTCGTATGTGATGACGCAGCTGGGACGCGACGACGAGGGAGCCGAATGCTTCTCGCTGTCGCACATAGAGGTGGGCATAGGCCTGAAGCCCTACAACACATGGAAGAGCCACCGCAACAAGGCAGAGCTGGTAAGTGCGATGGCTGAAGAGATAAACAAGCTGCCCGGATATACGGCAGGTTTCTCGCAGCCGATAATAGACATGGTGATGGACCAGGTGGCAGGCACCCACAGCGACTTGGCGCTGAAGATCTATTCCGACGACCTCGAAGCCTCGCACACCGTGGCAGAAAAAGTCGTAGAGGTGCTGAAAGACATAGACGGAGCGTCGGACGTAGCTATAGACCAGGAACCGCCGACTCCGCAGCTGCAGATATCCGTTGACCGCGACAGAATAGCCCAATACGGACTGAACGTGGCCGACGTGTCGGACCTGATAGAGATAGCCATAGGAGGCAAAGCAGTGTCGCAGATATATACCGGCAGCAAAGTCTATGACATCACCTGCCGCTATGCCGAGAAATACCGCGACACGCCCGAAAAGATAGCGTCACTGACACTTACCAACGAGTCAGGCGCCAAAATACCGCTGTCGGAAGTGGCGAGCGTGAAGATGGACATGGGAGCAAGCACTATCATGCGGGAGATGGGGAGGCGCTATACCTTGGTCAGGCTGAACCTGCGAGGTTCCGACCTCACGACATTCGTGGAAGAAGCCAACCGCCGTATAGACAAAGCGGTGGAGTATGACCACGACACGATGAACCTGCAGTGGGCCGGGCAGTTCGAGAACCGCAACAGAGCCTTCGGAAGGCTGGGCCTCGTGTTGCCGCTGACGCTTATCGTTATGTTTGTCATCCTCATCATTGCGTTCGGTAAAGTGAGACAGGCCGGACTGCTGATGGCCGTGGTGCCGCTCGCCCTGTTTGGCGGAATGGCAGCCCTGAACATAAGAGGGATGACACTCAATGTGTCGTCGGCAGTAGGATTTATAGCACTCATAGGCGTGGCCATTCAGAACGGAGTGATAATGATAACCCATATCAACAACCTCCGGGCGAGGGGAGAGACTCTGAGGGAAGCCGTCACAAAGGGAGCGACCCACAGGGTGAGGCCGATACTGCTCACCGCATCGGTGGCGATACTGGGTTTGCTGCCCGCCTCGATCTCGACAGGAATAGGCAGCGATGTACAACGGCCACTCGCGACAGTGATAGTCTATGGACTGCTGTTTGCCACGATTGTGACACTCTATATCCTACCTACACTATATTATATGATTGAAAAACGGAAAGAGAAATGAAGAAATATCTGACAATATACCTATTATTGAGTGTTGCGGCGGTTGCGGCAGAAGCCCAGACACTTAACTACCGGGAGTTCATAGACTCGGTAATGGGGAGAAACCAATCACTGCTCGCCGAGAAGATGAACATACCGATCGGCGAAGCCCAGCTGAAAGCAGCACGGTCGATACCGAACCCTTCGCTGTCGGCGGAATACGGAAACAACAGCGACTGGAGCATAGCGATGGGGCAGTCGCTGAGTTTCGGCTTAGAGCAGACCATCACGCCGGGAGTCACCGTTGCCCGCAAGCAGGTAGCCGGCGCCGAACTGGCTAAAGCTGAGTTGTCGGTAGCCGAATATGAGCTCACGCTGAAAGCGGAAGCCACCGCAAAATACCTTGACGCACTTCTGGCAAGAGAGCTAAAAGAGGTAGCACGCCAGACGATGGAACACATGCAGCAGCTGGCCGATGGCGACAGCGTGAGATATGCCAAAGGAGACATCTCGCAACTCGACATGCTGCAGACGCGGCTGGAAGCACGTATGGCCCGGCAAAGCTTCCTTTCGTCGAGTGCCGAATACGGAAATGCGCTGCTTACCCTTGACGCGATGATGGGCAACGTGAGAAGAGGGAGCCAAGCGGTAGAAGGCACCTTGGAAAAGACGACAGGCGGCACCACATTGCTAGAGCTGCTGGAAAACGCCAAGGCCAACCGTCCGGAATTACATTCGGCAGAGCAGGAGATAGTGCTGGCGCAAAGCCAGCAGAAACTCGCCCGCCGCGAGCGCCTGCCCGAGATAGACCTCTCGCTGGGAGTTTCGCTGAACTCACGCGTCGCCAACGAAGAGGCTCCTGCGCCGGAATTTGTAGGCTATACGGTCGGTGTCGGAGTTCCTTTGCCATTTTCCAACGCAAATAAAGGAGTTATAAAGGCTAACAAACTTGCCGTCCAGCAAGCCGAATTGAGCCGGGATGCGATGGTGACGCAAATAGAGGCGGAGGTGAGGCAGGCATACAACAACTACCTCCTGGCCCAACAAAACACACGCACATACAGTTCCCAACTCATAACCGATGCCGAGACGATATTGCAAGGGCGTCTATATGCCTACCAGCGGGGCGAGACGACGTTGCTTGAAGTGCTCACGGCCCAACAGACCTACAACGAGGTTATGAGCAGCTATTATGAAGCGCTACACAACCACCTTACAGCCCTCGTAGATATGCAACGAGTCGCAGGAAATATAGACATTGAGCTATAGCCGACAGCTGACAGAAGTGTAAATTGGTATAAGGCAATAAATTTTGCGATGTTTCGTTTATTTAATACTACTATGGTAGGAGTGTGATAACGTATATGATGGCTATGTCCATATTTGTAATGTCTATATATTCCTCTGTATGTATTGCTATTCAGCATACAGAAGTATTGAATGTGCTATATTATGTTTTAATGGGTATAGCCGTTCTTGCAATTACAATATGGATTGTTAGAAGTGTTCTTCGTAGAGATAATTTAGACATTTCACAACCTGCCGCTAATCATAGGCAAGTATCAATATTGAAGGAGTGTCTTGAATCTCAACGAAAACGTTGTATTCTATATAAAGAAATGAGCGACATACCAGTGACAATAGGGTGTAGTAAGACTGGAGGTGTTGCAGATTTACCCGTTGGGCGCCAATATCCACATAATGACAAAGGAGAGCCCATGGAACTCATTGTTCAACTACGATGTATGATTTAGAGCCAGTGGATACCGAATGCAAATATCCTCACTCTGGGATGCTTTACTTTTTTGATAATCTTGTACTATATTGCGAACAAACTGACAGCCTTTGCTCATGCGTCAATTCTACGGAATGGAATGGTGTCTCGATTACGTTTGAAAGCTGTTGGGATTTCCCGAGTTTTATTGATGCAAAAAAGCAAGTAGCGGGAAGCAGGTGGGTTGATTATAACGAGGCTTTCCAACAACTAAAGGGGACGGACGGACACGGTCAATTGGGTGGCTATTATCATCCTCACTCCGAAGTATTACCTGAATATTCAGACCTGGTTGAACGCAGCGAGGTACTATTGTCTGTATATAGTTGGTATGCCGAAAGCGTGGATTACTTGATAGAGCCTAAATTTTTGGAATATCGCAGTTTTTGCAATACACTCTGCATCTGGAATTAATTTGTAGAATTATATTACAAATATACGCAGAGACCTTTGTAAATACAATAATTATCGCAATTGGGCGTTATTATAAATATGAGGGACAACAAGGATATTAAGGGGCGTGAAATATTGACGGAGAATCGAGCGGCTGGCAAGAACGACACAAAACTAATCATAAAAATCAGTGATTACTTTTTTGGAGTACTGATTACTGGTGTGGGGTTAGCTGGTCTCGCCATGATGGTTGTTTTTCTTTGTCAAGTAGGATTGTCACCATTGTTGCCTCTTGCAATACTTCTATTGGATTTTCTTTTGGTTACACCGATAGGGCTTCGCCTACTAGACAATGTGATACTCTCGGACTATGGAGTTG
Source organism: Bacteroidales bacterium (assembly GCA_017439185.1). GTDB lineage: Bacteria > Bacteroidota > Bacteroidia > Bacteroidales > P3 > Colimorpha. The sequence goes on along the minus strand of JAFRTM010000019.1, from coordinate 75,446 downwards.
AGGTTATAGAATACGACGAGACCTATTTGTATATTAGGAGGAAGGGATGTATTTTCAGGCGAAATGTAAAGATTCCTATTAGAAACATGCTCTCTGTAGCTTATGGACAGAGAATGCAAGAATTCCCTGGAACCTCCAAGTGGCCGGAGCGGATAAATATCGTTTACCAATTCGATATTCTGAATATACGTGTTTATAGTACTGTTAGTTTGGGATTGCTCTTAACTGCAGCCGAGGCACAAAAGATCAGCCACGACATCATGAACTTGTTATTAAAAGATATGGAAAACATAATCAAAGAGACGGTGGAGCGGCTGAATGGTGGCGATACGGTGGTGATGCCTACGGACACGATATGGGGCATCGGATGTGACGCCACGAATGCGACAGCTGTGGAGCGGGTGTATATGATAAAGGAGCGCGAGCGGTCGAAGAGTATGCTTGTACTGATGAAGGAGGAGGAATGGATGAGAGAGAAACCGGAGGCGTATGGGCAACTGACTACGGCGAAGAATGGAGGAGGGCGACCAACGACAGTGATAGTGCCAGTACAGTGGCTGAGAGAGCACGGAGTAGCAATTGCCGAAGGAGTAGAGGCCGACGACGGGACTGTAGGAGTAAGAATTCCCTATAACCATGAGTTCTGCCAAAGAGTACTTGCCGCATTTGGAAAGCCCCTTATCAGCACGAGTGCCAACATGTCGGGTCACCAATCGCCAAAGAATTACAAGGATATTGACCGCAGCATTGTGGAGAGGGTGGACTATTGCGTGCCCGAAACTGCTGCGACAAGATGCTATGGAGAGCAGGCGAGCCGAATAGTAAAACTTATGCCTGACGGGAAAATTATAACCATAAGAGAATGACTGGCGTAAAGACATTTCTGGCGGCGAGAGAGGAGTGGGAAGCGCTGGCGGCAGAAGTGCCAAGCTCGGCGATTGAATCCACCAGCAACGAAGAATTGCGGCTGCAGCGGCTGGCAGCATACGGCCTGCTGGCAAAAGCTTTGAAAGAGCAGGGGCGATGGAGAGAATGGCCAGTGGTAAAGAAAGCTCCGCAGGGAAAACCCTATCTGGAGAACTATGCTGACGTGGAGATGAACATGAGCCACTGCAAAGGATATGTAGCTGTGGTGCTGAGCGAGAGAGGGAGAGTGGGCATAGACGTAGAGACCCGTAGAAAGGTGACAAGACGTCTGATAGAGCGTGTATGCAGCAAGGAGGAGCAGGAAGCCATAGCCCAGGCTGCAGATGGAGAACTGGAATTCCTGAGGTACTGGACACGTAAAGAGGCGTGGCTGAAATGTGAGGGGACAGGAATAGAAGGAGACCTGCACATGGTGCCACAGGAGGAGGGCTATGAAATGGGAAGCCACCCGACTCCTGACGGAGAGGGATGGCTTTCAGTGTGTCTGAAACTTTGACTATAGCATTAAGCCTTGCCGATAATGTCGTAAGGGACAGTGTCTGTCGGGACATTGGCCGGAGCCTCGTCTATTTCGCCGAAGTTCTTCTCGAATTTCGACACGTTGTCCACCAGCGCTTTGAGGAAACGCTTGGTGTGGAACGGATTCATCACTATGCGCTGGCGCACGACAGGGTTCTTTGTACCCGGGAGCGACTGGGCAAAGTCGATGACGAACTCCGAAGGAGAATGAGAAATGATGACGAGATTGCTATAGGTACCCGAAAGAGCTTCGGGAGCGAAATCGATGTCAAAGTTTTTCTTATCGTTCTTTTCCATATTGATTGAATTAAACCGTTAACGTTGACGCTGCACATCTACATCGTCGAGACTTCCGACCACGAGGTCCTGATACTCGCGGAGACCGGTACCTGCCGGGATGAGGTGTCCGACAATAACGTTCTCCTTCATGCCCTCGAGAGTGTCGCGCTTGGCGTTGATGGCTGCCTCGGTAAGCACCTTGGTGGTCTCCTGGAAGGAAGCTGCCGAGATGAACGACTTGGTCTGGAGGGAGGCACGAGTGATACCTTGCAGAATCTGGTTGGCAGTAGCCGGACGTGCATCACGCGCTTCGACCAGCTTGAGGTCTTTGCGGCGGAGCTGCGAGTTCTCGTCACGAAGTTGACGCGGAGTGATGATCTGGCCTTCGCTGAGGTTCTCGGAGTCTCCGGCATCGGTAACCACCTTCATACCGAAAATCTCATCGTTGGTCTCGTGGAAATCGATCTTGTTGACAAGGTCGCCCTGGAGATAACGGGTGTCACCCGGCTCTTCGATCTGCACCTTGCGCATCATCTGACGAACAATCACCTCAAAGTGCTTGTCGTTGATTTTCACGCCCTGCAGACGATAAACTTCCTGGACCTCGTTGACGATATATTCCTGCACCTTCATGGGTCCCTTGATGGCCAAGATGTCGGCAGGCGTGATAGCACCCTCGGAGAGAGGAGTACCAGCCTTCACGTAGTCCTGATCCTGAGCCAGAATCTGCTTGGCGGTGGGGATAAGATAAGTGCACTTGGTCTCGCCGTCTTTAGCGGTTATGGTTATTTCACGATTGTTACGTTTGAGCTTCTTGGCGATAGATACCGTACCGTCAATTTCGGCAACGATAGCCGGGTCAGACGGGTTACGAGCCTCGAAGAGCTCAGTCACGCGCGGCAGACCGCCCGTGATATCGCCAGCCTTACCGAACGAGCGCGGGATCTTGACCATAATGTCACCAGCCTTGAGCTTCTGTCCCTTCTCGACACCGATATGAGCTCCGACCGGGAGGTCGTAAGACTTCAACACATTGCCATCGGCATCAACAATATTGAGCGACGGGTTCTTGGTACGCTGACGCGACTCGATGATAACCTTATCCTGCAAGCCGGTCTGGGCATCAGACTCGACCCTATATGTAACATTCTCGATAACATTCTCGAACGACACTTTACCATTGGCATCCGAGATAATTACTGCATTGTAAGGATCCCACTCGGCGATCAGCACGCCTTTTTCCACGATGTCTCCAGCGTGTCTATAGAGTTTGGAGCCATAAGGAATGAGTGCCGAGAAGAGAGTGACGTCGGTAGCTTCATCTACGATACGCATTTCAGCCGAACGACCCATGACGATATCGTACTTGTTGCCATCGTTATCGGTATATGGTATGGCGCGCAACTCATCGATTTCGAGACGACCCGAATGACGAGCCTGCAGGCTGGAAGTTGTACCGATATTTCCACCAGCCACACCACCTACGTGGAACGTACGAAGAGTCAGCTGTGTACCAGGCTCACCGATAGCCTGAGCTGCGATAACGCCAACGGCCTCGCCCTTCTGCACCATCTTGCCGGTAGCCAAGTTGCGGCCGTAGCATTTTGCACAGACTCCGTGCTTGGACTCGCAAGTGAGCACCGAACGGATTTCAACCTCTTCGATGTTAGCCTCTTCGATCTTGCGGCAGATGACTTCGGTAAGTTCCTCTCCCGCTGCTGCGATGAGTTCGCCAGTCTGTGGGTTGTAGATATCGTGTACCGAGGTGCGTCCCAATATCTTCTCGCTAAGCGAGAGGACAATATCCTCACCTTTCTTGAGAGCCGTAGTCGGCAGACCGCGCAGAGTGCCGCAGTCTTCCTCTGTAATGATCACATCGTGGGCCACGTCCACCAGACGACGAGTCAGATAACCGGCGTCAGCCGTCTTAAGAGCCGTATCGGCAAGACCCTTACGGGCACCGTGGGTAGAGATGAAGTACTCGAGCACCGAAAGTCCCTCCTTAAAGTTAGAGATAATGGGGTTCTCGATAATCTCGTTACCGGCAGCACCAGCCTTCTGCGGCTTGGCCATAAGTCCACGCATACCGGAAAGCTGACGGATCTGTTCCTTACTACCACGAGCACCCGAGTCGAACATCATATATATTGGGTTGAAGCCCTGATTGTCGGCCTTGAGGCGTTTCATAAGCGTCTCGGTAAGCTGATTGTTGGTGTTCGTCCAAATATCGATAACGTGATTATAACGCTCGTTGTTGGTAATAAGACCCATTGCATACTGAGCCATAACCTCCTCAACCTCGTCGTTAGCCTTCTCGATCATAGCCTCTTTCTCGGCCGGGATAAGAACATCGCCCAAGTTGAACGAAAGTCCACCACGGAAGGCTTGACGATAACCCATGTTCTTGATATCGTCAAGGAATGCTGCCGTTACTGCATTACCACAAGCAGTGAAGAGGTCTCCGATGATGTCGCGGAGTGACTTCTTGCCGAGCACTTGGTTGATGTAACCATACTCGGTGGGCACCACTTGGTTGAACAATACTCGACCTACGGTAGTGCGGATGCGGTCAGTCTTGATGAAATGGCCTTTGTTGTCAAGTACCGGATTGCCGTCTTTGTCGCGGACAATCTCAAACTCGGTGCGGCTATACTCTTTGGCATTCTCTTTTTCGCAGTCGCGGTCAGTCAGCAAGTTGCCGTCCTTATCTTTTATGACCTCAGTAAAGGTACCGTCGGTCTTTATATATTTGAACTCGTCTTTACCGTGAATTTCTGCAAGTCTCATACTTATGCAGGCATTCAGGTCAACACGTTTTTCGTTGTAGGCAATAATCACTTCCTCAGGAGAATAGAACTTAAAGCCTTCTCCTCTTACAACTTCGCTCTCGGTTGTACGGCGAGGTTTGGTCATATAGTAAAGACCAAGTACCATATCCTGCGAAGGTACGGTGATAGGCGCACCATTGGCCGGGTTGAGGATGTTATGGGTAGAGAGCATCAACAGCTGAGCCTCAAGAATTGCGGCGTTGCCCAGTGGCACATGCACAGCCATCTGGTCACCATCGAAGTCAGCGTTAAATCCCGTACATACCAGAGGGTGCAGACGGATGGCTTTACCTTCAACCAGCTTGGGCTGGAATGCCTGGATACTGAGCCTATGCAGCGTAGGAGCACGGTTAAGCAGTATCGGATGTCCTTTCAGTATGTTCTCCAAAATCTCCCACACCACCGGCTCTTTGCGGTCCACAATACGCTTGGCCGATTTTACGGTCTTCACAAGGCCGCGCTCGAGCATCTTGCGTATGATAAACGGCTTGAACAGCTCGCTTGCCATATCCTTGGGAAGTCCACATTCGTGCATTTTCAGCTCGGGACCTACCACAATAACCGAACGACCGGAATAGTCGACACGCTTACCCAGCAAGTTCTGACGGAAACGACCCTGCTTTCCTTTCAGCGAATCACTGAGAGACTTCAAGGAACGGTTAGAGTCTGTCTTCACGCTGCTTACCTTACGGCTATTGTCGAACAGCGAATCCACCGCCTCCTGCAGCATACGCTTCTCGTGACGCATGATGACTTCAGGGGCTTTAATCTCCAACAACTTCTTAAGACGGTTGTTGCGGATGATAACACGTCTGTAGAGCTCGTTGATGTCGGAAGTAGCGAAGCGGCCGCCATCCAGTGGCACCAAAGGCCTCAGATCGGGAGGAATTACGGGAACTATCTTGATGATCATCCATTCCGGACGATTGTCGAGACCACGGGCTTGCATCTTCTTCTGCGACTCACGGAACGACTCTACCACATTAAGTCTTTTCAGAGCCTCCTGTTTGCGCTGGTTAGAAGATTCCTTGTCAGCTTTGTTGCGAAGGTCATAAGACACCTTGTCGAGGTCCAGTTCGCACAACAGCGTGTAGAGTGCCTCAGCACCCATTCCAACTATCAACTTGTTGGGATCGTCGTTCGGCAACTGGTCGTGACCTTCGGGAAGTGTCTGTTTTACTGTTTCATAATCTTCATCGGAAAGCAAGTCACAACGTTTCAAAGGTTCACCATTGAGGGTCGCCTTTCCAGGCTGTATCACTATATAGCTCTGATAATAGATTACCTTCTCCAACTTCTTGCTCGGAATGTCAAGAAGCGTACCTATCTTGTTGGGCAACGAGCGGAAAAACCAGATGTGGGCTACAGGAACCGTCAGTTCAATATGGCCCATACGCTCACGACGGACCTTCTTCTCGGTAACCTCCACTCCACAGCGGTCACATACTATTCCTTTGTAACGGATGCGCTTGTACTTGCCACAATGACATTCCCAATCGCGAGTGGGACCGAATATGCGCTCGCAGAACAATCCGTCACGTTCGGGCTTGTAGGTACGATAATTGATAGTCTCGGGCTTTGTAACCTCTCCGTAAGAACGTTTTTTTATTGACTCGGGCGAGGCCAGACTTATCGTTATCGAATTAAAGTCAGTTTTTATTTGAGAATCATTACTTCTAAATGCCATTTTCTGTTTCTTTTTTAGAGTTTACGAATTGCTGTTTCTGATGGAACTGCTGTTTGTTTAATCAAAAGTGAGTTCCAACCCTAATCCTCGTATCTCATTTACAAGCACATTGAACGATTCGGGGGTACCTGCTTGTGGTGGATTGTCGCCCTTGACTATACTTTCGTACTCTTTTCCACGTCCTGTTACATCGTCAGACTTGACGGTGAGCACTTCCTGCAACACATTGGCGGCACCATGTGCCTCAAGTGCCCATACCTCCATTTCTCCGAAACGCTGACCTCCGAAATTGGCCTTACCGCCCAGAGGCTGCTGAGTAATCAGCGAGTAAGGTCCTATCGAACGGGCGTGCATCTTGTCGTCGATCATGTGGTGCAGTTTCAACATATAGATATAACCGACCGTTGCAGGCTGGTCAAAACGATCTCCGGTCTCTCCGTCATACAGATAGGTTCTACCGTTCTCAGGCAGACCGGCCTCTTTCATATAATTGTTTATCTGCTCCAATGTGGCACCGTCAAAGATAGGAGTCTGGAAACGTTTTCCAAGTTTCTTTCCTGCCCATCCAAGTACAGTCTCATATATCTGTCCCAGGTTCATTCGGGAAGGCACACCCAGCGGGTTCAACACGATGTCCACTGGTGTTCCGTCTGCCAGGAACGGCATATCTTCCGGACGGACTATACGCGAGACGATACCCTTGTTACCGTGACGACCGGCCATCTTATCTCCAATGCGCAACTTACGTTTCATTGCGATATACACCTTAGCCATCTGCACTATACCGTTCGGCAACTCGTCACCAACGGTCACGGCATATTTCTTACGGTTGAAACGACCGTATATCTCGCGGTATTTTATGTTATAGTTATTGAGCAACTCCTTGATAAGAGCATTGGTCTCTTTATCCGTAGTCCACTTGTTGGGGCTTACCATCGTGTAATCGATGGCCTTCAGCAGCTTGGCTGTGAACTTCGTCTTCTTGGGAATCAACTCTTCCTTGTGGTTATTGACAACGCCGTTAGAGACTTTACCATTGAGAATGACCAACAGACGGTCAACCAATTTGTCCTTCAGCTCCTCTGTCTCGTATTTGAACTCCTCTTCAGGTTTTGCCAACAGTTCTTTGACTTTACTACGCGATTTGCGGTCATGCACTATCTTCGAGAAGAGTTTCTTGTCTATTACCACACCACGTACTGATGGAGGCACTTTCAACGAAGCGTCCTTCACATCGCCAGCCTTGTCTCCAAATATGGACCTCAGCAGGCGCTCCTCAGGAGTCGGGTCGGTCTCGCCCTTAGGCGTTATCTTTCCTATCAGTATGTCGCCCTCTTTTACTTCGGCGCCAATGCGTATAAGACCATTCTCGTCGAGATCTTTTATGGCCTCGTTGCTGACATTCGGTATGTCGCGGGTCAATTCCTCAACACCTCTTTTGGTCTCCCTGACGTCAAGCGAATATTCCTCCACGTGGACCGATGTGAATATATCTTCACGGACAACACGCTCTGAGATCACGACAGCATCCTCGAAGTTATATCCCTTCCACGGCATGAACGCAACCATCATATTACGTCCCAATGCCAACTCGCCGCCCTGTGTTGCATATCCTTCGCAAAGCACTTGTCCTTTCTTTACCTTGTCGCCTTTTCTCACTATCGGGCGGAGGTTGATTGCCGTGCTATGGTTCGTCCTCTGGTATTTTGTGAGTTTGTATTCTTTAAGATCCTCCTCAAAGCTCACCAGACGGTCTTTCTCTGTACGGTTGTGGCGGATAACTATCTTCGTAGAGTCAACATACTCTACAACTCCGTCCGCCTCTGCGTTCAGAAGCACGCGGCTGTCTTCTGCCACCGACTTTTCTATTCCGGTACCCACGAGAGGTATCTCAGGATTGAGCAGAGGCACTGCCTGACGCATCATGTTCGATCCCATCAAAGCACGGTTTGCGTCGTCATGCTCAAGGAACGGGATCAACGATGCGGCTATTGATGCAATCTGGTTCGAAGCTATATCTATCAAGTCTATCTCTTCCGGCGACACGATGGGGAAGTCTGCCTGACGACGGACCTTCACCTTGGCGTCGAGTATGTGACCCTCTTCGTCCTGATGCGTTGTAGCCTGTGCTACCGTCTTGTTCTCTTCTGCTTCGGCCGACAAGTACACTGGAGCCTCGTTCAGCTGAACCTGACCATCAACCACTTTCTGGTATGGCGTCTCGATGAATCCAAGATTATTGATCTTTGCGTAAACGCACAGCGACGATATAAGACCGATGTTCGGTCCTTCAGGAGTCTCGATGGTACACAGACGGCCGTAATGGGTATAGTGCACGTCACGCACCTCGAAACCTGCACGCTCACGTGACAGACCTCCGGGACCCAATGCCGAGATACGGCGTTTGTGGGTGATCTCTGCCAACGGGTTCGTCTGATCCATAAACTGGCTCAGCTGGTTGGTTCCAAAGAACGAGTTGATCACCGACGACAAAGTCTTGGCGTTGATCAGGTCAGCAGCAGATATCTTCTCATTGTCACGCACGTTCATACGTTCCCTTATGGTCCTTGCCATTCGTGCCAGACCAACGCTGAATTGTGCTGCCAATTGCTCGCCAACCGTACGTATGCGGCGGTTGCTCAAGTGGTCGATATCGTCCACCTCGGCCTTCTGGTTTATAAGTTCTATCAAATATTGTATGATAGAAGTAATATCCTCTTTGGTAAGAACTTTTACCTCTTTCGGTACCGAGAGGTTAAGTTTCGTGTTGATCCTGTAGCGTCCTACGTCGCCCAGGTCATAACGCTTGTCCGAGAAGAAAAGTTTCTCAACAATGCCACGGGCCGTCTCCTCATCGGGCGGCTCGGCGTTTCTCAGCTGACGGTATATGTATTCCACAGCCTCTTTTGCATTGTTCGTCGTATCTTTCTTCAGGGTATTATATATGACGGAATAGTCAAGATTGTCTCTCTCCTCGTTCTGTACGAGTATCGACTTGACGTTCCTCTCTAATATTCTCTCTATGTTTTCTTCGGTAAGCGGTTCTTCACGCTCTATCACTACAGCAGTACGCTCCACCGACACCACCTCGCCAGTGTCCTCATCCACAAAGTCCTCTACCCACGAATCCACTACTCTGGCGGCAAGTTTTTTCCCGATCGCCTTTTTCAGATTGGCCTTAGTCGCTTTTATCTCCTCTGCCAAATTGAAAATGTCCAGGATGTCTTTATCCGACTCGAACCCGATAGCCCTCAACAATGTTGTTATCGGCAATTTCTTCTTTCTGTCGATATAGGCATACATCACATTGTTGATATCCGTAGTAAATTCCATCCAGCTACCCCTGATAGGGATTATCCTCGCTGAATACAGCTGAGTGCCGTTCGAGTGGAACTGGGTGCCGAAGAACACTCCTGGGGAACGGTGCAACTGCGATACCACGACCCTCTCTGCGCCGTTTATGACAAACGTGCCTTTCGGCGTCATATACGGAATCATGCCAAGATATACATCCTGGTCCATCGCTTTGTCCCCTTCGTTCTCCGGGTCGTTGCACGACAACCTCAACTTTGCCTTCAGCGGCACGCTATATGTCAAGCCTCTCTCGATGCACTCCTCTATCGAATATTTCGGAGGATCGATAAAATAGTCGAGAAACTCTAATGTATAATTATTCCTTGCATCCGTTATCGGGAAATTCTCTTTGAACACCTTGTACAAACCCTCTTCCAGCCTATTGTCGGGATTGGTCTCTATCTGGAAGAAGTCTTGGAAAGGCTTTAATTGGATATCAAGAAAATCTGGATAATCAAATTTGCGTACAGATGCAAAATTTACTACTGTGGGTTGCTTCTTTGCCAAAGTTTATAACTTTTAAAATTATATTGAACGAGTAAATAGCCTTTTAGAATGTGTCGTCGCCCCTCTCCCTAACTCCTCTTTCCCAACCTCTTCGGGGCATCCGTAGGTCGCTTCTCTATTACGAACCAACAAGGAATAGGCACTCCGAGCACTCTCGGAGGCCTTATTCCTCGTGGAAATCAAATAGTAATCGAACTATTTAACCTCGACTTCAGCACCGGCCTCTTCGAGAGCCTTCTTCAGTGCGTCAGCCTCGTCCTTCGAAACACCTTCCTTAACGGTCTTGGGTGCACCGTCAACGAGCTCTTTAGACTCTTTCAGACCAAGGCTTGCGAGATCCTTCACGGCCTTCACAACAGCCAATTTCTTGGTTGCATCGGGCACACCTTTCAGGATAACGTCGAAGGAGGTCTTCTCCTCAGCGGCTGCGCCAGCGGCTGCGCCAGCACCAGCAGCGGCTACTGCAACGGCTGCTGCAGCGGGTTCAATACCGTACTCCTCTTTCAGTACGTCTGCAAGTTCTTTTACTTCTTTAACGGTCAAGTTAACCAATTCTTCAGCGATAGCTTTGATATCTGCCATGATTTTATTTGTTTAAAATGTTTTACTTAATTTTATTTTTTTCTTTCGGCCCTTCAGGTGGACCACTCCTTTTGCCATTTAGGCTTTCTTTTCTTCCAAAGTCTTAAGCACACCGGTAATCGTGTTGCCACCCGACTGCAGCTGCGAGAGCACATTCTTGATGGGCGACTGAAGCAGTGCGACGACATCGGCGATAAGCTCGTTCTTGGACTTGATGTTCACAAGTGCCTCGAGATGCTGCTCGCCTACGTAGAAACACTCCTCCACGTATGCTCCCTTAAGCACGGGCTTCGTAGCGGTCTTCTCGGCTGCGCGGAAATCCTTTATCAGCTTTGCGGGGGCATTGTTGGTGTTCGAAAGCATTATGGAAGTCTCACCCTTGATCACCGGGAAAAGCTCTGAATAATCCATGCCGGATTTCTCCATTGCCTTGATGAGAAGAGTGTTCTTGACTACTTCCAACTTCACTTCCCTGCGGAAAGCTGCACGGCGAAGTTTGCTCGTCTGTACCGAGTTCAATCCTCCGATGTCAGCGATATAGAGATGGGGGTAAGCCTTTATCTCTTCACACAGAGCGTCGATCAGCTGGTCTTTCTGTTCTTTTCTCATAATGTTCTTACTGTTTAATAGTGAGCCCGTTTTTTGTTATTTCTGGACTTCGTTGTTGTTACAATGTGGCGGCTTTGGTGTCCACCTTCACTCCGGCACTCATAGTGCTCGATACCGTGATGCTTTTCACATAAGTACCCTTGGCTGCTGCGGGTTTCAGCTTGACAATAGCCTGCAACACTTCGCGGGCATTGTCCACGATCTTCGCGTTGTCAAACGATACCTTTGCCACTGCAGTGTGGATGATACCGAATTTGTCAACTTTGAAGTCGATCTTACCAGCTTTAGCCTCCTGTACGGCCTTGCCTACCTCCATCGTAACGGTACCCGTTTTCGGGTTCGGCATCAATCCGCGGGGACCGAGGATTCTTCCGAGAGCTCCTACTTTGGGCATTACGCTGGGCATGGTAATGATAACGTCAACATCCGTCCAACCGCCTTTTATCTTGGTGATGTACTCATCAAGTCCGTAATAATCGGCTCCGGCTGCTTTGGCCTCTTCTTCTTTGTCAGGAGTGCAAAGAACCAACACCCTTACGGTCTTACCAGTGCCGTGGGGCAACGTCACGCTGCCGCGCACCATCTGGTTGGCCTTCCTCGGGTCAACACCCAAACGGACATCGATATCAACCGATGCGTCGAACTTGGTATAGGTAATGTTCTTTACTATCTCTACTGCCTGTTCCAGGCTGTAGACCTGATTTTTGTCGAATTTGGCTAAAGCTTCTTTCTGTTTTTTGGTTAGTTTTGCCATGTTCTAATTTTCTTTTGTGGTCACCGCACAACGCTGAGGTTGTGCTACCACTGTTTAACTTTTTTTGTTTACTTCTCCAAGGGGTTCTCACCCGTAACTGTGATACCCATGCTGCGCGCAGTACCTGCCACCATGCTCATTGCTGACTCTATCGTGAAACAGTTCAGGTCAGGCATCTTGGCTTCTGCGATCTGGCGCACCTGCTCCCAAGTAACCGAAGCGACCTTCACACGGTTAGGCTCCGAGGAACCCTTCTGTGCTTTCGACATCTCTTTCAGCTGCACGGCAACAGGCGGAGTCTTAATTACAAAGTCAAAGGACTTGTCGGTGTACACAGTGATGATGACTGGCACAATCTTGCCGGCCTGCTCCTGCGTACGAGCATTGAACTGCTTGCAGAACTCCATGATGTTCACTCCCTTGGCACCGAGAGCCGGTCCCACTGGAGGCGCTGGATTTGCTGCACCGCCTTTGATTTGCAATTTAATCAATCCTGCAACTTCTTTTGCCATTTAGATTAAATTTTAATTTGTTTGTTACTCCTTTTTGGTGGATTCGCCTTTCCACCTTTTTTACACTATTCCTTTTCCACTTGGTTGAACGAGAGCTCCAGAGGGGTTTTCCTTCCGAAGATCTTCACCACTACCTTCAGCTTGCGTTTCTCGTCGTTGACTTCTTCGACCACTCCGTCAAAACTGCTGAACGGTCCATCGATCACCTTCACAGGCTCGCCGACGAGGAAATGCTCCATCGCCGCGTCCCCGGTCATCAACGTCTCGTCCATCTTTCCCAGTATACGGTTGATCTCGAATTGCTGCATCGGCACCGGCTTGCCGCCCGTCCCACGCAGAAAGTCTAACACATTGGGCACATTCTGTATGACTGCGGTAACTTCGTCCCTCAACTCGGCCTCCAGGATAACATATCCGGGAAACGTCACCTTCTCTTTGACGACTTTCTTGCCATTGCGGATCGAGACTACAGGCTCTGTAGGCACTATCACCTGCGGTACATCTTCACTCCACCCTCTCTTGGCAATCTCGCTCTCTATGTACTCCTTGGCCTTCCTCTCTTTTCCTCCAATGGCCCTTACCACATACCACTTTTTCGTCTGCTTATCCATTATGTTTAGAACTTATGAATAGTGTTATATACTGTATTCTCTCTTCGGTCTTTGTCGTCCGCCATCCTCAATAGGTAATTGGGAAGCAAGGCTGGCGGCTTTGTTCGACTCTATCCTATGAAAGAATAAAAGTATCCTAATAAACCTTTCCAAAATCCCATGTCTTGTACCCCGAAGGCTACATCCATCAGGAATACTATCAGGGCCAGTATCAAGGCTGCCACTGCAACGACCACTGCACTGCTCTGCAGCTCCTTGAACGACGGCCACGACACTTTGTGCATCAGCTCGTCGTAGCTCTCCCTTACGTAATTCGCAATCTTTGACATTTTCTTAACTAGTTAACTTTTTCTTTTTCGGAATACCTTGCAGGATTCCATTTTTTTGACGTCTTTTTTGCAGGGGCAGAGAGAATCGAACTCCCATCTAAGGTTTTGGAGACCTCCATTCTGCCATTAAACTATGCCCCTGTGCGAGACGGCTCTCACCGTCTCACTATATCGAATCTATCTCTTATTCGATAATTTTGGTCACCTGACCCGAACCCACGGTGCGGCCACCCTCGCGGATAGCGAAGCGGAGGTTCTCGTTCAGCGCGATGTCGCTGATCAGGTCAACAGTGATTGTCAGGTTGTCGCCAGGCATAACCATCTCGCGGCCGTCGGGCAGGCTGATGGTTCCCGTTACGTCAGTCGTACGGAAATAGAACTGGGGACGATAGTTGTTGTGGAACGGGGTGTGACGTCCACCTTCCTCTTTCTTCAGGATATAGACGGCAGCCTCGAATTTGTGGTGAGGATGAACCGAACCGGGTTTGGCGATAACCATACCACGACGGATCTCGTCCTTGTCGATACCGCGGAGCAGCAGACCTACGTTGTCTCCAGCTTCTCCTTCGTCGAGGATCTTGCGGAACATCTCAACTCCGGTAACAACGCTCTTCAGTTTCTCAGCACCCATACCGATGATATCAACGGGGTCAGAGGTGTGGATAACACCAGTCTCGATACGGCCGGTAGCAACGGTACCACGTCCGGTGATCGAGAAAACGTCCTCGATAGGCATGAGGAAGTCCTTATCAACGGCGCGGACAGGCAGAGGAATCCAGCTGTCAACAGCAGCCATAAGGTCCTCAACGTTCTTCACGCCAGAGGGCTCACCGTTCAAAGCGGCCAATGCGGAACCACGGATAACGGGGATATTGTCACCGTCGAAATCGTACGAGCTCAGAAGCTCACGGATCTCCATCTCAACGAGGTCGAGCAGCTCGGGGTCGTCAACCAAGTCGCACTTGTTCATGAAAACAACCAACTGAGGTACACCAACCTGACGGGCGAGCAGGATGTGCTCACGGGTCTGCGGCATAGGACCGTCGGTAGCAGCCACCACGAGGATAGCACCGTCCATCTGGGCGGCACCGGTAACCATGTTCTTCACATAGTCGGCGTGACCCGGGCAGTCAACGTGTGCATAGTGGCGAGTCTCAGTCTGATACTCAACGTGTGCGGTGTTGATGGTGATACCACGCTCTTTCTCTTCAGGAGCCGAGTCAATGGAGTCAAATGTTTTTACCTCTGAAAGACCTTTTTCAGCCAACACTTTGGTGATAGCGGCGGTCAAGGTTGTCTTACCATGGTCAACGTGGCCGATTGTACCAATGTTGACGTGCGGTTTCGAACGATCGAATTTTTCTTTTGCCATTTTTAATACGTATTAATTGTTAACAATAACTTTATTTTTCACTATTCATTGAGGGCGTGAGTTCTCTCCCGTCCTCTTTTTTTGACACAATTAAGAGCTACAGACCGGATTTGAACCGGTGACCTCATCCTTAC
The DNA here is from genome assembly GCA_017439185.1 of Bacteroidales bacterium. GTDB lineage: Bacteria > Bacteroidota > Bacteroidia > Bacteroidales > P3 > Colimorpha. Next base: position 60,442 of record JAFRTM010000019.1, on the reverse strand, counting down.
CAAGGATGCGCTCTACCAGCTGAGCTACTGCAGCTTTTTTATTTTTCGGGATTCAGCCTCTCTCTTGCCTTTTCCCTTTCTCGAGCGGAAGACGGGGCTCGAACCCGCCACCTATAGCTTGGAAGGCTATCGCTCTACCAAATGAGCTACTTCCGCAATGCCTCACCTTTAGGTGTGGTGGGGGAGATTGGACTCGAACCAATGAACTCCGAAGAGGACAGATTTACAGTCTGTTGCAATTGCCGCTATGCGACTCCCCCGTATATCCCAGTGGTCTCCGGGATATCCGAGCCGATGAAGGGACTCGAACCCCCGACAGGCTGATTACAAATCAGCTACTCTACCAACTGAGTTACATCGGCTTTTGTTTCCCTATTTCAAACTACTCTTTTTCGCCTCTGGAGAACAACTTTTTCTCCAAATTTGAGGTTGCAAAGATACAAACTTTTTTTATTCCCACCAAATTTTTTTCTCCCTAATCCTCAAAAAAAATTACAACACAATGATTTTCAACACCATTTTTCATTAACTTTTTTGCCCACCTTTCCCGTTTTCCTCTCCTTTTTTGCCTCCGCATTGTTAATTTCTCGCAAAAATTGTGCATAACTTTTTGCTTATTCCCCCTCTTCAGCATCCTCTTTATCCGCAACATCTTCACTCTCAGCCTCTTTACCTTCTTTCTCTGCTTTCCCTTTTCCTTTGCCTTGGGCGCCGAAAATCCTCATTTCTATAAAGAAATACAAGATCATCAGTCCCGACATCATTATGTCGCCCATGTTCATATACCTGCGGCCCAGGAATAGCAGCGGGGCAGCCACCAGCAGCAACTTCGCCACCGTATAATAGTGGAAACCCATCCACCGCTCCCGCCACATGAGCAACGCACCGGCAAACGCCATCGCAAACAGGAAGGCGCAACAGCCGTAATACACCGACCCGATCGTCAGATAGGTCTCGTACGTCTCCCTCAGCACCTCCGGCACCATGTCCATATTCTCCTTCATCATCTCCCTCACCCCGGGCAACGCCATCAGGCCGTAGCTCACCACATTCAGCGCGTTCACACCCATCGTCACCGCCAGCACCACCTTCAGCGTCAGCCGCTGCCACCGTGCCTCCTTGTCCGTCATCCTCACAGCACTGTCCCTTTCATCAGCTCTTCCATCTGCCCCTGCAGCTTCCTCGCCTCCTCCCCTGCCCTCTCTGCAAAATCCTCCCCATTCGACGCATATATTATTCCTCTCGAAGAATTGACCAGCAATCCGCAATCCTTCGTCAATCCATGTCTGGCCACCTCTTCCAGGCTTCCTCCCTGCGCGCCCACACCAGGCACCAGCAAGAACGAATCGGGCACCACCCTTCTCACATCGTCGAGCATCTCAGCCTTCGTCGCGCCCACCACATACATCATATTCTCCACCGTGCCCCAAGCCTTCGAACGCTCCAGCACCACCTCAAACAGCCTCTTCCCGCTCTCCGCGTCCCTCATCAGCTGGAAGTCAAACGCACCCTTGTTCGACGTCAGCGCCAGCAGCACGACCCACTTCCCCTCATACTTCGTGAACGGCACCACCGAATCCTCGCCCATATAAGGCGCTATCGTCATTGCGTCAAAGCCGAACTCCCCCTCCGGGTCCAGAAAAGCCTTCGCGTACTGCTGCGACGTGTTTCCGATGTCGCCCCTCTTCGCGTCAGCTATCACAAACGCCTTCTTCCCCAGCCCATGCAGATAGTCCATCGTCAGCTTCAGCTGCCTCAGACCCTCGATACCCATGCTCTCGTAGAAAGCCAGGTTCGGCTTGTAAGCCACCGCATAGTCAATCGTAGCGTCGATGATCGCCCTGTTAAACTCAAAAGCTCCGTCCTTCACGCCCCTGAACTTCTCCGGCACCTTCGCCATATCAGTGTCCAAACCGACACACAGGAACGACCTACGCTCCCTTATCAACTCGACCAGTTCTTTTCTGTTCATACCATTATTATTTTATATCCAACCCTACATTAACGCCAAAACAAAAAAAATATTGCACGCCCACCAAAAAATATTTCCGTATAAACCCACCCTCCCACCCCCCCAAAAAAAACTTTCAATTTTCAACTCTCAATTTTCAATTAATTTAACCTTAGGCTTACCATAGAGTTGATACCTACTTGTGTCCTATGTATCAGCAACTTGGCATTTACCGAAAATCACCCCTCCCCCAACTTTTTGTCAAAAAAAGTTACGCTCCCAAATTACCATTGATTATCAATCCATTAACTTCAACTTTAACACTTTTACCCCCATTATCGCCCCTCTTGACCCAAAACACCCAACTCCGACCGTACTCCAAGCCCCGAAATGTTAAAAAAACAAAAAAATGCAACAAAAAATTCTCTATATAAAATATAATGTGTATTTTTGCAATCTCTATAGTGGCAATTCCATCATTATAAACAGGCAACAATAAATTATTAATCAATAAATTAAACACTATGAAAAAAATTATGCTACTCCTGCTGGCTGCCCTTCTATGGACAACAGCAGCAAACGCGCAGACCGGCACAGTGGTAGTCGCCGAAGGCACCACCACTAACAGCTACGTGCCCGTCTATGGCTACTATGCAGACGCCGTCCTGCGCTGTCAGACCATTTATCCCGCCACCATGATGGCCGACCTAACCGGGGCCGAGATTCAGGGTCTCGTCTATTACATGGCATCACCCGTATCGACATCTTATGGTGACGACCTTGACGGCACTTTCGAAGTGAAAATCGGCACATGCACGGCAAGCGCCTTCGCCGATGACGCCGATGAGTTTGACGAAACAACGCTTACCACCGTTTACACCGGCACTCTTGACCTCACGTCATCAGCGCAGGTTACTATCACTTTCACCACACCCTTCACCTACACCGGCGGCAACCTTATGATTGAGGTAAGCCAAACTGTAGAATCCAATGACTATGGCACCACCTCTTTCTATGGAATTTCTTCCACGGGAGCCTCCCTACAATCTTATGACGGTTGGTCGGGTCCTGTGATCTCTGTTCAGGATTTCATCCCCAAGACCGGGTTTATTGTACCTGTCTCCTGCGGAGTTCCCACAATTGGCGACATTACCACCACCGAAACCTCTGCCACTATCTCCTGGACCGAGGACGTAGCTTCTTCCAGCTGGTCCTTCCGCCTCAACGACGGCGCTTGGCAGACCATCACCACCAACCCCTACACCGTTAGCGGTCTCACCGCCAACACGGCCTACACCTTCGCTCTCCGCGCCATCTGCGGTGCCGGCGACACCAGCTTCGCCGCTACCGGCTCCTTCCGCACTCCCTGCACCGCAATTGCTGCAGCCGAACTCCCCTACTACGAGAGCTTCGAAAACAACCTTGCCTGCTGGGATCAGCAATTGGTCAGCGGCTCCATCCAATGGGTAGCAGACGCCTCTATTGGATACTCCTATACCACCACCCCTGTCTCGGGCGACAATGCCGCTTCCATTGCTGGAGAAGAAGGACAAACCCGACTCATAAGCCCCGTATTCAACGTTGAAGGCGTAGAGAACCTTACTCTCAAGTTCGCCCACATACAACAAAACTATGCTGGCGACCAAGACGAGCTGACTGTTGAATACCGTCTCAGCAGCTCCAGTGCTTGGCAGACCCTCGCCACATATACCGACGACATCTCCGACTGGGCCTTCGAGACCATTACCATCCCCGCTACCAGCTCCACTCTCCAGATAGCCTTCAACGCCACTCTGGGTTACGGCTATGGCGTCGGACTCGACTCGCTGATTCTGTTCTCTGCTTCCTGCACCGAACCTATCATCGATGTAGTTACACCCGAAGAAAACTCGGCAACCATCACTTGGGCTGAAACCGGAACCGCCACCTCGTGGGCCATACGCCTCAACGACGGCGAATGGCAGACAGCAACCACCCAGTCCTACACCTTCGACGGTCTTACCAGCGCAACGCTCTACAGTGTCACCCTGCGCTCCATCTGCGGCGCCGGCGACACCAGCTTTGCCGTCTCCACCTCCTTCCGCACCCTCTGCGGCAGATTCCAGACTCCCTACTCCGAAGACTTCGAGTCCCACACCAGTGGCGAAGCTCCTCTGTGCTGGAACCTCGTCCAATCCTACACTCCTTACTCCACTTCTTATCCATACATAACCACCACCGGCAATCCCGGAAAATCTATCTACATGTATAGTGGCGACGAAGATGAAGCCACCAGCACAATCATAGCCACTGGCAGACTGGACCGCAACGCCAATGCCTGCTTCCTCCGTTTTGACGCCAACGTTTACTACTCTTCTTATAGCAGCTATAACGACACCCTCTACATCGGTGTTGTGACCGACCCCGCCGATCCGGCCACCTTCGTCAGCGCATACAAAATTGCCGGCAGCGACAACCAGAACGCATGGGAAACCTATGAAATCAATCTCTCTACAATTGACGCCATATCCTCCGTGTCTTCCAACTACATTGCCTTCAAGATGGGCGGCGACTATGGAAACGCATATATTGACAACGTGTACATTTCCGAACCTCCCACTTGCGACCATGTCAACGGACTTGCTTTCTCGGCAGTGACCGAGAACTCCGCAACCGCCTCCTGGACAAGCGACGCTACTGAATTCGACGTCAAATACCGCATCGGCGACGGCGCTTGGACCACCGTGGCTCCCAACCCGACCACTACCTCTGCCTCTCTCACAGGTCTGCAGAGTGCCACGAACTATGAAGTTCAGGTGCGTGCCATCTGCGGTGCGGCCGACACCAGCGAAGCCGTCTCCGGCACCTTCCACACTCTCTGCAACAGCATCGCAACCGCCGACCTCCCCTACTTCGAGGGATTCGAGAGCGGCATCGATTGCTGGAACCAGCAGATTATCAGCGGCACCTCTCAATGGGTAGCCAGTGCCACCGTCGGAAGCTCCTACAGCGGAATATCTCCTCTCGAAGGAACCAAGGCTGCTTCCATCTACAATACCACCTCCACTACTTACGAAAACCGTCTCATCAGCCCGCTGTTCAATGTGGCCGATGCTGAAAATTTGACCCTGAAATTCGCTCACGTACAAAAGAAATACGGTAGCGACCAAGACTCTCTCGTTGTAGAATACCGCACCAGCGATTCCGACGAATGGCACCGCCTCGCAGGCTATACTAACAACATCAGCACGTGGACCGTGGAAACCCTGGCTCTGCCTGCAGTAAGTTCTTCCCTCCAGATTGCCTTCCACGCTTACCTTAAATATGGTTACGGTGTTGGTATTGATTCTGTAACCGTACTCCAAGTGTCTTGCGGCAATCCTGCCATAACAGAAACCAACGCAACCGACAACTCCATCACCATAAGCTGGACCGGCTCGGCTCCTCAGTTTGGCGTCACCCTCAACGACGGTGCTGAAGAAATGGTAACTGGCAACACCAAGACCTTCACCGGTCTCGATGCCTCTACCGAATACACCATCACCGTTCGCTCCATCTGCGGTGCAGGCGACACCAGCGAGGCTGTCACCATAACTCTTCGCACTCCCTGCGCTACCGAGGCTTTCCCCTACTCTGAAGGATTTGAGAGTTATACTACTGGCTCGGGCAACTTCCCCGATTGCTGGACCTCCGTTACCGGAAACAACTACGTCAACGGATACCATAGCTCCGAAGGCAGCAAATCACTGCAAATATACGGCCCCGGCACTGTCACCACTCCTATTATCAACATTGCCGGCAGCGATGTTTTCGTAAGCTTCGACCTCGAGTGCGAAAGCCTGAACAACTCCGGCTCCTTGGTAGTAGGCGTAGCCACGTCTCCCGCCTCGGCCGACGCAGCCATCTGGATCGACACCATTCAGCCTGCCACAGAGGACGAATTTCTCCGTTACGAATACACCTACTTGAACACCCTGAACGTCCAGAACGGATGTATCGTATTCAAACAAATCAACGCCTCTTCCAGTTGGTACTATTGGCTCGACAACCTCGTTGTCACCACTCCTCCGACATGTATCAGACCTACCGACCTCGTTATCGCTCCTTATGAGACCAGTGTCACACTCTCTTGGTCCGAGAACGGCAGCGCCACTCAGTGGCTCGTCAAGGTTGGCGACAACGATTACCAGCTTGTCAATACCAACCCCTGCACAATCGAGGGTCTTACTGCCAACACTGATTATGCAGTAGTTGTGCGTGCATTCTGTGGCGAGGGCGACACCAGCGATGTGCTGACTGGTTCCTTCAGCACCCCCTGCCCCGCCCTATCTGCTGCCGACCTGCCTTACTTTGATGGATTCGAAAGCGATGACTTCGATTGCTGGAATGAGGAAGTACTTAGGGGTTCCATCCATTGGGCATGCACCACATATACCCAATACACTGCTGTAGAGGGCACTAAATATGCACGTTTTGGCGGCGCTTACAATAGCGAAGCCCGACTGATCAGCCCGGTATTCAATACTGAGGGGGCTTCCGACCTTACCCTCTCTTTTGCCCACGCTCAGAAGGAATGGAGTGGAGACCAAGACTCCCTGAAAGTGGAATATCGCCTTAGCCCGACAAGCGCATGGCAGACCCTGGCCACCTATACCGACGGTATAACAGCTTTTGAGAGCGTAACATTCTCTATACCCGAAACAAGTTCTACCTTCCAGTTCGCCTTCCACGCCTATAGCAATTATGGATATGGCGTTGTTATCGACTCCGTAAGCCTGACTGCTGGCAGCGTTGTAGTCCCTTGCGCCACTCCGACCAACGTCACTGCCACCAACGCTACGGAAGTCTCCGTCGTTGTAAGCTGGAACGGCTCTGCCAGCCAGTATGAGATCGAGGTGACCAACACCGCCGCCGGCACTACCACCACCTACACCGCTAACGCAAGTCCTTACACCGTTGCCGGTTTGAATTCAGAGACCAACTACAGCGTAAAAGTAAGGGCACTCTGCGAGGGTGGCGAGACCAGCAACTGGAGCACTTCGGCCAGCTTCTCGACCACGGCGCCCGCTCCTTGCAACACGCCGACCGGCCTCAGCGTGACCAACCGCGCTGGCAACAACATCACCATCGCTTGGGAAGGCACTGCCGCCCAGTATGAGATCGAGGCTACCAACACCCGCAACAACACGGTGACCAACTACACGACCACCGAGACCACTTATATGATTACCGGCCTGTCTTCGGGCACCACTTATTCTATCCGCGTACGCGCCATCTGCTCGGCCAACAACACGAGCGAATGGACTGCTCCGGTAGAGGGTACGACCGCTGGCCAGAACGGCATCAGCGACGTGGAGGCTGCCAACGCTATCCGCATCTATCCTAACCCGACCTCGGTCAGCACCACCATCAACATCGAAGGAGTGAACGGTGTTGTGAAGATCGACATCGTGGACATGAACGGCCGCATCATCAAGAGCGAGACCACTGGCTGCAATAACGGCTGCACCAAGCAGATCGAGGTTGCCGACATGGCTAAGGGCGCTTACTTCGTAAGGGTGAGCAACGACAAGCTCAATGTGGTCAGAAAACTTATTGTGAAATAAGGATTCAACCTCACGGGTCTTTTGACCCGATAACAACTCTGGAGAGGGGTTCCCGACGAAGGGAGCCCCTCTCCCTTTTTGGGTAGGAGGCAAAGAGCACTCAAAGTAAGGGTAAAGCAAGGGTATATTCGAGAAGAGTCCCTCCATGGTTGAGCCATGGTTGATTCGTGTTTTGTATTAGTGCTGTTCTAATTAAATTTTGTTAAATCTCGAGAAAAATTTGTTTATATAAATTATTCATTGTATATTTGCATATTGGTGTGGAGTGTGCATATCGCTCTAACCTATTATAATATAATGAATTAACAGGAAAGGAAATAATATGAAAAAGCTGTTATCAGGTATTTTGGTCACTTTTGCGCTGATTTTGCCGCAAATGATACAGGGACAGACCACCGTAACCGTGGCTAATGGCACTGTAACCAATAGCTATGTGCCTATATATGGTTTATACACTGACGATTACTTGAGGTGTCAGACTATTTATCCTGAGAATATCATGAATGGAGTGATTGGGAATTTCATCACGAAGATAGTCTATTATTTGAGTTCTCCTGCTTCAAGTCAGACGGGGGCCACATTCGAAGTAAAGATTGGCACCAGTTCTATGAGTGCATTCAGTACTGCCACGTTTGACAATTCGGCATCACTCACGTCTGTCTTTACTGGGAACTTGAATCTTACCAACAGTCCTGTGGAGATAGAATTTTCTGAACCTTTTATGTATCTTGGCGGCAACTTGTTAATAGAGGTTGATTGCATTGACGATGATTCTTATTCGAGTTGCAGCTGGTACGGCATCTCTTCGACAGGAGGTTCGGCATCCGGCTACAGTAGCACAAGCGTCGCGGCTGTGTCGGCGACGAAGCGCGACTTCATACCGAAAACCACTTTTACCATATATCCAGCCGAGGGGGTGTGTCTGCCTCCGACGATTACAAATGTGGTTGTTGACGGAACTTCTGCAACAATCACATGGCGCGAGAATGGGGACGCTTCTTCTTATGCTGTGACTCTCGATGGTGCAAATCAACAGATTGTAAACAACACCACAACTTATACTTTTGACAACTTAAACACGATTACATCTTATACGGCTGCCGTACGTGCGATATGCAGTGTCGGAGACACAAGCTTTGCCTCATCACGGTCATTTACGACACCCTGCGGTGTATTTAATACTCCGTATTTCGAGAATTTTGAAAGTATCACAGCCAACGCCTTTCCAGATTGCTGGACATCGATAACTGGTAACAACTATGTGGAAAATTATGCCTACCGTGCCCATAATAGCAGTAAATCACTGCGATTTGCAGGAGGAACGGTTGTCACGCCAGGTTTTGATGTCAGTGGAGCGAACGAATTGGAGGTGTATTTCTATATGCAACGTGAGGGATCTTCGTCTGGCACAATGGATATCGGCATAACCACCGATCCCACAAGCGTAGCTAACGTACAATGGACTCGCCTTACATTCCCCACGGACGGAACTCACTATGAATTTCTCCAATATCTTACAATACCCAACAATGCAACGACAGCATACGTGGCTTTCAAACAAACTGGCTCAAGCAGCTATTGGTTTTGGCTTGACGATATAAACATAACCATAGCGCCTCCTTGTCATAAAGCTACAGGATTGACTGTAACCGGTGTAGGATCAACAACCGCCACACTTTCATGGAACCATTCCGGCAGCCAATTCGAAATACAATACAGGCCATCTGGAACCACGACTTGGGAGTCAACGGTTGTAAACAGTAATCCGGCAACCGTTACCGGCCTCAATCCAGCAACCAATTATGAGTTTCAGGTACGCGCCATCTGTGATGGCGACTATAGCACGTGGAGCACTTCAGCGTTTGAGGTAACCGCCTGCTCAGAAGTCATCGTAACCGACCAAATCAGCCATCTCGAAGACTGCGAGGAGAGCATGTCCAATACAGGACTGCCCGTCTGCTGGGTGCAGGAATCACAATCCACTTCCTATATATGGAATGTATCCGAAGGAGGTTACAGTGGCAAAGGAATGTACTTCCACGGCTACAATGGCTATACCTCCCGCCTGATAAGTCCCATATTTGACTTCTCGGCACTTGACCGTGGCGCTCAAATGTATCTGTGGTACAACATCCCGCAGACAGATGACTACGGCGACCTTCTCAACGCAAACCTCAAATTATACTATCGCACATCATCAAGCGCACAATGGACGCAGATACCTGCAACAGCAATGACACAAACAACCGAAAACTGGGCAGACATAGAAATTCTATTGCCCAACTCGGCAAATGCCTCTACCTACCAGCTCGCATTTCTCGCCACTGCTGCCAACGACGATGCATCCACCAATGCTTATATTGACGAAATCGTTGTGGAGTCACAGTTCTCCTGCCCACGTCCCACCGATGTGACGCTGGATTATGCTGACGCCACTACCGCTATAGTTTCTTGGACCACCACCGCCACCGGCAATGCCACGGTGAAATACCGTCGCTCGGATGCCGAGGAAGACGACCCGTGGATTGAAGTTCAGAGTAACAGTGCCAACAGCGTTACACTGACCGACCTTACTCCCAAGACTTCCTACGATATCTATGTAAAGGTTGCCTGCTCAGAGACCGACGAGAGCCCTTATACCCGCCACGCCTATACTTTCTGGACCACCTGCTATGACAACGCGATAACTTCATATCCTTGGACAGAAGGTTTCGAAAGCGGACTGATATGCTGGTCTCAAGAAGTGCTGAACGGTGACTACGAATGGCTTACACAACGTGGCGACGGCGAGCCCACCTCCCACGCTCTGAGCAATGCCTATGTAGGAAAGAAAAACGCGTTGTTCTATTCTCCTACCTATGTTATCGGCAACAGCGCCAGACTGGTCAGCCCCGTGTTTGACTTGTCAGATTTGAGGAACCCATACCTGAGATATGCCTACGCCACAACAGCATACGACTACGCCGGTCCCCAACAACGTGTGCTGGAAGGGTCTTACGACAACATGAAGATCTATTACCGTACTGCCCCCACAGCCCAGTGGCAACTATTGAAGGAATACAACAACGCTACCGTGGGCTGGATGGTTGACTCAGTGGCCCTGCCTAACACCACGGCTACCTACCAGTTCTCTATTGTTGCAACTTTCAACGGCGGCAATGGCGTAGCCCTGGACAACCTAAAAGTGTTCAGACCTATCAACAGCAGTGACGACGGCATCGACGACGTATCCAGCAACCTCAACCTGTCAATATACCCCAACCCAACCAATGGCAACACCACTATATCTATAGAAGGAGTCAACGGTAACCTTAACGTGGCTGTAATAGACATTAACGGCCGTACGCTCAGAAGCGAACAGGTGGAATGCCACGACAGCTGTGTGGAACAAATCGACGTCAACGGGTTGGCAAAAGGTGCCTACTTCGTGAAAGTGACTGGTGCTACTGTGAACTGCATACGCAAGCTGATAGTCCAATAGCCCGTCAATATCAATCATAAAAGAGAGGACTGCCCGGTGGACAGTCCTCTTTCTCTTATTGTACTTTGCTGTTCTTCTACTTCTTGCGCTTGACAAGTTTGAATCTTGACCGCATCCTATCGGCAAACTTGTTCCACGTAGTGCTGTCGAATATTGAAGCATCGCTGGTGGCGTGGATGGTAAGCAACACCCCAATCGGTATAAAGACAAACGTGGCGACCCACATTCCCGTCGGCGACATCACGCTTCCACGCACCGCTTTCTCGTCAATCATGTCTATAACATAATATAACACGAAAAACACCACCGAGGCGACAAGCGGCATTCCCAGACCGCCTTTCCTCACAATCGAACCAAACGGCGCCCCGATAAAGAAAAGCACCAGGCAGGCCACGGCAAACGTATATTTGCGGTTCCAAACGACATAGTGACGGTTGAGAAATTCTTTATCAGACTTCACCACTTGGGTATAGACGCGGAAATCGCCATTTATCTGACTGGCGATAGACTTTGCGCGCATCAATATCTGGCGGCGGGTCTCACTGGATATAGTATCACCCATCTGTACCGGTTTATAGCTACTGAACTCCGTCAACTTGTCGCGCATCGGCTCAAGTTGCTTGTACCGATTATACAACGTTAATTTAGATATCGTCGAGACCATAAAATCGGCATACCGCTCGTTCATGGATTCTCTCAGAAACCGTGTGGTCGAGTCCAGTTGTGCCACATTCATCATCTGACAGTTCGCCTTGAAACTGTCCTCGCTCGATTTATCGAAAGCAAACGAAGAAAGGTCAAAGGTCATAATCTGTTCCCTAAAGTCCATTGCGGTGAATGGTCTCGTGTACCTTTCTTCACCCGAGCATTCTTCAGTATATGTATGCCCACTATATAGCGTGAAGATAAGGTACTGGCCGTCTGGACTCGTTTGCATCATTCCGCTATCGGCCACTATCAAGTTGGTCTGTGCCGGATGTTTCGTGTGGTCATATATAATAATGTCGCTCAGCAAGCCAGTCTCCGGATCTTTCTCATTGATTCGGATCACATACCCTTCTATATCGCTGTAGTACTCACTCGGCCGTATGTTAAGGGCAGGCTTCTTGCGCGTTACATCGTAAAGGGTAATACGGTAGCGCAAAGTTGCAGCAGGCAGCACATTGTTTGAAAAATAGAATGCTATAGCGGTCAGTATCAGCGTAACCATAACCATCGGGAGCATCGCTCTCCACAACGATATTCCACCCGCTTTCATCGCTATCAACTCATATTTTTCGCCGAAGTTTCCCATCGTCATTATCGAGGCGAAGAGTACAGCTATTGGTAGCGCCATCGGCACAAATGTCGCAGATGCATAGAAAAGCAACTCCGCTATAGTCCCTACACTCAAACCCTTCCCTACCATATCGTCTATATACTTCCACACAAACTGCATGAGAAGCACGAACACCGCTATGCTGAACGTGAGCAGCAGAGGTCCGATGAACGACTTTAATATGAGACGATCTATTTTCTTCAACTTGCCTATTCTTTATTAGAACATCCCTTTTATCAGACGCCAGATGTCGTTGCCGTTGGCAAACACCAACAGCAGCAATAGCAATATCATCCCTATGTTCTGCGCCACATTGAGAAACTTTTCGCTCGGTTTTCTTCGTGTAACCATCTCCCAGAGGGTAAAGAGTATATGACCTCCGTCAAGTCCCGGGATCGGTATTATGTTCATGAACGCAAGAATGACTGCCAGAAGCGCCGTGATGTTCCAGAAGGAGTACCAGTTCCATGTCTCGGGGAAGATGCTTCCGATAGAGATAAAGCCGCCAAGATTTTGAGCTCCGTTCTTGGTAAACAATACCTTAAGACTTGTGACATACGACACAAGTGTCTCAAAACCGTAACTTATCCCTCGTGGAATTGCTTGAAATATATTGTATGAAATATGTTCTACATCAAATACCTCCAGCGGCGACTTCAGCATCACCCCCATTTTTCCGTCCGACGGTAATGCCAGCGGCAACTCTTTCAAAACCCCTTCACGATATATGCCGACCTCGATTTTCTCTCCAGCATTGGCCGCTAATGCCGCCGAGATTTCCGTATACGAAGCCATCGCTTCACCATTTATCGAAACTACACTGTCTCCCACTGCAAAACCTGCCTTGGCGGCTGCTGACCCCGGCGCAAAATCCTTTATCACAAACGGACTCCTCGGTGTCATGAGCGTCTTTGGCCTCTCAGAGTTGACCCTTCCCATGAAATCTTTCGACAAAGATACCGTTACAAGGCTATCGTCCCGTTTCACGGTCAGCACTGGCTCTGTGGCCAATACGAGCTTAGCCTGCAACTGGTCGAAATCCATTATCTCTTCTCCGTTTACAGCATATATTATATCACCCGCCTGCAATCCTTCATCGACCAATATCTCACTGTAATCATATCCTAACTGGGCATTGCGAACCGGCAGTTTGTCCTCGCCCCAATGGGCAAAGACTGCTGTATATATGAGCAATGCCGATATGAAATTCACCAATACACCTCCACTAATTATCAGCAATCTCTGCCATGCCGGCTTGCACCGATATTCCCAAGGTTGCGGTTCGCTTGCCAAGTCGTCCTTACTCTTGGTCTCATCTATCATACCCGCTATGTCGCAATATCCTCCAAGCGGTATCCATCCAAGACCCCATATGGTATTGTCCGGCTCTTTTTCTTCCCATTCTTTAGGCGTTGTCGCATTGAAAAACAAGAAATGCCACTTGCCATCAAAACGTTTGGCTTTTATTATCGAGAATTTCCAGTTAAAGAACAGATAGAACCTGCGTACCCGGGTATGGAACAGTTTTGCAAATCCTAAATGTCCAAATTCGTGTGTTATAATTAGTAGCGAGAGACTGAGTATCAGTGCTAATACTTTCATATTTTTCTTGTTTGTTTATCTGTTTCTATCAAATCTTCGAGCGACGGATTGGCTATATAACAAACCTTTGCCATCTGTTTTTCTATATATTCGGCTATTCCCAAGAATGACAAGTCCCCATTAAGAAACCTTGCCACAGCAACCTCGTTGGCGGCATTCATGGCACACGGAATATTACCGCCTCTTCGCAGGGCTTCGTACGCTAAGGACAGACATCTGAATGTCGCCGTATCGGGTTTTCCAAATGTCAGCTGTGCATATTTTGCAAAATCCATCCTCGGCAGATGGCTCTCTATCCTCTCCGGGAACGATAGCGCATATTGTATCGGAGTCTCCATTGTGGGCACTCCTAGCTGAGCCTTTATGCTCCCGTCCTTGAATTGTACCATTGAATGGACTACCGACTGGGGGTGTACTATGACCTCTATCCTCTCGGCGGGCACGTTAAACAGCCATCTGGCCTCTATCACCTCCAACCCCTTATTCATAAGGGTTGCCGAATCTACTGTAACCTTCGGTCCCATGTTCCAATTGGGGTGCTTCAGCGCATCTGCCGGGCTCACCTTGACCAACTCCCCTATCGTCTTTCCGTAGAAAGGTCCCCCTGAAGCCGTCAGCAATATCTTATCTATGGCTGACATTTCCCCCACCAGACATTGGAATATCGCTGAATGTTCCGAATCCACCGGGAGTATTGGCACTTTATTCTTAGCAGCCAATGCCGTAACCAACTGTCCTGCCACCACCATTGTCTCCTTATTGGCCAATGCCACAGGCTTGCCCGCCTCAATCGCGGCGATGGTGGGTTTGAGCCCAGCAAAGCCGACTATCGACGATAAAACCAAGTCTATAGTCCCCATTGTCATCAAGTCGGCAATGGCTTCTTCTCCGGCAAACACCTTTATCCCTTTCCCCCTCAACGCTTCCTTAACTTTGCCATACGATTGCTCGTCTGCTATGGCCACGGCATTAGGTTCGAATTCCAATGCCTGCTCTATCAGTCTGTCACTATTGCTTCCTGCACACAGCACTTCCACCGTATAGCGGTCACGGTGACGTCGTATCACGTTCAAGGCTTGACATCCTATTGATCCGGTACTCCCTAATATGGCTATATTTTTCTGCATCTGCTAAAACGATATGTATTGCAGCGGATTTACCGGCTTGCCGTTTATCCATAACTCAAAATACAAATGCGGCCCCGAATTACGAACTCCAGTATTACCCAAATATGCTATCGGTTCTCCGGTTCTTACCATCTCACCCTCTTTCTTGAGCAATGCGCTGTTGTGCTTATACACCGACACCGCATCGCCTGGATGTTGTATTACCATCACGTATCCCGATTCTACAGTAAATCCTGCAAAGAAGACCGTGCCGTTGCCCGTGGCTTTCACTATATCATTGTAGCCTCCAGCTATATCTACTCCATATTGCTTGGCTCGCGCATTATAAGTTGATATCACCTTCCCTTTTATTGGAGGGAAGTACAATTGCGAAACTGCATTTGTCTGCACTTCTGATTCTTTTGTCGTTGAAGTCTCCGCAACTCTCGGTTCCTCCATTTCCCGCCTCAACATACTGTCTGCCCTATTATGCAGGTCGGGACCGCCCTGCACCTTCTGCTGCGATGTGTCGGCCTCGATACTATTCTCGTCCGGTACACCTTCCCCTTTTATTGCTGCAGTCATTGCTGCCAATAACCGCTCCTGTCCCTGCATGGCAGTCTCCAGAGAGTCCAACACCGCCATATTTCTATACGTCTGCTCCACTATCTCGTTATTCGCGTATCCGGGTATTATGCCTTTCAATGGGGTAAATGCCAACAACAATACTGTTAGTATTATCAATACTATAACTCCTACACCTATCCCAACGAAAAGATTGATGGCAGACAGTTGAAAAGAAAATCGTTCCTTGTAGCTTTCTCCGTCCATAACCACCAGTCTCTGCTTGCGGTTGGCATGCTTTACCAGTGGTCGCATTCGCACCGTCACCTTGTGCCACAACGCCACCAACTTACTACGCAAGAGGCGCAACCGGTCGGCCGCGCCTCTTACGAGTGCTGTTACTTTTATAGACTTTCCTTTTTTTAAGGACATCTGTCTATGCTTCTATTAGAAGAACCTGCTTCTGTTGTCCACTATCTTCGTGTTTCTCCTCAGCACCTGCGATGCCATATTCACCTTCTGCATATATGAGCGGCTCAGCATTGCACGTGCCGTCTCCACATCCACCGGCTGCTCGGTACGGTTGTAGATATTCACGAAATAAACTCCCGAAGCACCTCTTATCGGGCCCACAAGGCTACCCTGTTTTCCACAAGCTATCTTAGCCATTACTTTGGGTTCCATTCCGTAACGTCCGAAATAGTAGTCACCCAACTTCGTCTGTGCCGAGTCCACGGTCGTGTTGAACTTCTGTGCCAACGTGTTAATGTCTTTGGTCGATGCCACTGCCTCGGTAGCCTCACCCATCAGGTATTCGGCTTTCTTCTCCAGTCTCACGTAAGGCTCTATCTCGTTCTTTACCTGGTCAACGGTGAGTTTTCCACTCTTGTAAATATCTTTAAGTGTGACAACCACGTACATGTCACCGCAATCATACACCTCTTCGCTTACGTCTCCGATTTTGCGTTTCTTGTCAAAAGCCCAACGCACTATCTCGCGTGCGTTCTCGATGCCTGGCAACTGGTTCATCATCTCATCCACCGGCTGTTCTCTCAAAGTCAGATTGCCAGCCTGTGCGGCTGCCGACACCTCGGCTTCGCTGCGGTTCTGACCTATAAACTGGTTCGCTGTGTTGTACACCAATGTGCTCGTACGGTTGCTCGGCACGATTTCCTTGCTAATCTTTGCCACTCTGTACTTTTTGTTAAGCGGGGTCTTGCCCGTAACCTTCACAACCACGTATCCTCTATCATCGGGACGTTTGAAGTTGAACACTCCGTCAACCGGAGTTTTCACTATATCTTCGTTCAGGAATCCATAGATTGTCTGATCCAATGCCCATCCCATATCACCTTTGTTCTGGCTCTTCTGGGGGTCATCGCTGTAGCGGTTCACTATCTCTTCCAGGTTGGCATCTTTCATCCTCATCAATGCTGCCACCGTGTCGGCAACTGCTTTAGCCTCCTCGTCGGTACGAGTGATATTCTGCATTCCCGTGGTGTTATTAAGTATCAATACCACCGTAGCCTTCACGCTGTCAGGCCTCATGGCCGACTCCAACACTTTCGCCATCACCCATTCGTTGCCAATCTGGCGGGGCTCGATATATCCTCCCACTGCAGTCCTCTCCACCAGACTATCCAGCTCACCAAGCTGTGCCGCCTTCATATACGTCGAGTCGTATGCCTCACGTGACTCCGAGTTTACGAAATCTATTACATCGGCAACCTCTGCCTTCGTCTGGAACTCTGCCCATGTCTTTTCCACGTCGGCAGCGATCTCGCTGAGGTCTTCCTGCGACGGCATCACAGGATAAGTGATATATTCGATCTTCCTTATCTCGTCATAGTTCTTCAGGCCCATCATCATCTCAACCTCTGCCTTGTGCTCCTTCATATATTTCTGATAGTCCTCGTCCGTAGGAGTGCTGTTCTCCTCGCTCACATTCTGGTACGACGCCATCGCCACCAGCACATCGCTCTGCACACCGTTCAGCTTAGCCTCCCTCTCTGCGAGAGCCTTCGGCATGTAGAAACCCTTACTGATCAGCGAATTGTACTTCTCCTGCATCCTGCCCTTTATCACAGCCTCTTTCATCTCCGCCACCTGACTCTTCATCGCATCGTCCAGACGATCCGTCTCGTCTCTGAAATACTGGCTGGCCATCTGTGCGTTATAAGCGCCCGTGTTCGGGTCTGTGAACCACTGCCTCATGTAAGGATGAGTGTACGTGCCGTCCTCATACATCATAGCCTCTTGCTCGTCCTCGGTGACACGGATTCCCAACTTGGCATACTCCATACCAAGCAGAGTGTCCTCCACCAGCTCCTGCCACACCTGCTCCCTGATCTGAGTCTGAACATCGCTCGGAATGCTTGCCACTCCTGCGTTATTCATATACATTGTCTCTCTGGCCTTTACCATCTCCTCGAAAGTAGGCTGCAAGAATGTTGCCTTACCAACCTTCGCTATCACAAACTGACCCGAATTCTGATTCTTCGTCAAGTCTCCGATAATAAATGCCACGATAGCTATACCAACTACCAGCACAGCCACCCACGAATGTTTTCTAATACTTCCTATTGCTCCCATTTTGTTTGTTATATTTTTATATTATTATATTCAAAAAGCGTGCAAAGATACAAAAAAAATATTTGTCTCCTATATTTTTCTGCAAAAAAATCTTCTCCCCAAATCCCAAATCACTTGCTACCAACACCTTAACATTATGACTTCCTAACCCAATTCTGCTTCAAAAGCAAACGGCAAAAGGTCGTCGGCACTATCAAAAATCCTAATTTTTCCATTTCCCAACGGCACGATTATTCTCATCTTGCTGCCCTGTCTCCTCTCCTGCTCCGCCATCACCTGCCTGCATGCGCCGCACGGCGCGGCCGTCGCACTCTTTCCCTCACCGTCAATCGCCGTCACAGCCATCATCCTCACCGCCTTTCCACCACTCTGGGCCGAAGCCGAAAACAATGTCACCCTCTCTGCACACAACCCCGACGGATACGCCACATTCTCCTGATTCGACCCCTTCATCACACTCCCGTCCTCCAGCAGCACCGCAGCCCCAACCTTAAAATGTGAATATGGCGAATAACTCCCACCGGTAGCCTCCCTCGCCGCCGCCACCAACGCCCTCTCCTCCTCCTTCAGTTCCTCAACACCGTCATACTCCCAATACCTGATTTCCATCATTTTTTCCATAACTTCTATAATAATTAGTGTAACTAACTATATAACGCATAAAACCAAAACTTATTGTATCCACCTCCAAATTCATCCACAAGTCAAAACTCAGCCGAACCTCTCTCGAATATGCCTCCTATTTGCCTCCTACATATCTCGAACAAAACATGGACTTGATATGGAGTTGATATGGAGATGACTCCTACCAACAACCAACCACATTTATATAAATAAATCAATTACCCGGAGCAAACTTCTCCAAGTACGGCCGCAAATAATCCGGAGCCCCTTCCATCATCTTTCCCCACTGACTTCTCACCTCTTCCGTCAGAGGCCACTTCGCATATCCCGCGGTGATTGCGGCATCTATTCGCTCCGCCACCACATGATAGTAATCCTTATGCGTCATTCCTTCTCCCATAGTCATGTCCACCGGCTCGTGGAAAGCATAATGTATATGGCCTTTGTCCTGCAATATACTCTCCATTATCTGCCCCATATAATCCTCCTTCTCCGGTTCCTGCGGGTGATCCTTCGTCCACAAATATTTCGCCTTGTAAACCGCATTGGGCTCTATCTCATACGTGATCGTCAGCGGCACAATCCTATATCCTTCTATCGGCCCGGACGTGGCCAACATGTGAATTATCGCCGGATCCGTCTTGTCCACATTGTCCTTTGTCCTTCCATTACGCTGCGCTATCCATATCGACGCGCCACTTTCCAATGCCGTTCTCAGCGTCTGCGACATCGCCAACAGCTCTTCTCCCCAGCTCCTCTTCGTCCCTCCTCTTCCTATATGAATAAGCTTATTCGACGCCGCTATATCTACTATCGCCTGATTAACCAACAAATTATTACCCGACACAACTTGAGTCGTCGTCCAATGCCTGTCGTTGAACAGCGTCTGCAGAAAATAAGCGTCAAGCACGATATCTCTATGGTTCGACACAAACAAAGTCGGCTCTCCCGTTATATATTCTAGCCCCGAGCACGTCAATCCCTGCGACGTCCGGTCAAGAATAATGTGCGCTATCGGCCCCATCACCCTGCTCTGAAACTCCTCCACGGTCTTGATTTCCCGCAACCTGCGGGCCAAGAAATTCTCATCCTCGTCCGGATATGCCCACCACGACACCGACCTCACTCCCGGCCACTCGGCCAGGCGCTCCATCGCCTGTGGTATTTCCGCATCCGTGTACACGTCTGTCTATCAATCAAATTGCATTATCTGTTCAGTCGGCGACTGACCAACCAATATGTCACACACCGTCTGCGCTATCGGCAGATTAGAGTTGCCTTTCAGCTGCTCGAAACTCTGAGCCGCATAATAACCCTCAGGCGTCATTGGCATCTGTTCCAATGCGGTCTTCACATCCACCCCTTCTCCTATCATCATTCCCAGCTGGAAATTCCTCGAATGATGCGAATAGCATGTGGCAAGCAAGTCCGCAATGGCATTCTCGTCCATCTTGGCGACTCTCGTAACCTCTTTCAATATTGCCGCCATCAGCATTCCCGTGCAGTTGTCTCCTCCGCCGAGTCCTCGGCAAAGTCCCACTGCCACGGCATATATATTCTTCAGCGTCGCAGCCCTTTCCAGCCTCTTCATATCGTCCGACGGAGTACACCTCATTATCTTGCTTCTCAGCAACGAGCACACGGTCTTTGCCAACTCCCTGTTCGGCGAGGCCACAGTCAGCGCCGCCATCTGTCCCTGCTCCACCTCCTCAGCGTGCGATGGACCTCCTATCACACAAAGATGCGTATCCGGCACATGGAAAAAGGATTTCAAATACTCGGTTACCGACTGATGCGTCTCCGGCACATATCCCTTTATTGCCGATATTACATTTTTCGAATCAAAAGCATTGGACGATAGTCTCTGCAACGAAGCGTGCAGAAATGGCGACGGCACAGCAAGGAATACATATTCCGAGGATGCTATCACATCCGCCAACGGCCGCTCGTCACGGCGTTTCCACCAGTCAATCACGGCTCCGTGGCACTGCATTATGTTTACTATGGCTGTCGCCCAACTTCCGCTACCTATAACCGATATTTTCATTATACGTATAATAAATGAGCACAGCCTGTCTTCAATGAGCTTGATAATGAGTTATGTGTTGAGGCTTTGCCCATATTTTGTTTCCCTTTTTTTGTTACTTTTGTTCTCTTATTATATTAAGGTATAATAAGCGAAAATATTTTTGCAAAAGTACTAATAATTTTTATTATTGCTTATAAACCAACCACAAATTCTTAACAATCAATTGTTACTAAACAACACATCTCTATGATTTATAATGCATTATATCAAACGACTGACTCGCCCGATTTTGCTTCCTCCATCCCCGTTTTTCCGTTTTTAGTCCTCCGTCTCCGTCAGTTTTCGCGTTTCTTTTTTACCTTGCCACACAAAGTCTCGTCCCAAATATTTATTCCTGACATCCGGGTCGTTCGCCATCTCTTCCGGAGTCCCGTGATGCAACACTGAACCCTCATACAGAAGATATGCCCTGTCTGTAATCCTAAGTGTCTCGTTCACATTATGGTCAGTGATAAGTATTCCTATGTTTTTCTCCTTCAAATGGTCCACAATATCCTGTATATCCTGCACCGCTATAGGGTCTACCCCCGCAAACGGCTCGTCAAGTAACAGGAACTTAGGGTCGTTGGCCAAAGCTCTCGCTATCTCCGTTCTCCGCCTCTCTCCTCCGCTCAGCTGTATTCCCTTGCTCTTCCTTATCTTTGACAACCCGAATTCCTCTATGAGCGACTCCAGTTTTTCCGACCGCTGGGCTTTGGTCAGGTCTTTGCGGAATTCCAGAATCGACATTATATTGTTCTCCACACTCATCTGCCTGAACACACTCGCCTCCTGGGCCAAATATCCTATTCCCATCTGTGCCCGCTTGAACATCGGCATCTTCGTTATATCCTCGTTCTCAAGAAATACCTTGCCCGAAAAAGGTTTTATAATTCCTACTATCATATAGAATGTAGTAGTTTTCCCTGCCCCGTTAGGACCCAGGAGTCCTACTATCTCCCCTTGTCTTACTGACACACTGGCCTGCTTTACCACTGTACGCGAACGGTACTTCTTTACCAAGTCTTCTGTTCTTAGTTCCATCTTTTTCTAATGATGTTTTAGTGCTACAATATTCCTTCCCTCAGTATGTCGTGGAGATGTACCACTCCCACATAAAAGCCCTCGCCGTCCACAACCACCAACTGGGTTATACTGTTCTGTTTCATTATGTTCAATGCCTTTACCGCATACTCGTCGGCAACTATCTGCTTCGGGTTTACACTCATTATGTCTGCTGCCGTCAGATCGTCTATTTGCTTGCCTCCGTTAAGCATTCTCCGCAGGTCTCCGTCGGTGATAATGCCCACCGGCTTCTCTTCCTCTACCACTACAGCACAGCCCAGCCTCTTGGACGTCATCTCCAATATTGCATCCCTGACCGATGTGTTCTTGCTTATCTGCGGTTTTTCGTTAAGCACCGAAAGATCCGAAACCCTTAAATACAACTGTTTTCCCAATGCCCCACCGGGATGGAATCGGGCAAAGTCGGTTGCCGTGAAGTTCCTGCACTCTATAAGTGCCACGGCGAGAGCATCTCCCATCACCAGTTGCGCAGTAGTCGAAGAGGTTGGCGCCAAATTGTTGGGACAGGCTTCATGGGGTACGTATGCGCTGAGTACCACATCTGCCTCCTTGGCAAGAAAAGACGCCGAATCCCCTACTATGGCTATGAGTTTGTTCCCAAAATGTTTTATCAGCGGCACCAACACCTTAATCTCCGGAGTATTTCCACTCTTTGAGATACATACCACCACATCGTCTTTCTGCACCATTCCCAAGTCTCCGTGGATAGCATCGGCGGCATGCATAAATATAGCTGGCGTCCCTGTCGAATTTAATGTCGAAACAATTTTAGTTGCAATGTTCGCACTCTTCCCAATCCCCGTCAAAATTACTCTTCCTTGGCATAAAAAAAGTAATTTTACAGCTTCAGCGAAACTGTTATCAACCTGTTTTTCGAGATTTGCTACAGCTTTTTGTTCATCTCTAATTACCTGAATTGCAATACTTTTTATATCTTCAACACTCTTCACTGTAAAATTTATTTTGCAAATTAAATTATTATTCTTATCTTTGTAAATACTTTGCAAAAGTACAAAAAAAGTTCAACATAGCAAAAATCAGTGCAAGAACGTCAGATTTTAACACACCCGATTGAACTAAATTTGTACCGGATTGAAAAAAAATTATAGAATATGGATACACACGATATAAATCTACAAGCTAAACTGAAAGAGATCTTTGGATTCGACAACTTCAAAGGCGATCAGGAGGAGATTATTCGCAGCGTATTGGATGGTAACGACACTTTCGTGATAATGCCTACCGGTGGTGGTAAATCACTCTGTTACCAACTGCCTGCAATAATCAGCGAGGGAACTGCCATTGTGGTGTCCCCCTTGATTGCCCTTATGAAAAACCAGGTCGATGCAGTACGCTACAACTCTGGCAACAACTACGTTGCCCACTTCCTGAACTCGTCCCTCAATCGCCAGCAGGTAAAAGACGTGAAAGACGACCTTATGGCTGGCGGCACCAAAATGCTCTATGTGGCTCCGGAAACTCTTTCGAAGGACGAGACTGTTGAATTTCTCCAGCAAATTCCTGTGTCCTTCTTCGCTATTGACGAGGCTCACTGCATATCCGAGTGGGGACACGACTTCCGACCCGAATACCGTCACCTGCGCGATGCCATCACTCGCATCAATATGAACGTTCCCATCCTGACTCTTACCGCCAGTGCCACTCCCAAGGTCCAACAGGACATTATCAAGAACCTGCACATGGAGAACGCCAAAGTCTTTGCCTCCTCCTTTAACCGTCCTAACCTATACTACGAGGTACGGCCGAAACCATCTGACCCGATGCTTCTCCACAAAGAGATCATAAAATTCATAAAAGACAACCCCGGCAAGAGTGGCATCATCTATTGCCTTACGCGCAAACGGGTGGAAGACCTCGCCGAACTCTTATGTATCAACGGCATCAAGGCTTTGCCATACCACGCCGGCCTCGACTCCGTTACACGAGCAGAAAATCAGGACAAATTCCTTATGGAAGATGTCGATGTAATTGTAGCCACCATAGCTTTCGGTATGGGTATTGACAAGCCTGATGTGCGTTTTGTTATCCACTACGACATCCCCAAATCGCTGGAAGGCTATTATCAGGAAACGGGGCGCGCCGGACGCGACGGCGGCGAGGGGCGCTGCATTGCCTTCTACTGCGAACAGGATGTGGAGAAACTCTACAAGTTCTTCACCGATAAGAATCTTACCGAGCAGGAACAGGCCAAGCAGCTCGTCCAAGAGATGGTCTCCTATGCCGAGAGTTCGTCATGCCGCAGGGTCAACATCCTTAAATATTTCGGCGAGGATTATCCCGAATCCAATTGCGGAAACTGCGACAACTGCGTACATCCCAAACCCAAGGAGGAAGCCAAAGAGGAGACTGTCTATATGCTTGAGACAATCTTGGCGATGAAACAGGCGTTCAAAGCCAAAGAGGTGATCGATGTTATGCTCGGCCGCAAAAACAACCACACCAAAACATATAACCACGACCAACTGGAACAATACGGACAAGGGACCGACCATTCCGACCTCTTCTGGCGTGCAGTCATAAGGCAAGCCGTTATCGACAACCTCCTGCAAAAAGAGGTGGAACAGTATGGCGTGCTGAAAATCACGCCGGCCGGGTTCCGGTTTATGAAGGCTCCTTCCGAGGTCTATGTCAGTTGCGACCACGACTACGCTGCCGCTACCGATGACGACGACAACGAACTCCTGAACGGCGGTGCCGGTGGCTCGGCGGCCGGTGACGAGGCCCTCTATGCCCAACTCAAAGGGCTGGTCCGCTCCATCGCCAACAAGGAAAAGCTGCCACTCTACGTCATCTTCGAAGAACGCTCGCTGAAAGATATGACTATACAATATCCTTGTACCCTGGAGGAACTCTCCCATTGTATGGGTGTCGGCGCAGGCAAGGCCCAAAAATATGGCCAGCCGTTCGTAGAACTGATCAAACGCTATGTGGAAGACAACGAGATTGAACGTCCTCAGGATATCATCATCCGTTCTACTGCCAACAAATCTGTCGCCAAAGTATATATTGTGAGGTCTATCGATAAAAAGATGTCGCTGGAAGACATCGCCCGTGGAAAAGGATTCACCATGGACGAACTTCTTACCGAGATCGAGCATATCATCAGCTCGGGAACAAAACTCGACATTACCTATTATATCGAAGACAACATTGAGGAAGAACATCGCGATGTGCTCATGGACTACTGGCGTGAGGCGGAAAACGGATCACTCGAGGAGGCATACGAAGAATTCGCCGACGACCCGGACTACACCCACGAGGAAATCCGCCTTATGCATATCAAATTCCTCACCGACTACGGCTATTAAACATACGCGCTGACTCCTACACCTTATTATATGAAGTATAATTTTGATGAAATCATAGAACGCCGTGGGTCCGACTGCGTGAAATACGACGGATTGGAACATTTTTTCGGCTCTTCAGACTTATTGCCCATGTGGGTTGCCGATATGGATTTCCGGTCGCCCGACTTTGTGGTGAAAGCTCTGAGGGAACGTCTGGACCATGAGGTGCTGGGCTATGCCATCCCCTCCCCTTCCTATTTCTCCTCTGCCATCAGCTGGCTTGACCGCCACTATTCTATATCTGCCACTCGCGAAGAGTTGCACTTCATCCCCGGAATTGTGGCCGGCATCGCCTTTGCGTTGCAGGCTTTTTCAGTCCCGGGCGACAAGGTGCTGGTCACAACTCCTGTCTATCCTCCGTTCATTCATCTGCCGAGCGACTCTGGGCGGCAGTTGGTCACCAGCCCTCTACACATCACCGACGGGCGTTTTGCCATTGATTTTGACGACTTTGAACAGAAAGTCAAGGGATGCAAGATATTTATACTTTCCAACCCTCACAATCCCGCCGGCACAATATGGGGCGAAGCCGTTCTTAAACGCATTGCCGACATCTGCCACCGGAATGGAGTTCTGGTCATTGCCGATGAAATCCACGCCGACCTTACCCTTCCGCCTCGGCAACACGTCTCTTTCTCCACCGTGAGTGATACGGCGAAAGAAAACTCCATCACTTTTATCGCTCCGAGCAAGACTTTCAACATTGCCGGATTGGGGAGTTCGCTTTCATATATACCCAATACCGCACTGCGACAACGCTTCCACTCCTACCTCGACGGCTACGGTGTGGCAGGAGGCAATATCTTTGCTTTCGTTGGAGCCGAGGCGGCATTCTCTCATGGCGACGAGTGGCTTGCCCAGATGTTGCAATATCTGAAGGACAATGTGACGACTCTTCATGATTTTCTTTCCGAACGGCTGCCACAGGTCAAGGCCGTGTTACCAGAAGCCTCGTATCTTGCCTGGCTCGATTTCAGCGGTTTTCATCTCACCCACGAGGAAGTCAAACGTAGGCTGCTTGAGGTGGCCCATGTGGCGCTCAATGACGGCACCGACTTCGGCGGCGACGCCTACCGCTGCCACTTCCGCATCAATATCGGCTGTCCGCGTTCCTTGCTGCTTGAAGGTCTCGAGCGGATCGCCTCTGCTTTCCACGACAAATAGACAACTCCTATGCGCAATAATATATTTCTCCTTATTTTTTTAGCTGTTCTCGTAGGTTGTGCTGCCTGCCACCGGCATAATGACAAAATAGAAGTCTTCCGAGGCGATACGATATGCGACATCTGCCCCAGCGGCCAGAACTTGCTATATGTGGTGGAAAATGCCAATACCCATACACTTGACTTGCGCGGATTTGCAAAGGATGTGGACACCTCTATAGACCGCAACTTGGTCATACCGTCAACGGTCAGCTATGGCGGAGAATCTTACCGCGTAGAGACTATCCACAAAAGCGCTTTCCGCTACCAGCGCCATATTACCAGTGTCACCGTGCCGCCTTCGGTACGTGTCATAAAGTCGAAGGTGTTCAAAGGATGTACACGTCTTCAGCGTGCGACCATCGCAGAGGGGACAGAGTTTATGGGAAACAGTGTCTTCTCCAAATGCACTAACCTCCAACAGGTTTCACTGCCATCTACTGTAAAACACATGGGCTGCGGCGTGTTCCGCAGGTGCGAGAGCCTAAGGCAGATCAGCCTGCCCGACAGTCTCGAGATGCTGGATTACGAGTTTTTCAGGGGTTGCCACAACCTTTCGGAAGTTCATCTGCCCAGTGCGCTGAAAATCATCGGCGGCCGAGCTTTCGGCGACTGCCACTCGCTTTCCTCCGTCACAATTCCCGATGGGGTAACGCACATTCGCTCCCAAGCGTTCGACGCCTGCCACAACCTAAACACGGTACGGCTTCCAAACAATTTGTCGGTAATCGGCGACGGGGCGTTCCTCGGATGTGTGAGTCTCCAGCACATAGAGTTCCCCAACACGCTCGACACGATAGGCGACTGGGCTTTCTGGAACTGTTCCGAACTCTCCAATGTCCACCTGCCTTCCGGCACCTATACCGGTCGCAGGGCTTTCCCTTACGAGACATCGTTCCGCAAGTAGGAATTCACATAGGACTCACATAGGACTTTGATTAATGGTTGATAGCACTTTTATTGGAGGTGGCAAGACCTATATAAAGTAAAAGTAAAGTAAGGTTTGGCCGACTGCACCGGTTAGTGATTACTCACCTTGAACACCCAGGCGTGGTCGAGAGCATTGAACTCTTCGGGCTTGATAGTTGAAAGGTCTATGGCAAGAGTCCCTTTCTTTGTCTGCTTCCACTTGAGGGTGCCGGTGGTGCCAAGGAGTGATATTTGTGTACTTTTCTTCAGATGCGGGATATAGTTTATAACCAACTCCTGTCCTGGACGTTCAAACTCTATAACATACAAGTCATTGTCCTTCTGGGTAAAGCAGCGTAGGGTGCGTTCCCACGATGCCACACCGTGCCAGTCGGCATATATCGGAGTGAAAGTCTTGCCTCCGTCGCTACTCCATGTTATGCGCACTTTGGACTCAAGGTCCTTCTCGCGGTATTTGACACCAATGAGCAACATCTGGTTCCCATCTAGGTGTAGGGTGGCTTGGCAGCGGTTGTTTTCGACCCAATTGTGATTGTAGTATAGTGTGTCTTTGCCTATTGTCAGCCACACCTCGTCGTCTCCTTCCACCCTTATGATATAATCCCCTTCTTTTGGCGGGACGGGGCCAGTGATACCTTCCCAACGTATCTCGAAGTTGTCTACTGGCATTCCGTTCAATGGTGCGTTGCGTACCCAGTCGAAGTCTATGGTTGTGGTGTGAGGAAGTTCCGCTTTGGTGCGTTCTGTCGATTTGCTTTGGAGGCTGGAGTGGGGAGTCCACGGCTTAGTGCCGTAGATAGCCTCGCCGTTGACCTGCAGCCATCTTCCAAGCTCCAGCAGCCGCTCTTGCTGCAGCTGTGGTATCGTGCCGTCGGCCATGGGGCCAACGTTCAGTGTCAGACCACCTCCGCTGGCTACCAACTCGCAGAAGTGTTGTATTAGTTGGGTTGGGGTTAGGTAGTTGTCTAAGTTCTCGTTGCTGTTGTATCCAAAGCTCCGCCCGATGCCGCGGCATTCTGCCCATGGGGTCAGCGTGTCGAATATGGCAGAGCTGTACTCCGGCGTCTTGTATCCATGCCTGGAACCTTGTCCCCAGCGATTGTTGACGATGGCGCTGGGGCCCACGGTGCGATAATACCAGTCTATCAACTCGGCAGAGCGGAACTGCTCTGCAGTATTTTGCCAGTCGCCGTCGGCGAAAATCAGCTCGGGCTTGTATCTTGTCACCAAATCTTTGAACTGCGGCACCATATAATTTTCCACATAATCGCCGATAGCGCTGTCGGGGTCATGCATCCAGACGTGGCGAGGGTTACTCCACTCTGGCAGCGAGTAGTAGAATCCCATGAGGAGACCTTCTTTGCGCACTGCGTCGGTAAGTTCTTCGACGATATTACGTCTTGGTCCACTCGCAACACTGTTCCACTCGGGTTGCTGCGGACTATCCCACAGACAGTAGCCGTCGTGGTGCTTGGTCACCAACACCACATATTTTGCTCCCGACTGCTTGAACAGACCTGCCCAATCAGCTGGGTTCCACCGCTCGGCATGCCAATATTTCGGAAGTTCTTTGTATTGGTCGAAGACCGGCAACGTTGTGTCGGCATACTGGCTCATAACCCTGCAGCGGCCACTGTCCTTGACCATCAAACCTCTGTAAAACCACTCGGCATAACCCTCCGGACTGGCGTAGGCTGGCACCGAGTACAGGCCCCAGTGTACAAATATCCCCAGTTTCGCATTGCCGAACCACTCTGGATAGGGACGGCTGTTGAGCGAGTCCCACGACTGGCAGAAAACCGCCAGAGGCAGGGTCAGAGTGAGAAGATAAGCGGCAATGCGTTTCATCGGGCATAATTTTTTTCGTCCCTAAATAATAAAAACGGAATTTCAGCGTTTTTATTGTTGATGAGTAAGATAAAGTTTTGGTACGATGCCGCACGGCCGCAGTCCCTTCCCCAGAGCGTAACTCCTTCGCTGGTAGGAATCTGTCTGGCGTTTGCCAGCGGCGGCGGAGTTTGGTGGGCTGCAGTGATTGGAGTGGTCGGAGTGGTCGCCGCCCATCTGTCTGTTAATTTGCTCGACGACTATTTTGATTACCGCAACGCCGGAATAGCAAGCCGCGAGCAGTTGGTCAGGGCCGGCATGCGGGCCCGTATAGGCAAAGCCCAATATCTTGCCGACGGACAAGCCTCTCTCCGCCAGACCTTCATTGTGGCGATGATTATGGCCGCCGTGGCTGTGGCCATCGGAGGAGTCCTTACTTGGTACAGGGGCTGGCCGATAGTGGTTTTTGCAGCCATCGGAGCTTTCTTGGGCTATTTCTATTCCGCACCTCCGTTCAAGCTCTGTTACCACGGATTGGGCGAACTTATCACCGGCCTGATGTTCGGCCCGCTCCTCATTCCCGGTATCCACTTCGCCGTGTGTGGCCATCTGGGCTGGCCGGTATGGATAGTGTCGGTGGCCATAGGAATGCTTGTAACCAATATATTGTACACTCATTCGGTGCTGGACCGCAAAGCCGACCTCTCTGTAGGAAAGAAAACTTTGGCAGGACTTATAGAACCCGACGGGACCGAACATCGGAAAAGTCTTGTGGCAGTGAGCGATGTGATGTGCCTATTGCCGTTTGTGATGGTGAGTGTGGCGGCCGGTCTGGGACTGGTGTCGCCGTGGATGCTGACAGTGTTGCTTCTGCTTCCGTTAGCGGTCGGGTTGTTACGTTCTATCAGACAATCGGTGTATAGCCCCGACAGCGAGGTGAGTCGCCAATGGTGGATGGGTCCGATGGAGCTGTGGAAAGGCATACAGGAGGCTGGCATCGACTGGTTCATGCTGAGGTGGTATCTGGCGAGGAATCTGCTGACCGGCTTCGCCCTGATCGTTTGCATCGTGTCAATAATCACATCTCTCGTATGACAACTCTGATACTTCTTGCCTTAGCCGTCTTCCCGGTGTTGCTGTTGCTCGTGGTGGTCTATTTCCAGGACAAATACGAGAAAGAGCCTGTCGGCTTGTTGCTCCTGACTCTCTTCCTCGGGATGCTCACGGTGTTGCCGGCCATAGGGCTCGAGATGCTCCTTGGCGAGCTGGCACCCGAAAGCGGTATAACCGCAGGACTTTATAACGGTTTCGTAGTGGCGGGCTTTTCCGAAGAGCTATGCAAACTCGCGCTCCTGATGCTGCTGATATGGCGCAACCGCAATTTCAACGAGTTCTTCGACGGCATTGTATATGCAGTCTATGTCAGCCTCGGTTTTGCCCTGGTCGAGAACGTGATGTACGTGTTCGGTGGCGAAAGCGACGGCGAAGCCTTTATGATAGCGGCCATGAGGGCTGTCCTCTCGGTGCCGGGCCATTTCCTCTTCGCAGTGATGATGGGCTATTACTTCTCGCTCGCCAAGTTTGTCTATCACCGCAGGGCTCTCTACCTGATACTGGCCTTCGTGGCACCTTTCCTGCTCCACGGCACCTACGACTCCCTGCTGATGATTCCCGACGGCATGGGCGAAGACTGGCAATGGCTCTACATCCCGTTGTTCCTAATATTTGTGGTCTTCGATGTCCTTATGTGGAAGTGGGGAATACGGCGCATAAGACACCTCCAAAGACTCTCAAAAGAGCAGGGAGAAGCTGCGAGAAATGCCTTCCGAGGTTTCCGTTGGGATTTTTAACACACTGAATACCAATATATAAGAAAAAAAATTTGGTGGGAATAAAAAAAAGTTGTACTTTTGCAAACCGAAAACGATGGGGTATTAGCTCACTTGGCTAGAGCGTTTGACTGGCAGTCAAAAGGTAATCGGTTCGATTCCGATATACTCCACAAACACAAGGGCACCAGCCCTTGTTTAGTTTAGAAGGGGTATTAGCTCATCTGGTAGAGCGTTTGGTTCGCAATCAAAAGGTAATCGGTTCGAGTCCGATATACTCCACCAACGACGAAGGTGCTTGTGACTCATCAGGCATCTTTTTTTAATAATAGGAGATTATGAAACTGGCAATCATAGGCTACGGCAAGATGGGACGCGCCATAGAAGCGGCGGCTCCCGCCTACGGCGACGAAATAATACTGGTGGTCGATTCCACCGACGAGCTGCGCGCCAACCTCGACAAGCTCAACCTCTGCGATGTGGCCATCGAGTTTTCCACCCCATCCACCGCCGCCGACAACGCGGCTCTGTGTCTCGACAACCAGATCCCCGTGGTGGTGGGCACCACAGGATGGTACGACCGTCTTCCCGAGCTCCGCGAGAAATGCGAGACCGTCGGAGGCAGCCTCTTCGTGGCCTCCAACTTCAGCATCGGCATGAACATAGTGTTCCACCTCGCCCAGGAGCTCACACGAATCACACACGAATATGCCTCCTATGTGCCTGCTATAAGCGAGACCCACCATATCCACAAACTCGACGCCCCCAGCGGCACCGCCATACAGCTCGCCAATATCGTGGCACGCGAGCAGGGCCTCGAAAACGGCTGGAAGCTGGTAAACGAGGGCGATCCGCAACCCGCCGGGGCTGTGCCCATCACCTCTTACCGCATCGGCGAGGTGCCGGGAATCCACCAGCTCACGCTCGACAGCGAGCAGGACCGCATCACCCTCACCCACGAGGCCAAAGGACGTCAGGGCCTTGTCCACGGGGTCTTCGCCGCAGCACATTATCTTGTACAGAATCCCGGATATAAAACCATGGACGACCTCCTGAAATTCTGACCGTGACCCGACGCTTCTACATATTGATGGCCGTACTCTTTCTGCTGCTCGTGTTGGCGGCAGTGGGCAGCGCCTTGGTGGGCGTCGCGGCCATACAACCGTCGGAACTTCTGCACTCACAGATTTTCCTCCAGCTGCGCCTGCCGCGAATCCTGCTGAGCATCTTGGCGGGAGCAGGCCTCTCGGTGTGCGGAGCCGCCTACCAGTCGGTATTCCGCAACCCACTCACCGACCCCTACGTGCTCGGCATCTCGTCGGGCGCCTCGCTCGGAGCCTCGCTGGCCATACTGTTCGGCCTCCAAGCCTACCTCTGGGGAGTGGGACTCGCTGCCCTCGTCGCGGCACTGGGCACCGTGCTGCTGGTCTATCGCATAGCCTCCATCGGCAACCGCCTCCACACCACCACGCTGCTCCTCACGGGCGTCTGCCTCACCTTCCTCATCACCGCGGTCATCTCGTTCATCATGGTGCTGAGGCAGGACAAGATGGACAGCATCATCTTCTGGACCATGGGCAGCTTTGCCTCGGCCAGCTGGTTCGACGTGGCGGTGGTGGCTCCCGTGGTGGTGATCGGCATGGTGGCCGTGGCCTTCCACTCCAAAGACCTCAACCTGCTGCTCACCGGAAGCGAGACGGCCCGCAGCCTCGGCGTTGATGTCGAGCGGGTGAAAAAAGTGCTCCTCTTTTTCACCACCCTCATAGTGGCCTTTGTTGTCTCCAGCTGCGGCGTCATAGGTTTCGTCGGATTGGTGGTTCCCCACTGCGTGCGGCTGGTGCTGGGAGCCGACAACCGGCGTATAATACCCGCCTCCATACTCCTCGGCGCTCTCTTCGTGCTGCTCTGCGACACCATGGCACGCACCGTCCTGCAACCCTCGGAACTCCCCGTCGGAAGCCTCACGGCTCTGGTCGGAGCACCACTGTTCATATATCTCTTATATAAGAATAAAAAACAATATTAATATGAGCCACGTCCCCGCCATAGAGTTGCGAGCGCTTACCTGCGGCTACAAGGATCGTACCATCCTCGACTCGATCGACATCACCGTCGAGCGCGGCGGCTTCTATGCCATCATGGGAGCCAACGGATGTGGCAAGACCACCCTCCTGCGCTGCATCGCGGGACTCCTGCCCCCTCGCAAGGGCGAAGTGCTGATAGATGGGAAACGGATTTCCGACTACTCGCCGCGACACCTGGCCCAGCAGCTGTCGCTGGTGCGCCAGCACCAGCAGACCGACCTCGACTTCACCGCCGAGGAGATAGTGATGATGGGGCGCAACCCCTACCAGAGCCGCCTCGCCAACGAGTCGGAGGAGGACCGCTCGATAGTGGAGGACTCCATGCGGCTCACCAACACCCTGCACCTGAGGAAAGAGCATCCCTGGAGCATCAGCGGCGGCGAGCTGCAGCGGGTGATGATTGCGCGGTCGCTGGCCCAGCAGACTCCCATCATGCTGCTCGACGAGCCCATCTCCAACCTCGACATCTCCCACCAGTTCGAGATTATGGACATGCTCGTGGACTTCAACCGTAGCCAAGGCAAGACCATCCTCATAGTGGTCCACGACATCAACCTCGCCTACCGCTACTGCCCCCAACTGATACTGCTCCACAACAAGCAAGTGCTTTACCAGGGACCCACCGCCGAAGGATTTACCGAGGAGCGCATAGAAGATGTGTTCGGCGTGAAGGCCCACAAAGGAGAAGAAGGCATAACACTGAGGAGGAAGTGATTAGTGGGCAGTAGTCTCTCCGTATATCTGGAGAATTTGCGTCAGCCGTTTCGGACACATTTTCCTTTATTTTTTTCCTCGGTGTGTCACACCAAACACAGACCATCCACAGCCTTGCCATAGACATGCCTTAGACCTGCTCCCAGCCCCCTCATCCCCCCTGATGGGGGATGAAGGTGAGCGTCTGCCTCCAAAAAACAGGGAAAAACCTCCCCAAGAGCGAGGGTTTATCCGGTGGTTTCTTATGCAGTGACAAGTCAGGCTGTATGTTCTTGACAGATAGCCATATAGTAGTCTATTGGTTTTGCTCCCCTTTTGCTCCCCTATTGTTCCCGTTTTGGATACGGCTACGGTAACAAGGTGTTAAATATAGGATATCTCCGTTGCCCCATAATGTGTCCCAAAACCATATTCCCAGTTCTCCAGTTTATGAGCGCAATCGTTTTTGAGAGAGGGGACAGCTTCACCATAAGTGAAAATATTTGAGCCCGATAACATTCATTACAAAATAAATATGTATCTTTGCAAAATGAAATATGGTATTAGTAAATAGCTATATTGATGGGGCACCCTCTTGTGGCTATATTATGAACATTAAATATTAATTCTTATGCGAAACAAACAAATAATCATTATTGCCTTTTTAATTTCGGCATCTATTTTATTAACAGCTATAAGATGTTTACCTTCAGAAGA
This sequence comes from Bacteroidales bacterium, assembly GCA_017439185.1. GTDB lineage: Bacteria > Bacteroidota > Bacteroidia > Bacteroidales > P3 > Colimorpha. The sequence goes on along the minus strand of JAFRTM010000019.1, from coordinate 25,815 downwards.
TGACGATTGTCATCTGCATATTGCCGTTCAAAACGCCACCGATGATCCTCTCATTATACGCGTATTAGGTGAAGTGTCTAATAGTGAGTATTGCTTGAGGGTTACGGATACAATACCTTCAAACGGCATGGCCCTACACTATACAGGAGCAGGTTGTATTGAAGATATCCATAGTTCAAGAATTGTTGTATCGCCTTTGTGTATATTTTATATCTGCGATACAAATGTACCTTCAGAGCACTTTTATTATGATACCGCAGAGTTGTTTAGTGCCTACAACATTAAGAAGGTTGTTAATCTTCTAGATAGCGACGTCGTTTCATTGCAAAGATCTAATTTTACGATATATTACCCCTGACGGTCATTTGCGGTTGAAGTCGGCGGGGATTTCGCCCCACAGGTGGGTCTGCCATTTGAGTATGGGAGTGTCGTAGGTGTTGGCGTGAAGCCACTGTTCGGCACGCTCTACGACTTGCCAGAGCTGCTCGGTCTGTGGGGTGCGTGCCAGCTTGGAGCGGCACTGCTTCTTCTTGATCCAGAGCATCGCGTTGACGGAATCGGAATAGAGCGGCGTTTCGGCGATGTGGTTTTTCTTGATATATGCGAGGCCGTGGACTATGGCGAGGAACTCGCCGATGTTGTTGGTTCCCACCGGTGCTTTGTAGTGGAACAGTTGCTGACGGGTGTGGATGTAAACCCCTTGATATTCCATCACTCCGGGGTTGCCACTGCAAGCCGCATCGACGGCTATGGCGTTGAGCAGCGGAAGTTCGGCGAGGGAGACCTCGGGATTTATGACGGTGAGTCCCGTGAGGGGGTCGGGCATGAGTACCGACGGAGGTGCAGAAGAGGGGGGCGTGGCAGCGGCCGAAGGCTCCTTGGGAGGAGTGGCGACGTAGGGCTGGGCAAAAGCCTGCCGGGCCTCGGCGAGGGTGGGGTAAGAACGATATTGGGCCGACTGGAAACCCTTTATCTGAGCTTCGCAGTCGGTCCAATTGGTGTATATGCCCGGTACGCGTCCTTGCCAGACGACGTAGAACTTAGGCTTGCTTTTAGCCATCTGCCGGTTTTAGCGTTTGCGGGATTTGGAGGCACGCGAACCTATAGCCTCGACATGTGGTGCCGTGAGGGTGAAGGTCACCAGGTTCCCCAATGCCGGTACACCCGCATCCTGGCCTTCGAGATTCAAGGCGGCGTTGATTATGATGCTGCCTTCGTCGGGCCAGTTGGTAGGATTCTGGAACGAGAGAGTGCCGGTGTAGTAGAGGGTGATGGTGCTATCGGGGTTCATGAACATCGATATCAATCCTCCCATTCCCTCCGGCAGGTTCTCGAAGACTTCGGCCGGTACCGGCATGTCGAAAGATCCCGTCATCGGAACATCCTGGAGGGTTAGTCCGTTGGTCGCGACGGTGCCGGTGGTGGAGAAGTTCATGGTGCTTCCCATCATATCGAAGTTACCGCTCACTGAGACTGTGTTGGCAGAGGTCTGCTCGATGATTACCGGCATCGGCAGCCCGCTGAAGTTCATGGTAGTGTCGGTCTCACCCATACCCATAAGGGAGGTATGGAGGTTGGCTCCGATGATGTCGGCATAAAGATCCCACGATCCTAAGAACTCGCCCATGGTGTGGTCTCCTATTGGGGTGTCGCCGCCTTGAGCGGTGGTGTCGGTCGGAGTGGGTTCGGGATCCACGTTATCTTTCTTGCAGGCGGAGAAAGCAACGAGCGAAAGCGCCATAAGGCAGATGAAAATCTTTTTCATAATGGTAAACTTATTAGTTACTATTGAATTGCAAAGATACGAAGATTTTTGAAAATAATGCAAAAAATGAAAACTTTTTTGCCCTGCCGGAGAAAAAAACACGTACAGGAGAGGAAAATAAAAAAAGATTGCCAATGCAATAAATAGCATAAAACTGCGTTATTATATGAAATAAATTATGAAATGAAGCGATTGTTGACATATATATTGTTGGTGATGGTGGTGCTGACAGCCGGGTGCAAGAGCGGGAAAGGGGTCGCCGACAAGTCGTCGGGGCAGAAGCACGAGCGGAAGCCGGCCGTCACGGTGTCGCCGGTGACGCTGGAAACCGACGGCATGCTGATCGAGGCCAAGATGGCACAAGAGACCGGCAACAACGAGAAGGCGATGGAGCTTTACCGGTCGATACTGGTGAGGAATCCAAGATATGCGGTGGCCTACTACGAGATGGGGAGCATCCTGGAAGGGATGGGGAAGAACGACAGCTCGCTGGCCCTGATAAAGAAAGCGGTGGAGCTGGACGGAGGAAACGAGTGGTACAGGATAGCGCTGGCCACGATGTACCGTGCCACAGGCCAGCACCGTATGGCGGTGAAAGAATGGGAGACGCTGGTAAAGCAGAAACCCGACAAGCTGGAATACTACTATGAACTGTCGAACAGCAACATCGCCGCCGGCGACTACGAGCGGGCGGTGGAGGCTCTGGACAGGGTGGAGAAACGAGTGGGAGTCACCGAGGAGATATCGCTGCAGAAGAGCAAGATATGGACAGCCCTCGGAAAACAGGACAAGGCGATGGCAGAGATAGAGAAGCTCGCCAATGCGATGCCTCAGGAAAAGAAATACAACGAGCTGATCGCCGAGACCTACATGAAGCAGAAGAACTACGCCAAAGCCAAGATATACTACGACAGAATCGCTGCGGCATACCCCGACGACGAGTATATTCACATATCGCTGGCCAACCTCTACCACCAGACCGGCAACAGCGAGGAGACCTACAAAGAGTTGAAAAAAGGCTTCGCACAGGAATCGCTGGACTGCACGAGCAAAGTGCAGATACTGTCGTCGATATACACCCTGCAAGAACTTTATGCCAACCCTCCAGGCCACGCCTTTGAGTTGCTGGAAGAGATCATGGAGGTGTGCGAAGACTCCACCACCTACGCTCCGCTGTACGGCGAGATCCTGATGAACCAGAACCGCTATGGCGAGGCGGCCAAGCAGCTGAGGAGCTACCTGAAGAGCGACAGCTCGAAATACGAGGTGTGGGAGGCACTGCTGGTATGCGAAGTGATGGACAGCGCCAGCCGTCCCTATCTGATGAGCCACGCCCGCCGGGCACAGGAGCTTTTCCCCTTCCAGATACTGCCTTACTTCGTGGAAGGACAGCAGATGGTGATTGACAAGAAATACGACGAAGGGCAGGAGAAACTGCTGAAATGCGTGAAGCTGGGATTCCGCAACGGATACCTGGAGAGCGACACCTACTCGATGCTGGCAGAGACCTATTACCGCCAAGACCGCAAGGAGGAGGCATGGCAATGTTTCGAGAAGAGCCTGAAAGCATCGCCGAAAGACATACACGTGATGAACAACTATGCCTACTATCTGTCCGAGAGCGGCGCGCAGCTGGAGAAAGCCGAGGCGATGTCGCGTGCGACGATAGAGGCAGAACCCGAAAACGCCACTTTCCTGGACACCTACGCCTGGGTGCTCTACAAGATGGGACGCTACGAGGAGGCTGTGAAATACGCCGAGAAGGCTGTGAAATACGACAAAGACAACAGCAAGACGCTGACAGAGCACCTCTACGAAATACGCAAAAAGCTGGAGAGACGATGAAGAGGCTTACATATATGACTCTCGCCCTACTGCTGGTCTTCGTTACAGCAGGTTGCCGCCACAGCAAAGAGATCGCAAAAAGCGGCGAGAAAGAGCCTATACCGGAGCAGCCACAGCCGACGGCCAAAGGAGATTCGGTGGTGGTGGACAGCACGGCATTCAAATACATGACCGCCAACTTCGACTGCACCGTCAACGGATTCACCGCCGTGGGACAGCTGAGGATGGCCTACGACTCGGTGATGTGGGTGAGCGTGAATATGCTTATAGAGCTGGGACGGGCCAAACTGACGCGCGACTCGGTATTCGTGATGGTAAAACCCATGGGACGCTATTTCGCAGGCGACTATAACGATGTCGCCAAAGTCACCGGAATCTATGCCGACTACAAAAGCATGCAGGAGCTGTTCCTCGGCGAGAGCAGTCCCAAGCTGAGACGTTGGATAAGGGCCTCCTACGGCGACTACCGCAAGATCGGAGCCCGCACGTTGCCGTTCGAAATCCTGGTGGGCATAAGGTGCAAGCTGCTGGCCGACGACTTGAAGATAAAATACAAGAAAGTGCAGTTCGACGAGGAAACCACGTTCCCCTATAGCCTTCCGCCAAGTGCCAAACCGTTTGATACCGAAGACCTATGAAAAGACTGACCTACATAAGCGTACTTCTGACACTGATGGCCGTGCTGCCGCTGAAGGCCCAAGATTCGGCCGCACAGGTAGATTCGGCTGCTATCATCGTGGACAATTTCCTGAGAATGCTCAACTACGAGGCAATCGACAAGACCCAGACCCTTTACATCGAAAGCCATATCTACGACTACAGCAACCGCAAAGACACTCTCTACATGAAACGCTGGTTTACCCCGCCTCACTATTTCAGGACCGAGCTGTGGTTCCGCGACACACTGAGGATAGGGTTCTACACCGACGGCATGACTCTCGCCAAACAATACGACATACAGCTGCAAGAGTGGAAAGAGATAAGCCTCTCGCTCTATTATGACTTCGGCGCCACCTACGACTTTCACAGCCCTCTTTACAACTGGCGCATAAAAGGTTCCGAGATGCGCTACGAAGGCAAAGCCGAAGCTCTGGGACAGAAAGTTTACAAAGTCCACGTGGCAACTCCGGGGATGTATGTAAGAGACTATCTCTTCGACATCGAGAGCGGGCTGCTCTATTTCGTGATAGAACACCCCGAAACCTTCGGCGGACAGGAACTGATCGGCAACAACCAGGTGGACTGGCGGGCCTTTACCCAGTACTACCACGAAGGGGAATGTCTGCTGCCCTACACCGAGAGTTACCGCAAAGACGGCAGAGTTACGGTGATTGACCACCGCTACAGCCTGCAGCCGGTCAACCTGGATCACTTCAATAAGGATTAACGATGGATGACGAATACTATATGAGGATGGCGCTGGCGGAGGCTCGCGAAGCCTACGACGAAGGCGAGATCCCGGTGGGCGCCGTGATTGTGAGTGGCGACAGGGTGATTGCCAAGGCCCACAACGGCACAGAGAGGCTGCACGATGTGACGGCCCACGCCGAAATCATGGCCATCACCGCAGCCGAGGAGATGCTCGGAGCCAAGTACCTGACCGACTGCACCCTCTACGTTACATTGGAACCGTGTGTCATGTGTGCTGGTGCCATAGGATGGGCACAAGTGAGCAGGCTGGTCTATGGAGCAGGCGACGAGAAACGGGGATTCGAGCAGGTCGGACGCTCCATGCTGCACCCCAAGACCGAAGTATGCGGAGGGGTGCTCTCCGACGAGTGCTCCACCCTGGTAAAAGACTTTTTCAAGACACGAAGATAACATTAACAAAACATTAATCAACCATTAATCAAATATTAATCAATATGCAACCTACATTGTTGGTACTCGCAGCCGGAATGGGCAGCCGCTATGGCGGACTGAAGCAGATGGACGGCGTAGGCCCCCACGGCGAGGCCATACTCGACTATTCAGTAATGGATGCCATAAAGGCCGGATTCGGCAAGGTGGTGTTCGTCATACGCCACAGCTTTGCCGACGACTTCAAGAAGATATTCAACGAGCAGCACTGGAACAACCGCATTAAGGTGGAATATGTGTTCCAGGAACTAGATATGCTGCCGGCAGGTTTCAACGTCCCCGATGGGAGAGAAAAGCCCTGGGGCACCAACCACGCCGTGCTGATGGCCAAAGAGGCCATCCACGAGCCTTTCGCCATCATCAACGCCGACGACTTCTACGGCTCCGACGCTTTCCGTGTGATGGCCGACTACCTGCGTACCCTCGAAGGCAAGAAAGGGGAATACTGTATGGTAGGCTACCGTCTGGAGAACACCCTGTCGGAGAACGGCAGCGTGTCGCGCGGCGTGTGCCAGGTGAGTGACGAGGGCCTGCTGATAGGTATGACCGAGCGCACCTCTATAGCCCGTACTCCCGACGGCATCGCCTACACCGACGACGAGGGCTCGCACCCGCTGCCGGCCGACGCCACGGTAAGCATGAACCTCTTCGGCTTCACCCCCGACTATTTCGTGGAGAGCGAGAAACTCTTCGTGGACTTCCTGAAAGAGCGTGGCAACGAGCTGAAGTCGGAATACTACATCCCACTGGCTGTCAACACTTTTATCGCCAACGGCTACGCCACGATGCGTGTGCTGAAGACCACCGCCAAGTGGTTCGGCGTGACCTATAAAGAGGACCGTCCGGCTGTGGTGGCGAGACTGAAAGCCCTGCACGAGGCCGGCGAATATTGATGAAAAACTATCGGCAAATAGTACGGTTAGCGGCAGAGCACACAGGCTCCGACCCCGCCAAGCTGATGCTGAAAGCCCCTGCCGAGGAACGCGACATTATGCGGCAGGTGGTTCAGCAGTTGGAGGGTATGAGCGAAGCCGCCACCAAATGGCCTTCCCTTGCGGCTAACCCTTTGATTGCCTATCCCCCTCGACTTAACCGCGAGCAGAGCTCGTCGGAAAGGGCAGCCCGCTTCAAAGCCGACGTGATTGGCGACGCCTCCTCGCTTGCCGACCTCACCGGCGGTATGGGCATAGACTCTATGGCTTTCGCCCAAAGGGTGGGGAAAGTGGATTACGTAGAACATGACGAGGAGCTGGCCGCATTGGCGGCATATAACGCCGAGGCACTAACTCTCAGCAACTTACATTGCCATTGCGGCGATTCGCTAAAGTGGCTCGAACATAACGAAGACCATTTCGACTGGATCTACCTCGACCCCGCACGGCGTGACACTCAGGGACACAAGGTGGTGGCGTTCGAGGACTGCACCCCCAACATCCTCCAACACCGCGAACTGCTCCTCTCCCGAACCGACCATCTTATGATAAAAGCCTCGCCGATGGTGAGCATCCCTGCCGCCTGCAACCAGCTGGGAGCGGTTGAGCAAGTCCTTGTGGTTGCAGTTGAGCACGAATGCAAAGAGGTACTGTTCGTCGTAGGGAAGGAGACGGAGGATATAGCCATAAGATGCGTAGACCTGTGGAAAGGCGGCACTTGGGACGACCGGTTCGTCATGCGTAAGGAATCGGAAGCCGTGGTACAGTATTCCGAATCCATAAAGAAATACCTCTACGAGCCCAATGCGGCACTGATGAAGGGTGGCGGCTACCGATATGTGGCACAACGTTATGGCATAGCCAAACTGGCTCCCAACACCCACCTCTACACTTCCGACAGTCTCATAGAAGACTTCCCCGGCAGGACATTCATCGTCGAAGAGGAGGTGCCGCTGAACAGGAAAGCCGTAAGCCAGGCATTCCCCGAAGGCAAAGCCCATGTGGTGACGCGCAACTACCCCCAAGCGGCTGCCGACCTGCAGAAACAGGTAGGTCTGAAAGAGGGCGGTGACCATTTCCTTATAGCCACCCAAACAGGAACCCGCAAGACGGGCCTAAGATGTTCCCTCGTCGGCGGACGGATGGTAAAGTGAAACTCCAGGTGAAAATCGCACCCATTTTCTAAATTCTTCTCAATAAGACGCTATATACCACATACTTACAATTGCGAAATTTTTCGCAACGAAATTTTTCGCAATGTATGTATTAACAATTTAGTACAAGCCCTTTCACCTTTTTACAGTATAGAATTATTGTATTATATTCTGTTTAATCCATTGGCGGAAGAACGGGTCTTCAATCTCATAATGGTCACTTCTAACCACCATCCCCGCCTTTATCATCCTCAGCAAGGAACTATACGAAGTGCTTGGCGCCTGGTTTCGGTTCTGCATCGGTTGCTTGTCGAGAGCCAGTTGACGAAGGGTAAATCTGTCGGTGCGGTTTAGGTTCTGCCACAGCCGTTCATAGTCAAGGTCGTGCATTGCCACCAAAGCCATTGTCGCCCTACTCACCACATCTTCTCGAATTCCCTGATATTCCATCATCTCCCACACCTGCGACGACAGTTGCTGCGTATAGTAAGGATGGCACGTCGTGAACTTCAGTATATCGTCCGCTATCTTTTGGCTTCCTTCGGGCAGGCGCTCAGTGACGTACAACAGGAAGTCTTCGTATGGGATCTTGGGCAAGCGTATCATTTGTCCGAAATGGTAGAACGGCGACTTCTTCTTCTCGAAAATGGCCTCCATCATCGATTCCTGGCTACCCAACAGAATATAATTCAAGTTTTTTTGGTGCTGCATCAGCGACCTTAGCTGTTTGTCGAAACCTTTCTTGATTTTTACAACCTCCTGAAACTCGTCTATCACTATAATCAGTCTCTTGTCCGGTTGTGTCACCTTGTCCACCAGTGCCATGGCGTCCTCCAACAGCACTCCGACGTCGGTTGTCGGTTGGAAGCTAACCTCCATTGCTCCGGTAACAATGTTGGTTGAAAGGATGGGAGCAATCCGAAAATGAGTCATCGCATGGCGCACCTTTTCCAAGGGGTATAGTTTGAATATGCCTCTCAGTAATTGAGACGCAAAGTCGTCAACACTCAGCACATACTGCAAGTCAAGTTGCAATACAGGGCGCTCAGTCTGGGATAAAACTCGCTGTACCAAGCTGCTCTTCCCAAAACGACGGGGACTGATAAGCACTATATGGTTTTCGCTATCCAATTTTTGTGTTAGCTGTGCAGTTTCAGCCACTCGGTCGGTAAAAAATTGACCTTCTACTATCGTTCCAAACCTAAAAGGATTCATATTATTAGTATTTTATGATTGCGAAATTTTTCGTTGCGAAATTTTTCGCAAAGATACAAAGTTTTTTTTTAATAGCAAGAAAAAACAGTAAAAAATGCATTATTACATATTTTATCGCCCTTGAGAACTATTACAAAAGAGTACGGCTTGCTTGGAAAGAGCAAACATATATCTAACACATATTGGAATACAATGCTATTCCGGAATACTGGGTGTCTGTGAGATTAAATCCCGCTGAGTATTGTCTTTATATATATAATATATTTTTTGCAATCGTTCCTTTGCTTGCTTATCCCCCAGATCTGCCGATTTTTTCCACCAGTATTTAGCTTTCTTGATATCGTTCGCCAAAATTACTTCAATTTTCTTTACATAAACGTCTTCATAATCACCATACCAATATCCATAGTAATAACTTTTCTTTCTCTTATAATATGAATGATCTTCATAAACACCATCCCTCCACATGTCCCCATAATTTCTCATCGCCAAAGAATCTCCCTCCTCTGCTCCCTTTTTTATCCAATATACAGCTTTTCTCAAATCTTTTGGCACCCCCCTTCCTTCTTTATAAGCAATACCTATACTATTGTATGCCTTTACATAGCCATTCTGTGCTGCTTCATTCCACCAGTATGCAGCCTTCTCAAAATCTGGCTGATTCCCAAAATAAAAATATTTATTTCCACCCCTATACCAAGCCCCTAGCATCCATTGGCATTTAGGATCTCCATGTAATGCATTATCTTCAATATACTCGAATGCCTTTGTACAGTAATAACGACCCATTATTCTTTCGTTCTGTTGGGGTTCTCTACGATGATATGTATGAGATGTGTTTATTATTGTAGCCGATGAAACAACTGATATTAGCAGTAGTATTACAATATATACGATATTTCTATTATTATGACTCATTTTTACTTAAATTTAATGATTTAACAAAGTTATATTATTTATCTGCTACCACTTCTTCCAGGGCAAGATGTTCTGCATCATCACCCCCGGCGAGAGCTAAATGTATTTGCACATTACTCACACCTTCATATCCCCAGTCTGTATTTCGCCTCAGGATCTTATATGCAATGTCAGCCTTTTCATCCCCATCAGAATTATCAAATTTGCTCTTGATTTCTTCTACAGCATCGTTCAGTCTTTTCTTTGGTAAATATTCATTACGATAATAATCATACCACTTTATACCTCCAAACGTCAACCCACCTAAGATCAATATTCCGACGACCCATGGCCATGTCTTTTTTAATATTTTCTTAAATGAGTCCTTCAGTGATTTTTGTCTATCTTTTATTTGTGGATTCATCTCTCTTTTACACTGCTTTAGAGGCTTTACCTTTATTTGGAGGCCAACTAACTCTGCAATCCAAATGGCTAATATAGGCACCACTGACAACAATATAGCAGACAAAAAAACTATTCCATAACACTTCCATGAGAATCCAATTGCCAATACAAAAAATGATAATATGAACTCATATACAAGATATCCTATACAGATATAAAATCCCAATCGCTTTCCCCGTAACCAATATAGTCCGAAAGGCAATGCCATTAGAGTTATGGACAGTGCAATATATGACCATATTGGAGTTTTGTGATAATAATAACCCGGATTATAATCTTTATTTAGAATAAATACACATCCAATAAATGCAACAATCAGTACGGCCAGAATATAAATAAGGTAACTTGCCAAAAGATTACGTTGTTTCGTCTCGGAAACTGTTTTTGCAATTCGATGTTCTTTAACATTGACTTGTTCTACTTGTCTCAAGCCCTCGCCAAATACCCCATTTATAGAATTTTGTTTGTTGTAGACCTCTGTGTTTTCTGCTTCTTTTGTATACTCTATTTTATTATTTGCTGGGTTATCAACTTTTAGATCTAACTCTGCTTCTTTTTTAGACGGATTGAGCTCATTTGTTGATAGGTTCTCTCCCCTTATTCCTTCTTTATGAATAGCTTGAGGAGGCATATATCGTGAATTATCAATATTGCTTAAGTTCTGATCTTTTACATTGTCTTGATGTGGTATAGCACCACATGTTGTCTTATATTCCACGTATTTATCACGCTTGTAATGTCTCAATAATAGCCATGCAATAAGCACGCAGAGTCCATACAGAATCAGATTCATAATGATTACTACATATATGGCATCACCATATATGCCTGGCACATTCCCGTCTGTAAGCATTTGAACTGTACGAGGCCAACCGAAGTATGACAGAATTATTATTATATAGGCAATAGTCTTTCGTATCTTAACACCTCTACCACGAGGGGATTTTCGGAATAGTAATGTATAACAAGCAAGTATTCCGTATACTAAGGCTGCGTTTATATAACTTAGCCGTAGATTATCATCCGATAAATTCCACGCAGCTATTGTTACAACCACCATTCCAAGCGCATCGAAACAACATATACCGCCTATTAATCCACGGACTGTTTTCCATTTCTTTTGTTCACATTGTGGGGTCCAATCCTTTGTATCTCTTCTTGCGAACTTGTAAAATAGCCAAATAAGAAAGACTCCCATCGCGACCACATACACAATGGCACTGACTATATTAGAATTACTATTATACATATTTCTAATTATTTATAACTTCTGTTGTCAATTTACTAACTTTAATTTGACGCTTACCGCTTAGGTGAGATATAAGTGTTACACGGACAGGGTAGACGGTTCTTTTATACATAGAATTCCCTGCCTTTTCTAAATCTAATAGTTGTTGATGATTGTATTGTACAAGTAATGTTATATAATCTTCCATATACTCTTCCAGATCCTGCACACTTGCATACTGCATTAATTCGTTATCAACATCCCAATAAATAGTCAATTCTGAATTATTTGGCTTAAACTCAGCTCTTTTAATAACAATATAACCATCTGATAACTGAATAGGAGTAACAGCATTTAATGACACTGCTTGGTTCATGTAAATCTTCTCTGTAATCTCTTTGCTGCTAAACGGATGTTCTACTATATCTTTCAACTCCTTCGGAGAGTAAGTCATATCATACAACACCTCCCCATCAGGAAATTTTCCCACATAACGAACCGAGACATTGTTCTCAATCCATATGCTATTGTTTTCCGTTCCCATCAGAATTCTCATTAGGGCTGTGTCTTTATCTATCTCTCTATAGAGATGCCGGAAAAGGTTCTCCCGAGCCCCTTCTACATGATAACTAAAGTACTGCGAGATTATTCTATTATCTGCATCATATGCCACGCTATCCTTCCACATCCAATCATTGCCTCGCATAGGCATTCTCGCATTAAGTTCCTTTACCGCATTTTTCATCTTCATATCAAATGCTTTCTCTTTGCTAATACATCGACTTTGTGTAAACGCAATTATCATAACGATTGGGAAGAACGTCAATAACAAATAACTGTATCTTTTTTGCATTGTGTGTGGTATTTTGTTAACATTAGCATGTAGGTTTCGACATCTCTGCTTTTTTTGTATTGAAAGCTATTGATAGGTAAGGGTATAAATAAAGCGTGAAACCTTCGATTTAACTCCTTATTTCTAAACTGGGTGACTGGTAAATACCCTTGGGTTAATAAGGATAAGGAACGAACGTATCACGCCTTAAGCGCGAACTTTCGGTCACTTATTCTCAACCCTTTAAGATTACCAGTCTTTAGTTTAGGAGAACAAGCACTTCAAGCTCAGTTATTTATTTTTTCTGTTAGGTCATAGTTTTAGAAATGTCTGCTTTATTATGGTTGAGAACTGGGGGCTTAGCCTAACGGCCGAGTCCCCAGTTCAGTTATGAGGTATCGCACTATTCTTTCTTGTCGGCGGTGATACGCTCGAGCCATTTCAGCATGCCGAGCATGATGGCCATCGAGATGAGGCAGATGATGGCGAAGACTGCCCAGGTGTACCACTGATGTGGGAAGGCATTGAGCATCTTAACACCGAGGAAGATGATGAGGTTACCGATAGCGGTGGCGCTGAGCCAGAGACCCTGGCAGATACCTTGCAGGTGCTTGGGAGCAATCTTGGAGACAAAGCTCAGACCCAGCGGGCTGATGAACAACTCGGCTACCGTGAGGAAGAAGTAGGTAATTATGAGCACCGACGGGCTTGCCTTCATGGCAATCTTGGTGGCTTCGGGCAGGGCTTTGAAGGTTTCTCCCGAAGGATAGTTCTGTATGATGGCGATCACCACCAGGAAGATGTAGGCGCAGGCGGCAATAAACATACCGAGGGCGATCTTCTTGGGAGTGGAGACGTCTCTGCCTTTCTTTGCCAGCGAGCCGAAGATGAGCATGATGATAGGAGTCAGGATGATTACGAAGAAGGGGTTGATGCACTGCCACACCTCGGGCGGTATGGAGCTGGTGTCCACGAAGTCACGGGCGAAGATGGAGAGCGACTGGGTGTTCTGGTGGAACGAGAACCAGAAGAACACGGCGATGCCGAGCACTGCATAGAGGGCATAGAGGCGCTGCTTGATTTCCTTGGCCTGAGCCTGACGCTCTTCGGGAGCGTACTCCTGCACGGCGGCTTTCACTTTCTTCACCGGGTTGGGCAGTTTGTTCTTCACAGCGAGGAAGATGAAGAGCGATATGAGCATGGCAGCCACGGAGGCTATGAAGGAATAGTGGACACCGGTGTTATAGACGGTGAGGTAGTTGGTGCAGAACTCGCCGAGTCCTTCGGCTGCCACATTGAAGTCGGCGCCAGAGGTTATCTGTGCGAGGTTGTCGAGGTCTTCGGGTTTAGCTGTATTTTGCACATAGCCGTGGCACAGACGCGGAAGGTCGGCATTATAAACCAAGCCCTGAGCTTTCAGGTACCAGCCGCGGATGAGCGGAGCCACGAAGGGAGCGATAACGCCTCCGATGTTGATGAACACGTAGAAAATCTGGAATCCGGGGTCGCGTTTGCTCTTGGCGAGGGCGAGAGCCTCGGGGCCTTTCTTGGCAGCTTCAGCCTCAAAGTTGTCGTAGAGCTGTCCCACGATAGCCTGGAGGTTGCCCTTGAAGAGGCCGTTACCGCAGGCAATGAGGATGAGTGCCAACATGGCGAGGATAAGAGCAAAAGTCACACCGGTGCCTTCACTGAACACGGGGATGGCGAGGAGTACATAGCCGAGAGCCATAACCACAAGACCCGAGATGATGGTGCCTTTGTAGTTCTGGGTGCGGTCGGCGATGATACCGCCCGGGAGGCTCAGCACATAGATGAGGAAGTAGAAGACGGCGAACATGATGCCGCTAACCTCGTCGGAGATACCGAACTTGGAGCAGATGAACAGCACCAGCACGGCATTCATGATGTAGTAGCCGAAGCGTTCGCCCATGTTGCTCAATGCAGCGGGAATAAGTCCCTTGGGGTGTTCCTTATGCGCCTTGCGCACATAATAGATAATGAATGGTGTTACAACTATCAACACTCCTATCAGGAAAAGGAGCGGACGGTTGGTGTTCCATAATTCTGTGATAAAGTTCATAAGTTATAATTTTTTGATTACTAATATTCTATCGTAAGATGTACTATCAAGTCACAGATTATTTGTGAGGGCAAAGATACTAATTTTTTTTATAATAGAAAACTTTTGGAGAAAAAAAATGTGTTTGGGACGTACACTATAAATATTAATGTGTAAAGAAATTGCAGATATGAAAAAAAGTTGTATATTTGCAAATTGTTTCTGATGAAGAAATTATTAAAATAACTTAATAAATATCATAAAATGAAAAAGTTAATGGTTACAATGATGGCGGTCGCTATGCTGGCCGCAGTTGGATGCAAATCCAAAAAGACCACCACCGAAGAGGCTGTGTCGCCGATACAGCAGAAGGTGAACGAATATGCGGAATTCACGCTGACGACAGACCTCAGCAAGCTGAGCGAAAAAGAGAAGCAGCTGATTCCTGTCCTGATCGAGATCGCCGACATTATGGACGACCTCTATTGGGAGCAGTATTTCGGCACCGAGAACCGTAAGGCACTCGACACGCTGAGCGACGAAGCCGTCAAGGCATTCGCGATGCTGCAATATGGTGCCTGGGACCGTCTGGACAGCGAGAAACCGTTTGTGCCCGGCTACGGCGAGAGACCGCTGGGTGCCAACTTCTATCCTGCCGATATGACGAAAGAGGAGTTTGAGGCACTGCAAGATCCCGAGAAGACCAGCCAATACACGATCCTGAGACGTGACGAGCAGGGTGCTTTGAAGGTAATACCCTACCATGTGGCATACGCCGAGAAGCTGGCCAAGGTTGACGAACTGATGGCCAAAGCCATCGAGCTCGCCGAGGACGAAGGACTGAAAAACTACCTTACGGAGAGGAAGAAAGCCCTGCAGACCGACGACTATTTCGCCAGCGACATGGCCTGGATGGACATGAAGAACAGCAAGATCGACTTCGTGGTCGGACCTATCGAGAACTACGACGACGCCCTGTTTGGCTACAAGACCTCCTACGAGTCGTTCATCCTCGTGAAAGACGAGCAGTGGAGCAACGACCTGGCCAAATTCGTGAAGATGCTCCCCGACCTGCAGAAACAGCTGCCCTGTGACCCGAAATACAAGAAAGAGGTACCCGGCACCGAGAGCGACCTCAACGTCTATGACGCCATCTACTATGCCGGCGACTGCAACGCGGGCTCGAAGACCATCGCCATCAACCTGCCCAACGATGAGCGTGTACACCTGAAGAAAGGTGCCCGCCGCCTGCAGCTGAAAAACGCCATGAACGCCAAGTTCGAGACCATATTGGTGCCTATCGCCAAACTGTTCGTGGTGGAGGACCAGATGGACAACGTGAACTTCAACGCATTCTTCAGCAATGTGTGCTTCCACGAGGTGGCTCACGGCTTGGGAATCAAGAACACCGTGACCGGCAAGGGCAACCTGCGTGAGGCACTGAAAGAGCAGTACAGCGCCTGGGAAGAGGCCAAAGCCGACATCTGCGGCCTGTTCCTGACCCAGACCCTCATCGAGGCTGGCGAGATCACCAACTGCACCATGGAAGACGCCTACGTAACCTTCATCGCCGGTATCCTGAGAAGCGTGCGCTTCGGCGCCACCGAGGCTCACGGCATCGCCAACATGATGTGCTTCAACTATCTGCAGGACCACGAGGCTTTCACCCGCAACGAGCAGGGCAAGTATGTGGTGAACGTGGAGAAGATGCGTGAGGCCATCAACAGCTGGGCCGCACTGATACTGCAGGTGGAAGGCGACGGCGACTATGACTTCGCTAAGAAATATGCTGCCGAGAACGGTGTTATCCGCGCCGACCTGCAGAAAGACCTCGACCTGATACGCGACAACAACATACCGAAAGACATCACCTACAACCAGGGTCTGAAGGCACTGGGACTGTAAAGAGACAATATGAAGCCGGCGGGAGGGAGACCCTCCCGCCTCGGCTTTCATAGAGCGTATGAAGACAACTAAAGAAACATAGCAAAGAAAGACGATGGAGTACGGCAATCTGAAAACTGCAGAGGGAGTATATATTCCCAAAGATCCCAAGAGCTACCCTACGGACGACCCTCACAAGCACTTGGTGGTTGTGAAGAAGCCGAAGAAGAGCAAGGACTTCAAGTTCGACGATAGTTATCCCTACCGTGACCGCTCGTTCAACTATTGGCTGCACCGCAACATCATAGGATGGCTGTTTCTCCATATAATAGTGTACATCGCCAACCGGCTGAAACACGGACTGAAGATCGAGGGGCGGAAGAACCTGAAAGGGTGGGAGAAAGAACTGGGCAAAGGAGCCATAGCGGTGTGCAACCACGTGTACCAGTTCGACGCGGTGGCGGTAAAGCAAGCCCTGAGTCCGCTGAAGCATATATGGATACCCATGTATGCCCGCCATTTCAACGGCGGACAATATTGGTTTGTGCGCTACGTGGGCGGCGTACCCGTGCCAGAGACCATGAGCGGCCTGAGGAAATTCGACGAGGCCTTCGACTACTACCATAACGAGAAGAAAGCGCTGATACTGGTATTTCCCGAAGAGGTGAGATGGGACCAATATGTGCCCATCAGGCCGTTCAAGAAAGGGGCCTTCACCATGGCATACAAATATGACGCCCCGGTGGTGCCGTGTGTGCTGACCTATCGCGAGAGGAAAGGAATCTACAAGTTGTTCGGCAAGAAAGATGCCCCTTGCTTCACCATCCACGTAGGTACACCTATCATGCCCGACCGCAGCCACACACGCAAAGAGGAAGTGGACCGCCTGCGCGTCGAGAGTCACAGGCAGATGGAGCAGATGGCCGGCATAGAGGAAAACCCGTGGCCGGCGATAGGCGAGTAAATTTTACAGCAGAGCTTTCACGGCGAGAGCTATGAGCACGAGGCCGGCGATGGTGCCGGAAAGGCGTTGCGGGATATGTTTACCCCGGCTGCCGAGGAATATGCCCAGGCAAGCCACCAGGAACGTCACAGCAAAGATGATTGAGCAGGTAACGAGCGACTGGACGACGGTGCTGGAAAGGCCGAAGCCTATGCCGACGGCAAACGCATCGATACTTGTGGCAATACCCATAAGACACATCGTGGCAACCGACAGCCGAGGAGCAGCCGACCGTCCCTCGGGCCCGTTGCGCCAAGCATCGAATATCATCTTCCCTCCCACAGCCAACAAGAGACCGAAAGCAATCCAATGGTCTATGGATTGTATAAACTGTTCACATGCCACCCCGAGTAGAGCTCCGAGGAGAGGGAATCCCCCTTGGAAAAGGGCAAGAAAAAAGGCGAGCAGGAGCCAGCGCCGGCGAGGCTCACGATAGCGTAACCCCGAGGCAGCCGAGACCGCCAGAGTGTCGGCACAAAGCGCAAGAGCGAGGAGTAGCGATTCGAGAAGTGTCATATCTCATAATAAACGTGACGAGTTACTAAATATTGTGTGTGGAAAACTTTTATCATAAAAATATCTTTAATTTATAAATTATATGTACTTTTGCACTTGGTTTTAGTAACGAAAAAATACTTATCAACATGAAAATCAGTAATATGATTGTTCCCAACCTGCTCCTCGGAATGGCAGGCGGAATACAGTACAACAGCCTTATCAAGGCTACCAAAAATCCGAGAAAGGCCAGTGAACAGACCCTGCGCGGCATTCTGACCTACGCCAAGGACACCGTTTACGGCAAGGAGCACAAGTTCGACTACATACTGGAAGCCAAGGACGACACCGAGCTCTACAAACGTTACGAAGAGATGGTGCACCCCAACGAGTATGAGGACTTCCGTCCCTACGTGGACCGTCACAAGAACGGCGAGTCCGACATCCTCTTCCCCGGCAAGCCGGTGCTTTACGCCACCACTTCCGGCTCGACGGCAGAGCCCAAGTGGATTCCCATCACCGAGAAATACCTGAAGACCATCTACGGCAAGATGACCAAAGTGTGGCTGTACAACTTCATACAGAACCGCCACAAAGTGTTTGCCGGAAAGATCCTGAGCATCGTAGGTAAGGTCATCGAGGGCTATGCTCCCGACGGCACGGTTTACGGCTCGGTGAGCGGCGTGACCCAGAGAGACTGCCCTAAATTCGTGAAGAAGCTCTACAGCAACCCCCAGTGCGTCTATTCCATCGCCGACTACACGGCCCGTTACTACGTCCTGATGCGTATGGGTATCGAGCAGGACATCACCCTCATAGTCACCGCCAACCCCTCCACCATCGTGGAGCTCCAGAACAACGTGAACCGCTACTATGACGAGTATGTCAACGACATAGAGCACGGCACCCTGAAGTCCGACCTGAACATCGACCCCGAGATCCGCAAGGAGCTCGAAGCCTGCCTGAAACCCAATCCCAGAAGGGCCCAGGAGCTGCGCGACCTGCGTGCCAAATACGGCGACGTGCTACCCAAGCACTACTGGCCCAACCTCCAGATCCTCAACACCTGGAAATGCGGCAACACCAAGGTCTATCTCGACAAGTTCGCCAACTCCTTCCCCGAGCACATGCTGCACCAGGAGTTCGGCTATTTCTCCAGCGAGTGCCGCTTCGGCCTTGTGATGGACGACACCCTCAACACCGTGATGTTCCCCCACTACCACTACTACGAGTTCATCAAGGAAGAGGATATGGACAGCGAGAATCCGCGCTTCTACCGTCTCCACGAACTCGAGCAGGGCAAGCGCTACTGCCCCTACGTGACCACCTATGCCGGACTCTACCGCTACAATATGAACGACCTGCTTGAGGTTGGCCCCAACTTCAGGAACACCCCCACCGTCCACATGATACAGAAGACCCACGGCATCGTCACCATGACCGGCGAGAAGCTCTATGAGCGCCAGTTTATCGAAGCCGTCCACGAGGCCGAGAAGCGCACCGGACTGAAGACCCGTTTCTTCATCGGCTTCGCCGAGTTGGCCGAGAGCCGCTACAACTTCTACTACGAGTTCGCCGACCAGGAGACCACCCAGGCCCAGGCCGAGGAATTCACCAAAGCCGTGGATGCCGCCCTGATGGAGAGCAACATGGAATATAAGGCCAAGCGCGAGAGCCTGCGCCTGAAAGACGCCGTCACCTACCGCCTCGAGAAAGAGAGCTTCGAGCACTTCAAGGAGCGCTGCATCAAAGAAGGTGCACGCGACGGCCAGTTCAAGCTCAACCTCCTTCTCCAGGACGAGAAACGCCACGCCAGATTCCAGGACCTCGTAAAACAATAAAAGAACTGTCAGCAATATAGAAGAGGGGGGCGTCCGCCATACGAAAGGCGAGCGGTGTTCCCCTCTTCTCTTTTACCTATACCGATATGCAGTTAGACCTCGACGGAATCAAAGCCGTGATTTTCGACCTCGACGGCACCCTCTTCGACAAGAAAAACCTGCCGCTGAACCTTATAATGGCCGACCCGCTATATGCCCTGGTGCTGAAGAACGAGCGCACAGCCCGCAAAGAGCTCGCCGGACAGTTCTTCGGCAACGAGCGCACCTACTACGAGACACTCTACGGCAAGGTGGCAGTGAAGAGCCATATATCGGTAAAGAAAGCCAAATGGTGGTACGAGCACCGCTATATGCCCCGGATGGTAAAGGTGATGGAAAAACACTACTGCCTCCGCCCCTGGGTCAGCCAGCTCCTGCCCGAGCTGAGGCAGAAAGGACTGAAAGTCGCCGTGTTCTCCGACTATGGAAACATCCAAGAACGCCTCTCTGCCCTCCATTTCGACCATAGCTGGGCCGACTTCCTCACCGACGCCCCCACCATGGGAGGACTCAAGCCCTGCCGCGAGGCGACCCTCGCCCTCTGCGACCACCTGGGAGTCAAGCCCGAAGAAGCACTTATGGTCGGCGACCGCGACGACACCGACGGCGAAGCCGCCCGTCGCTGCAATATGAAATACGTCATCATACAATAAGACTAATCTATCACAAACATTTCCTCTCCAACAACTCCATCCACACACCGTCTCCTCCATCATCCGCACTCTCCCTACGGTTCACACTACGACCATTTTCACATCACTTTACAAAAATCGGTCAAAGGACCGATTACATTTCGAATGTGTATCGGACCCAGCATAGAGTTGTTCCCCCCAAACGTCTCGTCACATATATATTAACTCATCATACAGCAAAAAGGGTTCCCTGTCGTACTCACACTACATCGTCTGCGACAGGCACTCGTCAAGGGCTGCGGCGATGGCCTCCTTGTCCAGATGCTGGCCTATAAAAACCATCTTCTGCATACGATCTCCATAAGTGTCATCCCAATCGCGCAGCAGATCGGGATTACGTCGCATAAAGTCACGCAACTCTTTGTCGGGCATAGTGGCATACCATTGCCCACTGTCTCTGAGCGAGACCTGTTTGCCTGCCTGTTCGAAAAGGTAGCAAGTGTCAGGCTCCGACAAAAACCAGCAGATACCTTTTGCTCTTATCACTCCCTTCGGCCAATGACGAGCCACAAAATCGTCAAACCGCCCGATATTCATCGGTTCCCGCCGGTAGTATACAAAGGTCCCGATGCCATATTCCTCCGCCTCGCCCTCCTCGTCGTGATGATGGTGGTGCTCATGTTCGTGATGATGCCCGTGTCCATGCTCATCGTTGTCATCATCATGGTGGTGGTGACTCTTTCCCTCATCTTCGTCATGGTTCCCCTCTATTTCGTTAACCCATGTGGCCGAAGTGGCCACCTTGTCAAAGTCGAACATGCCCGTATAGAGTATCTTGCTGAAGTCTATGTCGCAGTAGTCGCAGTCTATGATTTCCGCCTGGGGTTGTATGGCGCGGATAATTTCGCGTATGCGTCCCAACTCTGCAGTCGTCACCTCCGAGGCTTTGTTAAGCAGGATGATATTGCAGAACTCTATCTGCTGTATGACGAGGTTCTCTATGTCGTCCTCTGCCAATCCGGGCTTTAGAAGGTTCTTGCCGCTGCCAAACTCGTCCTTCATACGCAAGGCGTCGACCACGGTGACTATATTGTCTACAACTGGTATACCGTCTTTTATGTACTCGGGACCCATCATCGGTATCGAACAGATAGTCTGAGCGATAGGTGCTGGCTCACAGATGCCGCTAGCCTCTATGACAATATAGTCGAAGCGGTGCCGGCTCATGATGTCGCGCAATTGCTCCACGAGGTCCATTTTCAGCGTGCAGCAGATGCAGCCGTTCTGCAGTGCCACAAGACTTTCTTCCTTCTGTCCTACAATGCCACCCTTCTCTATAAGGTCGGCGTCGATATTCACCTCGCCGATATCGTTGACGATGACAGCGAACTTGATGCCCCGCTTGTTGTTCAACATGCGGTTGAGGAGTGTTGTCTTGCCGCTGCCCAGATATCCCGTAAGCAACAGGACATGAGTGGAATGTATGTTCATAAGTATAAAATTCTTTATCTATTATAAATAATATAAATAACGCCTACTAACATAAAATATTGTATCTGCGGACAATGAAACGCATTAAATTTCGCTAATAAACAAGAGTTGTAGTGAATCTATAGGTTATGAAGAAACTGATAATGACCGGCATAGCGATAGTTCCGTCATCGTTGCAATACTCCTAACACCACCCTAAATTCCACACCTTTCACAATTCTCAATTTCATATTACCACATACGCCCCCAACGCCATCTTAGACATGCCTTAGAGTTACCTTAGAGTTGATACCTAGTTATGTGCTCTTTAACAGCAACTTAGCATAACCCGAAAATCACCCGAAAACCACTCACCAATCAATTTTTCACCATCTTTCGTACTCAACTATAAATCAATATCTTAAACATAAAACACTCGCAAATGGGGTACACCATCAAAACAATAGCATCCCAAGACACAAAACGGCATTTTGAATCTCAAAAAAACTGAAATCACAATGCAATCATATCATCCTCAGCAGCGCGGCCGAGGCCAGCAACAACACCGCAGTCAGCAACCACCTCCGAGACTTTAGCTTTGTCTGCTGGCGCCCAAACATTATGCCAAGATATGACGCAGAAGTCACAACAACCAACGCCACGCCACCCACAATAGCAGCCGCTCTCCACATCTTCTCGTCGCTCTCAAGAAATCCCAAACCCATGCCCACAAGCAATCCATTGATTGCAAGTACTATGCACAACACCACCGCTGTACTTCCCCTTGATATGTCGTAGGCTACTGCCTCCTTTTTCCTGAATGCCTGCACCATCAATCGCACACCTACCACTGCCATAAAAGCCAGGAACACCGAGTCGTTGAACACAGCATATTCGTCCGCCATCCTCAGAATATTGCCCAGCAAGATTCCTGCCAAGACCATTGCAGCCATCGCCAAGCCCGCTATCCCACTCACCGCCAAACCTTTCGTCAGCCTTATCCTCGCCACTGCAGCCGACTGCGCAAAGGCCAGCATCGGCACCGCACCCAACATTATTCCTAATAATATATAAGAAACTATATCCATCTTCTACTTGCAAATTTCTGATTCCAAACACTTTGTGATTCCCACAAACTCTTCCACGCCGAGTTGCTCGGCACGTTTCGACAGCAGTTCTTCGGGCAAGACGGAGGTATCTATCTGCAATACTCTCAGCGCGTTACGCAGTGTCTTCCTTCTTTGGTTGAAGCCGGCCTTCACCACTTTCACGAACAGCTTTTCGTCACATTCCAAAGCAGTTACGGCGTTTCTGCGCATCGTTATCACCCCCGAGTTCACCTTGGGCGGCGGGTTGAACACATGAGGCGGCACCGTGAAGCAATATTCTATGTCGTAAAACGCTGATAGCAAGACACTCAGTATTCCGTAATCCTTGTTGCCAGGCCCCGAAGCCACACGCTCCGCCACCTCTTTCTGGAACATCCCCGCTACCTCCGGCACCAAGTGTCTGTTTTCAAACACCTTGAACAATATCTGCGACGAGATGTTGTAGGGGAAGTTGCCTATTATCGCCATCGGCTCGGAGGCGAACAGCGACTCGAGCGGCAGCTGGAGGAAGTCGCCCTCCACGACCTCCAACGACGGATAATGGCTGTGGAGATACTCCACCGACTCACCGTCGATTTCCACCACTTTCAGGTTCAACGGCTTTGGAATGAGGTATTTAGTCAGCACTCCCATGCCCGGTCCAATCTCCAGCACGTTGGTTGTCGAGCCGCTGAGCGTGTCGGCTATGCGAGCCGCCACACTCTCGTCGGTCAGGAAATGCTGGCCCAGCGCCTTCTTGGCCTGCACCTCGCCAGTGGCCTTGTTTTCAGCCTTGTATCTTCTTGAGTTCTTCATTTTCCAGTTTATAGTGGCGTCCGCAGCGGCAAGTCAGCGACTCGTCCAGCTTCAGCCCGCATTCGCACACCCATCCTATCTGCCTGGCCGGCACGCCAGCCATGAGGGCATAGTCCTTCACGTCCTTCGTGACCACCGCCCCGGCGGCTATCAGAGCGCTGCGGCCCACGGAGTGACCGCACACCACCGTGCAGTTGGCCCCCAGCGAGGCTC
The DNA here is from genome assembly GCA_017439185.1 of Bacteroidales bacterium. Classification (GTDB taxonomy): domain Bacteria; phylum Bacteroidota; class Bacteroidia; order Bacteroidales; family P3; genus Colimorpha. The sequence continues at coordinate 2,082 of JAFRTM010000019.1, read as the reverse complement.
CCTCCTTTATAACTGTCTTGGAATAAACGCCATGCACCGGGAAATGGGCCCGCGGCGTCACCACATTGGTGAACACGCAGGAAGGGCCGCAGAAGACATTGTCCTCGATCTCAACACCCTCATACACACTCACATTGTTCTGAATCCTCACGCCGTTGCCTATCTTCACATTGTTGCCGATGTTGACGTTCTGCCCCATCGAGCACCGCTCCCCTATCCGGGCTCCTTTCTGGATATGGCAGAAATGCCATATCTTGGTGCCTTCGCCTATGACAACATCGTCATCGACATAGCTGGACTCGTGCACGAAAAAATTGTTATCTTGCATATATTGTATTTTAAATTCTCTACTATAATTTCATTCCATATAATATTGTTTCCATTCCGCCCTAACGAAGAAATGATATTCGCCCTCCGAGAGGAATTGTCGAGAATTTTGAATAAATATCTCTTTTTAATGCATCTTGACGTTCACCTGCATATAATGACCAATATTCCCAATATGCATTTGATATGTAGCAATCACAATGGGTATTGTTTGAAAAGTAGCCTTTTAGCAGGCACTCCCAATCAATTTCATTGAATAAACTATCAGAATTGCTCCAGTCATTTACCATTTTCTTGATATCTTTTTTTGAAATACCTTGTTCGCGTAGCGCATCAAAAAATATCTTGAGATCATTCTCTCTAAAGCCATATACTCGTAACCATAAATCATGTTGAAAATTAAATTCCGTGGGGAAACAGGCTTTTACATATAAAATATAATATTTGCTAATAATCGGATGTGTTTCAATTTTAAACAACTGAATCTTATAAGAGTAATCCGATTCTTTAAATGCTGGCGTTATCCAAGCGCTATCCCATCTTGGCACAAGGAATGTCCTCATATTTGTGCTATCATATATTTTATCTTTTTGTGGTTTTCCATTAGAAATATCGCAGGTGGCATTTACAATACTTTCTAGATTACAATAGTTTATGTTCCCCTTATCCATAATAAAACAACTCGTATATAAATACAAATCAAGATTCTGTCGCATATCTTCTTGGGCACAGATAGAACGACATAACGCAAATGTCATTATGCTGAATACGCTAATCATTCTAATAATCAAACGGATTGGGATTCTCATTTTTAGCTGGATTTGTGATATATTTCTCATAATCATATGAAAATCGGGATGCAGACTCTTTCCAATATGAGATGTTATTATTCTTTATTCCAAAATATCCTTTAACAGCTTGTTCTGGGCGCATTATCATGAACTTAGCATCACCCATCTCGTTAGCGATACTTGTTAATCCATTGGTTTCTCCGAAGAAAGCACTTCTATATAATGTTATTTCTATTGATAAAATATCTTCAACACTTTCTAAAGTACCATCACTATTTTTTCTAAGTATTACACTAGGAAAAATTGTTTCTGCATTTCCGTTGTTCGGAGAGTATAATGATGTCATATCAACTGAAACAGTAATGTCAACATCATGATCGTTAAATGTCAAATTATCTAATAATTGAAATTCTTCTGGATTAGCTTCTTTAAATGCATCTATAGCACCTTGCGCTAATTTATAATATGAGTGTTGTCGTTTTAGATATTTTATCTCCCTTTGGATGCTACGCCTTTCATTACGAGTATCACATTTTGCGTACTGATCTTCTAAACTTGCTATTCTTTCTGTCACATTATTATATTCTTGATAGGCATTCTTAATCTTTTCCCCATCCGGATCCACCAACTTCACAGGATTCCAAGCACAATAAGCATAAGGCGATATCGAAGGGTACTTATCACTCATCGGATCTACACTCAGCCAGCCGGTCCAGAGTTCGCTCCAATAGTATCGTGCGCCGTAGTAATGGTAGCCACTCTCGTAGTCCTTCTCCTTGCCGTTGTAGCGGTACATCCCCAGCCGCGACGTGTCGCCCAAGCCGTTCTGCTCCACCCAGTCCTCACCGTAGGGCAGGTAGGTCAACGTCTGCACCACATGACCGTCCCGGTCGGTCAGATAGGCAGCGCTGCCCAAGTGGTCGCCGTGGTAGTAATGCAGACTCTCCGTCTCGTTACGCCACCG
>JAFRTM010000018.1 GCA_017439185.1 Bacteroidales bacterium | reverse complement strand
TCACCATCGTGAGCGTGCCGCGGTTGCCGGGTATCACGCAGGTCTTGCGGCTCTCAGTCACATTGCCCGTCTCGTCGTAGCCGTATTCCGTCACCCCCGAGGCGTCCTGTCGGCTCGACACCTGCCCGGCTCCGTTGCCTCCTCCCACATATTTGTACCACACGTCGTTCCACGGACGCTGGGGATGGCTCTCGTGCTGCAGCTTGCGGTAGTCGTATTCGTAATCCACGCTCGCTCCGCTGTTCAGAGTCAGCTTCGTGAGGTTGCCGGCTGCGTCGTACTGCCACTGGGTCGTGCCCGACGAGGGGTGCGTCCGGCTCACCCGCCGGCCGCCCAGGTCGTAGCTGTGGCTGGTCTCGTGGCCTTCGGGGTCGGTGGTCGCCACCAGCTGCCCTATGGCGTCATACATGTATTTCGTCTCGCCTCCCAGGGCGTCGGAGGTCTGGCGGGTCTGACGCCTCATGTCGCTGTACACCGCGCTGCCCACTCCGTTGCGGTCGGTGACCGCTGTCTTGAGCCTCTGCGCTCCGCCACCGTCGGCGGCGATGCTGTACTCGTAGTGCCGGTGGCTGCTGTCGGCATAGTCTTCTCTTACCGGACGGTCGAGGTAGTCGTAGGCTATGGCGGTGCTGTAGTCGCTGCTGTAGGGGTTGTAGCGCGTCGCAGCCCAGTCCTGCGGCTCGCTGGTGGGCTGGCTCTCCCTGACTTTGCGCCACAGGCCGTCGTACTCTGTCTTCCCGCTCACCTGACGCCTCGCCTCTCCCTCTTCTTCTATATCTTTCTTGGCTTGCACTATCCTCCCCTGTCCGTCGCTGAACACCACGGCTTCTATGTCGTCGCCGGGATGCCTCTCGTCGTAGGCTCCCGTCTGGCTCCACAGGGGATAGCTGGCTCCATTGTATCCTTGGTTTCCGGCGTCGGCGCTTCCCGTGAGGTGGCGGTGGTTGTACCAGTAGTCGAACTTCACCGTATAGGGTGCGCCGGTGGCCTGCTCGCGCGGGGCGGTGACCGTCGCCACGTTGCCGTGGGCGTCGTAGCTGTAGTATAGGTGGTTGCCGCCGATGTCCCGGGTATGCAGCGGCTTCTGCCACCGCAGGTCATACTCCGCTTCGCTGTGGTAGCCTTCGGCGTTCTTTACCGACACGGGCAGCGTGTGGGTCACGCTGTCGTATTCGTAAAGTATCCAGTAGCGGCTGCCGTCGGCATGGCTCTCGGCCGGCGTGACCAGCCGCGTGAGGTTGCCGTAGCCGTCGTACTCGTAGCTGTAACGGGACTGGCTCCCGCCGTTGTCTATCGTAAGCTGGTCTATTCTTCCCCTCTCGTTGTAGCTGGCCTGGCGGTGACGCAGCCCTTCTATGGCAAACTCGCTCACGCTGCCCACCACATAGTGTGCCGGGTCTTCGTGGTAGACCATCACCGCCGTGTAGTCGTCGCCGGCGTCGGCGACGTCGCCCATGTCTTGGCACTGTGTCACGTTGCCGTAACTGCCGTAGCGGTATTCCCTGCGGCTGGTGAGTGTCGCGCTACCGCCCTCGGATACCGTGGTCTCTTCGGCGGAGAGCGCGGGCCAGCCGTCACCCTGGCACCAGGCGGGGGTGCCGTCGTCGAGATAGTGGCCGTCCCTCAGGTCGGCGTCGCGGTAGCTGTAGCGGGTCTCGCTATATCTCCCTTCTCGGTCGCTCACACGCTCGCTCGAGGGCAGGTAGCCGTGATAGTAGTCGCCGTTATGGTAGGTGCTCAGGGTGGTGCGCGCCGCCTCGCGGCTCTCGTAGTCGTCTCGACTGGCATACTCGTAGGTCGTCACGCTGTCGTAGCCGTAGTCCTCGCGCTCGTAGCGGCTGTACCTCCTGCTCCCGTAGCTGTACCTCCTGTACAGCGTGTCGGCTCCGTCGCCGGCAAAGCCGTCCCACACCTTCTGGCTGCTCAGACACCACTGGCGGTGGGGGTCGCCTACGCTGCTCTCCCCGAGCTCGTAGTCTATCTCACTGCCTCCTTTGCCGAAATTCTTCACGCTCTTCAGCAAGTTGGCACGCCCCACCTGGGAATACCTCACCTTTATCGCCCCGCCGCTGCGATAGACGTAGTCGGCGTATCCGTCGTTGTCCATGTCACGGAACTCCCCGGCCGTGGCACTCAGTCCGGCGGTGCCGCCGCCGGCAAGGCTGAAGCCTACCTTCAGCGGGAAGCCCATGATGGAAAACACCATGTCTAAGGTGCCGCCGGCATTCACGCTGAAGGTGGTGCTGCGGCTCCTGTCGAGCATGCCGAGGTTGTTGGCATACTCTATATAGCTGCCGTCGCCACGGCTCACATAGACTCTGTCTTCCAATGCTATGTCGGGCAGTCCGTCGCCGTTGAGGTCGGCCAGCTCGCCTATGCTTCGGTTGTCGGACAGGTTGATGCCCAGACCTCCGGCGATACTGGTGTTGGCTATGTTGACGCTCACTCCGGCCGAGGTAGTGGTGCTCACGCTTTTGTGTATCCCGCGCACATAGTAGGGTCGCATACCGGTGAAGCTGTAGCCTTGGTTGTAGCGCACCCGGTTGTCGGCATACACTATGTCGGGCAGCCCGTCGCCGTTGACATCTAGAAAGGCGCTCTGCACGCTGTCGCGGCTCATGGCCCCGCCGAAACTGGGCATCTGCGACATCCCTGTTGTCTTGGTGGTCACCTGGCTACCTTTGCCACGCCCGCTCAACTCCTGGGCGGCACGCAGGTAGGTGCCGTTGAAGGTGACGCCGCCGGACTGGTTGAGGCTGCGGCTGACTCCGTCGTCACTGTTGCTGTAGCCTCGCACGTCGCTGCCCAGACCACCCTGCGCCTCGCTGTACTGCACGGCTTTCTCACCCACTATGTCGGGATAGCGGTCGCCGTTGAGGTCCATATAGTCGCCTAGCTGACGGCTCTTGCCTTGGCTGTAGGACAGGGTCAGCGCGGTGGCTCCGAAGCCTTTGCTCAGGCTCTGTCGGTTCACGGCCTTTATCTTCGTGCCGGGGGTCACCACGGGCAGCGGACTCTGGCTATCGTCGGCTTCGGGAACCTCTCCGTTCTCGCTTTCGGCGTCGCTGTTGTCGAGGCTGCTCTCCGCTCGGTAGGCGGCGACGGCATTGCCGTAACTTATCCACCGCTGACGCTCGGTGTCGGCTCGCATCTCGAAGAAGGTGGCGTTCAGGGGATTGCTGCTAATCCCACCTATCTCGCTCTCGGGACTGCTGTCCGCATCCAGTCCGCTAACGTCAAAGTTGTCTATGTCTTCGCTGCCGGGGTTCGGCACGGCACTGCTGTCGCTGTAATAAGCGGGCGGCTCTGTCTGCGCAGGGTCTATCGCCGCCGTGCCGTCGCCTGACTTGTAGCCAAACTGCCCCCAGCCGCGGTACAGGGTGCCGTGGTGCTTGGTGCTGTCGGCTCCGTATTTGCTGTACAGGCCCGCCTTGGTCCACCCTCCTCGTCCTCCAAAGCGGATGTCTATGCTGCGTATCCTGCTCGCCAACGTCGGGTTGTCGGTATAGAAATCTACCAGGTAACTGTGGCTGCCGCTCGGCAATTCTACATCTACCCGCTGGTTGCCGTTGGCCATCGGGACTAAGCCCTGTCTCACCACGCTGCCGTCTGTGCTCTTCAGGGTCATAGCGAGCAACCCTCCGTTGCCGTTGTTGCCGCTGCTGCTGATCCTCACGTCCATACGGGTGTTTCCCTGGCTCCAGCCGATCTCCTCGGAGGGGAAGACCAGGTAGTCTCTGTTACTCCTCTCCACTACGGGGTGGTAGATAAAGGCTTTGCGCTGGTTGCTGTCCTGCAGGCACCCCGCCAGCATCGGGCTGGTACTGCCGGTCAGCGTCACCTCGGCGTCGCTCTCTATGGACGACCAGCTCACCTGCCCTCCTCCGGCCAAGTCCAGAACCAGCACCAGCATCCGGTTCTCCGGCACGTTGGTTACCATGTCCTGCAGTTCCTCGTCATACAGAGTCCCTCTCGGTATGACATGGGTGGCCATAGGCGTCCCTCCGGTGTTTTGCCCTACGGAGCGCATCATCACACGGTATCTCACATCCTGCGTCAGCGGCTTCGTGACTTTTATGCGGCACCGCACTCGGTAACTGTTGCGGCAGATGCCGCCATTGGTGTCGCCCACGCTCACGGCCTGCAGGCCGGCCAGCATATAGTCGCCGCTGTAGTCGTACCGGTATATCTTGTCGCCGTTGGCGTCTTCTCGGCTCCCGTCGGTCATCCTCACCCCGTTGCGGTGGCGCACCTGCCCGTACTGTATCACGGGGTTCCACTCCACGTCGTCGTACAGCCGCTTCGCGTTCTGCCCGATGCGGAAATAAAGGATGTCGCCTTCGTTCACATTGACTTGCGTGGTCATCTCGGCGACGCTGCCGGGCGTCACACTCCTCGTCATCAGCTCGCTGTTGTTCTTCTGCACACTCACCCTCACCCCGTCGGTGGTGCGGGTCATGGCTCGGTAGTCGGCGAGGCTGTCGCTCAGCTGCGCCGTCCCGCTTATCGTCACTCTTCCGCTGTAGGGCGCTTTCCACATCCTCACCAGGTCTATGTTCGGCTCGTAACGCTGCGGATATTCGTAGTAGAAGGTGTCCACTATAGTCTCGCAACCGTCCAGGGTCAAAAGTTCCTCCTCATGCTGGTTTATGGCATATATCCCTCCTTCGCTGTCGTAAAGGGTGTCATAGACTAGGGTCTTGACCCATACGCTGTCGCATCGCCTACGCTCCACGGTGTAGTATCCGTCGTCGAAGATGCTCTCTTCCACCTCTCCTCCGAACCCTATGGCGTCGCCGGGACAGGCCCCTCCCACCATCACGGTGTCGTTGTCGGTCACGTCGTCGAAATGCAGGTTCCCGCGGTTGATATACACTCTGCCGTTGTCCACTATGTCGGGCAGCCCGTCGCCGTTAGCATCGGTAAGGTATGTTGTCGTGGTGCTCCGGCTGTCACTCCAGTTGCACCCGGCTCCGACCACGGAAAAGGCGTTGACTTCCAAACCCCAGTTGTGCGTGCTGCTGCCGGCACGCATAAAGCTCCCGATGCCCTGCACCTCCTCGGCGGCGCCGAAGCGCCTCTCGCCTCCGGCCTGCCTCCGGCACCACAGCCGTCCGCCGCTCCTATATAACTTGTCGGGATAGCCGTCGCCGTCCAGGTCGGCAAGGGTGACTAGCCCCTGCGTGGTGTCTTTGTGGAAGGAATACTGCCCTCCCACCGTGATGGTCTTCAGCCACGGGAAATAGTCGGTGCCGGCGTTGATGCCGCCACCTATGTTCCAGCCGCCGCTGACACTCCCGCCCAGATTCCCCTTCTCGTAGAACGCGCTGTCATAGACTGTGGCCAACGCGTCGCCGCCTCTGGCCTCGCCCATCGTCACCTCGGGCCCGAACAGGCCGGTCCCTTCGGTGCCGTAGTAGTCGAAGCTGTGCAGCTGCCTCACATATTGGCTGTCTTTCGCCGCAAACTCGATACCGCACCGCTCATAGGCCCCCAGGGCATCCAACGGCAACCGCCGGCTGCCTACGGGATAAAGCTGGTGGCGCACGCCGTCGTCATAGGTCTCCAATATGTTGCACAGCAGGCTCTTGCCGAAGACTCCTTCCCTGTAACCGAACCAGTATTCTTTGACAAGGCGGTTGCCTTGACTCACCGTGACACGGTCCAGTATCCAGGCGTCGCTCTCCTCCACACCGTAGCGGAAACTGCGACGCTTGTCGCTCCGCTCGCTGTAGGTGAACCTTATGCTGTAGGCTCCCGCCTCTCCGTGCTCCTCGTTGCCACTGTAGTCTATCCGCTCCAGACAGACCTGAAGTCCCGCTCCTCCTCCGCTCCGGTCATATCTCGTGGTGTAGCTGTACTTCACCGTATTGCCGTAGGTGTCCACGCTCTTCTCCAGCAGCCACCGCGCGATGTTGCCCTGCTCGGTGGTGAGGCGCGCCCCTTCGCTCTGGCCGTAGATGTGCCTTGTGCCGTCTTTGTCGGTCACCTCCCAATAATAACTGCTCGGCGTGGCTCCTTTCCTCACAATCTTGCGGAAACTTCCCTCCACCCTCGGATAGAAACGGGTCTCCCCACCGGTCGCTCTCGCCTCGTAGGCTCTGTGATAGACGGGCTTGTCGAGCCTCAGCAGGCCGTTCTCATCCCTGCCGGTCACCAGGGTGCTGCCGTCCAGCAGATACCCTTCGCTCTCTTCGGTCGCACTGTAGCGCGGCACTCCCCAACGGGTCTCTACGCTGACCTCGCTGACAGGAAGGCTCCAGCCTTCACCCAGCACCCCACTACCTCCTCCGCTGCTGTAACTGACCGCCAGACGGGGTTCCATGCCACCTCGCCCGACGGGCACCTGCAGGGGATAGGTCATGCTGGCTGTCCCGCGGCTGTTGCCTTCGGCGGCCGCTATCAGGCTTGTCCCTGCTAACGGCTCCACGGCTCTCATGTCACTCATGGTCGTCGGCGTGTATGCCGTGGCATCGCTGTTGTCGGGCTCTTTCAACACTCCGTTGATATAGTCTGTGAAATGGGAGGTCTTGGAATATACTATGTGCAGCTCCTCGTCAACTCTGTCTCTCTCCACCTGCTGCCAGCTCTGAAGTCCCTCGTCGTAATAATAGGTGTATATGTCGTCTGCTGTATAGCCGGCCGGCAACGCGGCACTGTCATAGCTCAGCGCCAGCGTGATCTCTTCTGCAAACTGCTGCCCGTCGGGCAGCATCCGATAGACTACTCCGCCACTTGTCACATTGCTCAGCTGCTCGCCCATGGCGCCGCTCTCTTCCGGCTTCACGGCGGTCACACTTATATCGGCATCTTCCGTCAGCGCCCCGGCTCCTATATCCAACACCACTCCTCGGGCGGCTATCTTCGCCGACTCGCCTTTGCGCACCCGCTGGCTCACAAGGGGGCTCTCTTCCGCCTCTCTTTCTTGGACCGACTGCACCGCCTGCTGTATATATCCCTTTGCCGCAGGTGGTTCGGAAACGGCGGCAATTTTCTCTGTACTTTTCCCAGGTAAGGACTGGACGGCTTCCCGGCGACAGGAAACCATTGTCAAAAGCATCAGCATCGCTGCCGCCACCGTCTTCGTTATATATATGACTTTTGCCTTCCTCATCTGACTACTACCAGTTTTACGGTTTTCCTTTGTCCGTTGCTTATCACCGTCACATAATACACTCCGTCGCCCTCTATCTTGTCCTCTACTCTATATCTGTCGCTCTTTCTACCGCTGCTGTATTGTGCCACGGCACGGCCGGCTGCGTCCACCACCTCCACGGCTATCTCCTCTTCTTCCTCTTGCTCCACCTCTACCGCATAGATTCCCCTCGTGGGGTTGGGCACCACTTTCACTCTGAGCTCTCGGGAATCTTTGCCAAAATTGGGGCTGGCCGGTTCGCTTCCTTCGCCCCGTCCGTGACTTCCCCTCGCCATCATCGCGCCTTCTTCCAGGACTGGCTCCAGCAACGCGAGGAAGTGGTCTTCTCCGGGCTCCACCGCTATGCTGTCGTAATAAACACTGTCGCCATATTCGGGCATGTATATCCTCGTCTCGCCACCTCTTTCTACCATCAAGAGCTTCTCTATACCTCCTGATTCGTGGAGCAACACTTTAATGTGTTGCAGGCTTCCGCTGCTGCTTCTCAGCTTCCAGCGCCTCTCTGTCTTCTCATATTCCTGGCCTTCAATAACCACTCGCTCCGGACCACTCACTACGGCTCCTCCGTCATGGCCGGCCATGATGCGGTCTCGGTCTCCCATGTCGCTCTCGCTTGCAATGCTTATTATGTCGTGGCGTATCTGGCTCTTCGTCTGCATCAGGCCTAGACTGTCGTCCCTTCCGATGCCGCAGACTCCCGCACTGTATAGGCTGTCGGCGCCCTTGGTGTTCCACACGGTGTCCATGGCACTGGTGACATACGCTCCGTGCAACAAGGCTCCGTATCTTATGGCCAGCGCACTCTCCTCTATCGGCTGCTCCCGACGGCTCAGCCTCCCTCTGTAATAGTGCCAGCCACAGAATCTCTTCTCGCCTGTCAAACCCCATTCCCTGCCGACATAAAGGGTGTCTCGCCCGTCATAGCCACTGTCCACCGCAGGATAGCGGTAAACCATGGTGTGTATTATCACCCCCTTCTCGGTGCTGTCGCGATAGACGATGCCGAAGTCCTCGAAACTGGCCTCCTGCGAATTGAGCCACAACACACGTGTACTGTCTCCTCCCAATTGCCAGAGCCCCACCACGCTGTCGGCATCGGTCTCATAGACTGTCATAATCGTGGCTATGCCGTCGGTACGCAGACTGTCGAAGACAAATGTTATCGCACTGTCGGTCAACGTCATGGAGGGGTTGTAGTTGGTTGTCGTCCGAAGTGCGCCGGCTATTGCATACTGCATCCCCACGTTGTCCTCTACAATGCTGTCTCCGACTCTCACGGTTATGTCTGCACCTCGTACCAACTGCCCGTAACTCCTCGGCAATCCTACAGAGACAACCAGTATAAGCTGTATAATATATAGGAAACTATGCTTCATAAGTGTCGATTTTCATTTTGCAAAGATACATATTTATTTTATAATAAACACAAATAAACCAAATTTTTTTTCTTTACCCTCAAAAGAGACGTCTATGTCTCTTCGTCCAACACTTTTGCCGTTTGTTCCGTTCACTTTGTCTCCTCATTGCCGTATTGCGCTCTGACAAAGGAGTGCTCTCGGATGTTTCTGGTCTTGCTTAGTATTCTGAGCCTCCTGCATTCGAGCACATAACGCTCGATGCTTTCATAAGAGGCTCTCTTGGGGTGCAAACGCAGATAACCCTCTCCGGTGTAAAGGACTACGGCTATGCTGCTGAGCCTGCCGTGACAGTATCGGAGCTCCACATGGTCTAACCATTCTTGGGGCAAAACGGCATGTATGTTTACCTGCCCCGATTCGGTCGAAAGCGCTGGGTTGTCTGACGACTCGCCACTAAGGCTTATACCCGACTCTGCCCTCCTGCCGAGCACTGTATGTATCAGTTGCGGATAGTCTTTCTGTCGTGTCTCGAACACGAATGGCATTACCACCACCTTGAAACTTTTTACTTCGAGAAAAAATGCTGCATGTGTCTTCATGTTATATATTTATTAAAGATTATACATTAATTTTATATATCAGCAGTCTTTTAGAAACAGTGTACCGCTAGAGCCGCTATCGTCTATTTTACTTTTTTTGACTTTTACCTCCGCCGTGCCTGGCTTCACATCTGATTTTTGCAGCTACTATGGCATTGGCGAGGTGGCGGTTCCGCCCAACTCGTTCTAGTGTGCTTCTCAGTTTATGCGGAAACGGTATCTTTGAGAGAAAATCCTCTTTCAACCCGCAAGGCAACGCGTTTATGATGGACAGGGCCCTGTAAGAGGCTCTCTTCGAGGGCTTCGCCTCGTCCAAGACGGCTATCATCTCGCTCACCACTCGGGCCACTCCATAGTCGCCTTGCCAATAATAGAGTGCTTCACTCAAAGCATGGGCTATGGTCTGCTCTGTGATCTTCGGCTGGGAACGGAACCACTGCAACAGACGCCACTTCCACTCGTCATAACCGTCATTCTGGTCAAGGCGCTCTATCAAACGGTCTGCCTCTTTGTTGCCGTCACTGTCACTGCCGTCGGCAATATACTTTGTGGGGTCGTCTGATGCCTCACTGTTAAGCGACCGGTCTATGACGTGCACGATGGTTGTCTTGACTATGCCGTCTATATATCGCACGGGACTGTCACATTCTTTCGTGGACTTGTATCCTGGTATTTTCCGCAAGGCGGCAAACAACGCTTCGCTAAAAATCTGCTCTTGTTTCACGGGGTCGGCGATAGTCTTGGCCCATTTGACTTTTCCTCCTTTTTTGTTGCATAAACGGATGTCGTGGTAAAACCAGTAAGATGCAAAGGCACGTACACAGGCGTATGTGTATATACTCATAAGGTCGTTATCCCCAGCTTCGATGGCTGACACAAACCTGTCCGAAATCTCCATTATATCCTTTATAGACAGGGCTTCGGGATTGTTTTTCAACTGGTCGAGAAGTTGGTCGGTTCCATCTTTGTCTTGCTCGCTTTGCAGTCGTCTCCACTCTTCGTGACTGACAGTGTGCCGTATGTGCGGAACACCTTGACGGACGCTGTTCTTCGCCTCGTCTCTTTGTCGCCATGGGGCTCTGATTGTTTTGTTGTCCATTTTTTGTCTCCTTTCTTTGGGGTTGTAATTCTGTGATGGTATCACCCGTAAAGTGCCACCAACCACAGGTTTCAACGGAATTTGGAGACAATATCTTCTTATCGCAACGGGATAGCGCCTTATGGCGGCCTATTCTCTTAAGGCTTTTTTGAAAATATGAATTATTATTTATCTCTTATAAATATCGACAAATTGATATTTCTACATCTTATCCCTTCTCCACATAACCACAACTGACCACTAGACACTGATCACTTTTTATAATTTCTATTCATTACTATTAAATTTATTCGCCCACTGAAATCCAGCAAGGCAGAATTTATGCCTCGAACACAATGGTATCTCGTTTTCTATTGTCAATGCACTAATCACTATTCACTAATAATTCCCACCTCCCCTTAACTTCCCCTTAACTTGCCCTTAAGTTGCCCTTAAGTATTGTACATTCTTCAAAGTGAGGGGTGATAAGCTGCGAGAACTCAACCTTTATCATCAGGTGAAGAAAAATGCTAAATCTCCGCCGAAACAGATGTGGCATGGCACTTTGCCTTTGAAAGCTTCGGGGGCGAAGCGATAGCCCGGGCCGCCCCAAATGTTTTCATCAACGGCGGTACTCGACGTCAGGAATCGTCGTATTTCAGGATTCCTGTTTTCCTTTTGAGGAAAAATACAGTAACCTTTTATTTATCCGTGCCTCTCTATGGGAAGAGACACTTTTGTTTAACTTAATAAAATTTATAGCAATGGGAAAAAACAATGAACTTGTTGCCTGGCATGGCAAAGTGGGAAAACTGGTAGGATGGAAGTCTCGCGGAAAACATTATTTCCGTCAAGCGGGGTGCTCTTTCCATGATGCCAACACTGTTGCACAGCAAGAGACGCGAGCAAAACTTGCCTTCGTTTCACAACTCATCCACAAAATAGGTGTCGTTTATAAACTCGGCTACCTCAACTTCAACACCTCCAAATCCCAGCGTTCCAACTTCTTCCGCAACCTCTGGGACGACGCCGTCACGGGCAACATGACGGACGGCTATACCGTCGATTACGAGAAGGTGAAGATCGCACGCGGACTGCTGCTGCCCACCTACTCGATGACCTGCAGCGTCCTCGGCGCTCAGCACAAATGCTCCTACTCCTGGACGGACAACAGCGGCCAAGGCGACGCGGAGGCCACCGACAAGATCTGCGTCAACCTCTACAACCCGACGAAGGGGGTGAGCATGACCTTCGAAGACGTGGCGACCCGCGCCACCGAGGCCTGCCAGGTGCAGTACAGCACCGCCTGGGCCGGCGACACCGTCTATAACTACATCTTCTGGAAGAAACCCGACGGCAGCTGCAGCGATTCTATCCTCGTCAACTTCTTCGTGGCCGAGTAAAGAGCCAAGCCCTTCGGGGCTTGAGCTCTGCTGAACCTTTTCGGAAGAGAGAGAGCAGAACAAATAGTTGCGAAGCATACCTTTCTCCAGATTTCTGGGGAAAGGTATTTGCTCTGCCGAGCCGCAGAAAAGGTCTTGCAAAGCAAAGGCAAGAAGAAGTCTTTGCAAAGCAAAAACTTTTTTGTTGCAGAATAGTCTGCGACAAAGAATTGCCGAGTGGTTGATAAGTTGATATGTTTATCCGTTAGGGAGCCTTAACCGGCTCCCTTTTCAAAAAAAATCTTCCATTTTTTTGCTATTAAATCTAAAATGTGTAAATTTGCAGTTTCGCACACTTTGCGGTGCTATATATAATTGATTACAATATAATAGATTAACAACAAACGAGAAGAGATAGAAATGGCTAATTTTCTGACAAAACTGTTCGGCACGAAGGCCGACCGCGACCTCAAAGAGGTGAAACCCTACCTGGATGCCACGCTGAAAGTGTACCCCGCCATCCACGAGCTGACGAACGACCAGCTGAGGGCCAAGACCGCGGAATTCAAAGAGCGCATACGCCAGGCCATAGAGGCCGAGGAGACGGAGCTGGGTCAGCTCCGCGAGCGTATCGAGAACGAATATGACATGCCTGTCGACGAGAAACAGGAACTCTACAAGCGTATAGAACACCTGGAGAAGGAGTCATACGAGAAAACGCAGAAGGAACTGGACGCTATTTTGCCGGAGGCTTTCTCGGTGGTGAAAGAGACGGCGCGCCGCTTCGCCGAGAACGAGGAGGTGGAGGTTACCGCCACCGACCACGACCGCGACCTCAGCGCCACACGCGACAACGTGAACATCGTGGGCGACAAGGCCTACTATAAGAACCATTGGATGGCCGGCGGCAACGAGATCACATGGGACATGGTGCACTATGACGTCCAGATCATCGGAGGCACGGTGCTGCACAGCGGCAAGATCGCCGAGATGGCCACCGGTGAGGGTAAGACCCTCGTGGCCACGCTGCCTGTATATCTCAACGCCCTGCCGGGCAAAGGAGTCCACGTGGTGACGGTCAACGACTACCTCGCCAAGCGAGACTCGGAGTGGATGGGCATGCTGTTCGAGTTTCACGGTCTTACGGTGGACTGCATAGACAAGCACGAACCCCACAGCGAGGCCCGCCGTAATGCCTACCTCGCAGACATCACGTACGGTACCAACAACGAGTTTGGTTTCGACTACCTGCGCGACAACATGAGCCGCAGTCCCGAAGAGCTGGTGCAGAGGGGTCACAACTACGCCATCGTGGACGAGGTGGACTCGGTGCTTATCGACGATGCACGAACTCCTCTCATCATCAGCGGTCCCACCGGCAAGGGCGACGACGATCAGGAGTTCAACCGCTTCAAACCGACCATCGAGACCCTTTACAACAAACAGAAAACCCTCGTCACCCAGATTCTCGCCGAAGCTAAGAAGCTCTACGCCGAGAACCCCAACCCGAAACCAGAGGAGGAAGGGGCCAAACTGCTGCTCAGAGCCTATCGCGGACTTCCAAAGAACAAAGCTCTCATCAAGTTCCTCAGCGAACAAGGAGTGAAAGCGCTGCTCCAGAAGACGGAAAACTTCTACATGCAAGAGCAGAACAAATACATGCACATCATCGACGACGACCTGTACTTCGTCATCGACGAGAAACAGCGCACCTGCGAGCTCACCGACAAGGGTATGGACGAGCTGGCCAAGATGGGAGAAGACCCCAAGTTCTACCAGCTGCCCGACATCGGAAGCGAGATCGCCGAACTCGAAGGCAAGGGGCTCAGCCCCGAGGAGATGGCGGCCAAGAAAGAGGAGATCTACAACAACTTTGCAGTGCAGAGCGACCGAGTCCACACCGTGGACCAGCTTCTCAAGGCCTACACCCTCTTCGAGCGCGACGTGGACTACATCCTCACCGAGGACAACCAGGTCAAGATCGTCGACGAGCAGACCGGACGTGTCATGGAAGGCCGCCGCTGGAGCGACGGTCTCCACCAGGCCGTAGAAGCCAAGGAGAACGCCAAGGTGGAAGCTGCCACACAGACCTACGCCACCATCACGCTGCAGAACTACTTCCGCATGTACAAGAAGCTCGCCGGCATGACCGGTACGGCCGAGACCGAGGCAGGCGAGTTCTGGAACATCTACAAGCTCGACGTCGTGGTCATCCCAACCAACCGCCCCATAGCACGAAACGACATGGAGGACCGCATCTACCGCACCAAACGCGAGAAATACACCGCCGTCATCGAGGAGATCGAACGGATGATCGCTCAGGGGCGCCCGGTGCTGGTGGGTACCACTTCGGTGGAAACCTCGGAACTTCTGAGCAAGATGCTCAAACTGCGCCATATACCGCACAACGTGCTCAACGCCAAGCTCCACAAGCGCGAGGCCGACATCGTGGCAGAGGCGGGAGAGACAGGTAAGGTGACTATCGCCACCAACATGGCAGGACGTGGTACCGACATCAAGCTGAAGGGTGGTGTGAAAGAGGCTGGCGGATTGGCCATCATAGGCACCGAACGCCACGAAAGCCGTCGTGTGGACCGCCAGCTACGAGGCCGTGCAGGACGTCAAGGCGACCCGGGAAGCTCCCTCTTCTTCATTTCCCTCGAAGACGACCTCATGCGTCTCTTCGGCGCCGAAAGGATCGCCAAGGTCATGGACCGTATGGGACTCCAGGAAGGCGAAGTTATCGAACATTCGATGATCACCAAGGCTGTGGAAAAGGCTCAGAAGAAGGTGGAAGAAAACAACTTCGGCATGCGTAAACGCCTCCTCGAATATGACGATGTGATGAACAACCAGCGAACCGTCATCTACAACAAGCGCCACAACGCTCTCTACGGCGACCGCCTGTCGATAGACATAAGCAACATGTTCTACGACACTTGCGACCTCATATACTCCGACGCCTACCAGATGCGCGACTATGCTGGTTTCTCGACGGAGATGATGAAGGTGTTCGCCATGGATGCCCCCGTCAGTGAGAAGGAGTTCTTCGACATGCGCCACGACGAAATCGTCGAGAAGCTCTACAACCAGGTGTATAACACCTATAAAGAGAGAATGCAGCGTATCAGCGACCTCGCCTTCCCGTTCATCAAGAACATCTACGAGAACACTCGCTACATCAACGTGGCCTTCCCCATCACCGACGGCAAGAAGACCATGCAGGTGGTCACCCCGGTGAAGAAGTCCTACGAGAACAAGGGCCGCGAGATTCAGCTCTCCATCGAGAAGAACATCACCCTCGCCATCATCGACGACTACTGGAAGGAGCACCTCCGCGAACTCGACGACCTGAAGACGTCGGTGCAGAACGCCTCCTACGAGCAGAAAGACCCGCTGGTGATCTACAAGCAGGAATCCTTCAACCTCTTCGAGGCCATGCTCCTCAACATCAACCGCGACATCTCGTCGTTCCTCATCAGGGCTATGCTCCCCGTGAAGGAGGACAACGACATGCAGGAGGCCCGTCAGCCTCAACGCAACGACCGCAACCTGAAGACTTCGCGTGAAGAGCTGGCACGCCGTCAGGCAATGGACCAGCAAACCGGCGCCAAGGAAAAACCTCAGCCGGTGCACGTGGAGAAGAAGGTGGGACGTAACGACCCCTGCCCCTGCGGAAGCGGCAAGAAATACAAAAACTGCCATGGAAAGAATGTGGCTGAATAAGGAAAACAGAAGGCCAGAGTCCCGCTAAGGCGCCGCTCGCAACCTTCCGCAACAAAGGGCAATGGAACTGACCATACTGATATGCTTCGCCGCCTACACGGTGCTGCTCTTCCTGGTGATGTGGCTCACCTCGAGGAAGGGGAGCGGCAACGACGCCTTCTTCCGCGGAGGAAGGAAGTCGCCCTGGTTCGTGGTGGCCTACGGCATGATAGGGGCCAGCCTCAGCGGCGTCACCTTCATGTCGGTGCCGGGCGGAGTTTATGCCGGCGACTTCACATATATGCCCCTGGTGTTCGGCTACGTCATAGGCTACGCCGTCATCGCCTTCCTCCTCCTGCCGCTCTACTACAAGCTCAACCTCACCTCGATATACTCCTACCTGGAACAGCGCTTCGGCATCGCCAGCGAGCGCACGGGAAGCCTCTTCTTCATCATCTCGCGACTGCTGGGCAGCGCCCTCAGGATGTACCTCGTGGTCTTCGTGCTCTACGAGTTCGTGTTCCACGAGTGGGGTCTGCCGTTCTGGCTCCCGGCGGTCATCTTCATCGCTATCATTCTCCTCTACACCTTCCGCGGAGGCATCAAGACTGTCGTGTGGACCGACACGTTGCAGACCACCTTCCTCCTGCTGGCCGCCGTGGTCACCGTGGTGGCGATACTCAAACAGCTCGACATGAGCCTGCCTCAGCTCCTGGAACGCTCGGCCGAGAAGGGCTACACCCGTATGTTCGAGACCGACGTCAGCCACCCCAAATACTACTGGAAGCAGATACTCAGCGGCGCCTTCATCACCATCACGATGACGGGACTGGACCAGGACATGATGCAGAAGAACCTCACCTGCAAGTCACTCAGGGCGGCACAGAAGAACGTGCTCACCTCGAGTGTCCTCTTCATAGTGGTGAACATTCTTTTCCTCAGCCTTGGCGCAGCCCTCCTGGCCTACGCCGCCGAGACGGGATTCCCGCTGCCGACCAACGAAAGCGGCAATGTGGTGGGCGACAAGATATTCCCCTCTATCGCCTTCCACATCTCGCCTTTCACCGCCGTGGTGTTCGTCCTCGGCATGGTGGCGGCGGGCTACTCCAGCGCCGACGGCACCCTCACGGCCCTCACCACCACCACCTGCTACGACTTCCTCGGATTCGACAGGAAGGGGTTCTCGGAGAAGAAACAACTAAGGCTGCGCCGCCTGGTGCATGTGGCTTTCGCTCTCCTCTACCTCGTGGTCATCATCGCATTCCGCCCCTTCCATACTCAATCGCTCATCGACACCCTCTTCGACATAGCAGGCTTCACCTACGGGCCGCTGCTGGGCATGTACGCCTTTGGCCTCTTCACCAAGCGGAGAGTGCGAGACTGGGCGGTGCCGGTGGTCGCCGTGCTCTCGCCGGTAATCTGTTACCTCCTGAAGCTTTTCATGCCTCAGTGGACCGGCTATCACTTCGGCTTCGAACTACTCCTCATCAACGGACTGCTCACCTTCCTCGGCCTTCTGCTCTCGGGGGTGGGCATGAAACAAAAACCTGCAGCAAGATGAAACGTATAGCAACATATATGACGCTGGCCCTCGTGGCGGCGATGGCCTGCTCCTGTGCCGGATACAAGGTCTATCCCGTCAAGTCGAAACCGCTGATGCCGGTAAAGGGTGGCCTGATGTACGCACTGCCCAAGACCAAGGTGTGTGTGGCGGTAACCTTCGAGAAACGCGACTACGCCGAGGCTCCCTTCGCCGAGTTCGCCCAGGAGATGCTCGGTCTCGACAAGCTCGACGTGCAGGCTCCCTTCGCCATCGACAATATCACGGTGGAAGGGGTGAACGAGGCCGATCCGCGACACTATTACTTCATTGATCCGCGTGGTCTCTCGGTGGTGGTGGACAGCCGTCACCTCCTGAGGTCGGTGGGAGTGGACCAGGAAGATCTCAAGGAGTTCGACAGCTACAACAAGCGACGGGGCTCCTATTCGCCCGACAACGACGACGAGGACCTCGTGCCGCAGAACAACCTCTACGACCGCACCGACACCTTCTACGTGCGCGGCGACCGCAAAGGTCACCCTTCGCTGGTGTCCAGCAAGAAGGACAGCCGCAACATACGCCAGCGTGCCATTGCCGCCGCCGAACGCCTCGAAGAACTGCAGAACAAGCGTCAGCAGCTGCTCTACGGCGAATATGAAGGCTCCTATACCCCCGAAGGGATAAAATACCTCGTGGACCGGCTGGCGGAGCAGGAGGAGAGAATCCTCAGCCAGTTCCTCGGCCGTACCAGGCGCGAGACGGTGCGTTTCTACATAGAGCCAAGAGACGAGAAAACGATGATAGACTCGCAGAGTGTGGTACTCTTCGGCTTCTCGCCCCAGAAGGGGCTCTGCAGCCGTGAAAACATAGAGGCGGGCATGGACACGGTGAGATGCATCATACGCTGCGAGAACACCCTCCGCAGCGCCGCACGCTTCGTGAAGTTCCGCACCTCGGGACGCAGAAAAGACGACAACGTGGGCAACCGCAACACTTTCAAATACCGCCAGGCCGAGACGGCTACAGTGACCGTCTTCGGCTCGCAGTTCTCGTTCGAGACGGAGGTGAAGGTGGCTCAGTTCGGTCCGGTGGTGGACCTGCCCAGACGCAAGTTCCAGGCTATATTCGACGCTCGTACCGGCGACCTCCTGTTCTATAAAAACTGACCGATGACCGAGTTCTCCATAACGATACTGGGATCGGGAGCGGCGACTCCCACCCTGGGACGCCACTGCAGCGCCCAGGTGGTGAACATCGGCTGCTTCAAGATGCTGGTGGACTGCGGCGAGGGGACTCAGAACCAGATAAGGGCGTTCCACCAGAAGATGCAGGCGTTCTCCACCATATTCATCTCGCACCTCCACGGCGACCACTGGTTCGGCCTGCCGGGACTGCTCTCCTCGATGCACCTCTGCGGCCGCACCGAGCCGGTGACGGTGTTCGCACCCAAGGGCATAAAGGAACTGCTGGAGAGGATATTCGAGGTGTCGGGAAGCCATCTGGGCTACGAACTGACGGTGAACGAGATCGCCCCCGACGGCCCGGAGGTGATTTTTGAGAACGGGAAATGCAAGGTTACCGCCTTCCCGCTGCTGCATTCGGTGCCTACCTACGGCTTTCTATTCGAGGAACAGCCACCGCTGCTCAACCTGCGTAAGGACGTGAGGGCGCACTACGGCCTGAGCGACACGGACTGCCGGAGGGTGAAGCTGGGCTACGACGTGGAAGGGGCCGACGGCACGGTGATTCCCAACGCGCTGCTCACCAAGCCCCGCAAGCTGCCGCGCTCCTACGCCTACTGCTGCGACACGGCCTATTCCGAGCAACTCCTCGACACCATAACGGGTGCTACCATGCTGTGCATAGAGAGCACTTTCGACAAGAGCCTCGAGAGTCTCGCCAGCCTGCGGCAACACTGCACCGCCGCACAGGCGGCCCAGCTGGCACGACAGGCGGGCGTGAAGCAGCTGCTGCTCACGCACTTCTCGGCACGTTATAAGGATCTGGATCTTCTTCTCGACGAGGCCAGGGCTATATTCCCCGACACTTTTCCGGCTAACGACGGCGAGACTTACACGCTCCCTCCTAACGACCAGGAGGCGCGGTAGATTTTATCAAAAGACTTGTGAGGTTTAGTTGATGGGCTGAACAAGCTTGCGGAGGGCTTCGATGTCGAGTTCGCGGTACTGGTGGTTTGTGGAGTCGCGGAAATAGTTGCGGTTGGCGTTATAGGCTTCGCGGTCATAGGCCGAGGCTTTACGGAAGAGGGAGTCGGCTACGAGGTGCTTGACGGTCTCGAGGTCGGTGGTACCTTCAAGGTAGTCGGTCTGTTGTTTGGGAGTGAGGTATTTGGCCACTTTGGCGAAGGACTTCTCGGGAAGCATGCCGTTGGAGTCGGCCACGTGGTCGAGCTCGGGGAAGTTGACCCATCCGGTGATGGTGGTCTCGAGAAGGGCGAGGTTCTTGCGCTGACGGTCGGTGTAGTAGCCGAGATAGGCGTGGCAGGGCTCGACGAAAATGACGGGCTTGAGGCCTATCTTACGCATGATGGAAGCGAAGAAGACGCAGGCATCGACACAGTTGGCCTGACGGTGGCGGTAAACCTCGTCGAAGAGGCGTATGTGCTGCGTGTTGGCACGTTTTGATGGGTTAGAGGTACAGGATATGGAGGAATAGGTGATGCCGCGGTTGAGGGCGTAGTACCAGATGGCTTTGACCTGCTGCTCGGGTGGGTTGTTCTTGGTCTGGTAGCCGGTGAAACGGGTCACCACCCCTTGGGTGAGCATCTCGGAGAGCATCTCGTCGATCTGGGGATGGTCCTCGTTGACGTAGGCACAGAAGAGCCAGCGGCAGTCGAGCGTTTTTCCCGCACCGTCGGACAGAGTGAGCGGACACTCGTTGATGGAGCGGTAGGAGAGACGCAGGTTCTTGATGTCTATCTTTTCGTCGTTGATGTAGCAGGTGACGGTGAGGTCGGTGGTGCCTTGCTGACGGAACTCGCGCAGGCGGTCGTAGCGCCACTTGAGCATGGGATAGAGGATATAGCGGGTGTTG
Source organism: Bacteroidales bacterium (assembly GCA_017439185.1). Classification (GTDB taxonomy): domain Bacteria; phylum Bacteroidota; class Bacteroidia; order Bacteroidales; family P3; genus Colimorpha. The sequence continues at coordinate 28,558 of JAFRTM010000018.1, read as the reverse complement.
CGATGGGGAAGAGTCTGCTGATAGACGGTGAGGTAGTTGAGGTTGGTGGAGTCGAACTCTACACGCAGCACGGCGTTGTCGGTGGGTGCGGTGACGGAGATGGTGAAGAAGTTGAGGGTGTTGTCGCCCTGATAGGAGGCGTGGCTGAGCACGAGGGAGGGATAGACGATGCCGTCGAGGAAAGGATTATAGGCAGCCTGGAAATCAACTTTGGCAGGGTCGTAGGTGGTGCTGCGCGGCGCGTTGTTGCAGGAGCAGAAAAGCAGCGTGCCAAGCAGTAGGAGCAATATGGAGCGGTGAAGTTTCATTGTATCAGTGGAGACTGTTGATGATGCCCGTGACGAGGACCACGAGGAGCGCCAGCGGGGCGATGTAGCGTATGATGAAATAGTAGATGCCGAAGTAGGAGATGCGCAGCGAACCGTGGTTGGAGAGCTCGTCGCGTATGTCGGACTTGGGCATCACCCATCCGGTGAAAAGCACGGTGAGGAGCGCGCAGAGAGGCGGGAGATAGATGGAGTTGATATGGTCGATAAGGTCGAAGATGGTGGAACCGGCAACTTTCAGGTGGCTGAGTACTCCGTTGGAGAGGGAGCAGAATGCTGCAATGGCGAGTACGATGGCGGAGAGGATGAGGGTGTGGCGAGTGCGGTGTTTGGGATGGTATTCGCTACCCCAGGCCACCTGGGCTTCGAGGAGCGAGATGGAGGAGGTGAGGGCCGCGATGGTGAGGAGGATGAAGAAGAGTGAGGCGAATATGGTGCCGAAGGGAAGACCCGACTCGGGGTTCATGGAGTTGAACACGGCAGGGAGTATCTTGAACACCAGTCCGGGACCGCCGGCAGGGTCTTGCCCACAGGCGAAGACGGCCGGGAAGATGGCGATGCCGGCGAGGATGGCGATGAGTGTGTCGCAGACGGTAATCCAGAGGGAGGTCTTGAGGAGATTGTCGTTATTGGGAATATATGAGCCATAGACTATCATCACGCCCATGCCGACTGAGAGGGAGAAGAGGGCCTGCCCGAGTGCGGCGAGGATACCTTCGCCGGTGAGCTTGGAGAAGTCGGGACGGAAGAGGTATTCGAGTCCTGCCGAGGCGCCGGGGAGGGTGACCGAACGGACGCAGAGGATGGCGAGGAGTACCACGAGGACGGGCATGAGAATTTTGGAGACTTTCTCGATGCCTTTCTGTACGCCGCCGATGATGACGAGGGCGGTGAGCGCGAGGAATATGGCGATGAAGATTATGGGACGGAGGGCGCTGGAGGAGAAGGAGGCGAAGTGGGAGTCGAGCTGGTCGGGGGAGAGGCCGGCGAGGTGGCCGGTGATGGAGTCGAAGACATAGTTGGTGGTCCATCCCGAGATGACGAGGTAGAGTCCGAGGATGAGGAAGCAGGTGATGAGGCCGAGGAGTCCGGCATAACGCCAAGCTTTATGGGGCGAGAGGGACTCGTAGGCGAAGATGGGCGAGTGCTGGGAACGGCGTCCGATGATGAACTCGGAGAGCATAAGGAGCATGCCTATGAGGAAGACGAAGATGAGATAGACGAGGAGGAAAGCGCCACCGCCATACTGTCCGCAAATATATGGGAAGCGCCAGATGTTACCGAGTCCTACGGCAGAACCTACTGCTGCGGCGATTGCTCCGAAGGAGGAAGTGAAACCTTGTTTTTCAGCCATATCGTTAGATTATGTGTTGCTATTTCTGAATCTTGTCGGGATTGTTCATTAAAAAGTCGGACCATTGCTGACGGCGCGACTTGGTGCGGTGGGTCTTGGTCTTGAGCTGCTGGTGGAGAGCGGCCATGGGATGGGTGAGTTGGAGGAAGTGGCAATAGGCGGCGGCGAGGGCGTCGGTGGCGTCGAGATACTTGGGCTCGTCGGTGAAGGCGAGCTGCATCTGGAGCATCCGCGCCACCTGCTCCTTGGTGGCGTTGCCGTTGCCGGTGATGTACTGCTTTATGACGGCCGGTTCGTACTCGGTGAAAGGGATGTCGCGGCTCATGGCGGCGGCTATGGCTACACCTTGGGCTCGTCCGAGTTTGAGCATCGACTGTACGTTCTTGCCGAAGAAGGGTGCCTCGATGGCGAGGTGGTCGGGGTGGTGGGTGTCGATGATGGAGATGACATTGTCGAAGATGGCACGGATGCGCTGGTTGTAGTCGTCGATTTTCTTGAGGTAGAGGACGTCCATGGTCACGAGCGAGGGCCGGTCGTCGCGGACGGCGAGAATGCTGTAGCCCATGATGAGGGAACCGGGGTCGATGCCGAGTACAATGTGGTCCATTATGCTGATAGAGTGAACGTTATTGTATGGTGAACAATAAATATTAAACTGCAAAGATACGAAGAGTTATTGGTTTGGCAAAATTTATTTTTATATAAAGGGGGAAAAAAAAGGGGCGGACTTGTGATTTGTCCGCCCCTCGGGCTGTAAAACAATGAGTTAATCTTGCGTGAGGATTATTGGATGGCGATGGTCTGCGCCAAGGCTTTCTTCTCCTCGACGGTGAATTTTGGCAGTGTGATGTAGAGGATGCCGTTTTCGACGCGTGCGGAGATCTGGTCGCGTTTCACGTTGTCGGGCAGGCAGAAGGCTTGCTTGAACTGCATCGATGAGAATTCGTGGCGCAGATAGTGGCGGTTGTCCTTGTCTTCGTGCTTTTCCTCGTGTTTCTGCTGCATCTCGACGACGAGCTGGTTGTCGGAGTCGATGGAGATGGCGAGGTCCTCTTTGCGAAGGCCGGGGACACAGAGCTCCATGTCGTAGGATTTGTCCGACTCGGAGATGTTGAGTTTCGGGGTCATGGTGTGTTCGGTGGAGATAAGGTCGTTACCGAAGTCGAAAAGCTCGTTGAAGAGTGCGGGCATCAGGTTCTGGTTTCTTCTTGTTACTAACATAATTTTGTCCTCCTATTTTTTTTTGTTTGTTATTTGTCTTGTTTTTGGTGTCCCCGTCGTGGGAACGCTCTCACTTTTAGTGGATGCAATTCCCGTGCCAAAATAGGGGTACTGACAAAAATGGCAGACTTTGGCAGATTTGTATATTTCGGTATGACAAAAATGGCAGAAGTGGGAGGTGGAAGATGACGGAAATGGAAGGGGAAAAGGTTTGGAACGTGGGAAATGGGTAAAATGTGGGCATCTTTACTTAATTAACTAAGTTAGAAAGAGTTAGGTGCTTGAATAAAAAAATGAGCAAAAATTGGAAAGAGGTAGAAAAACGACAAACTATAACTTGCTGACACATAGGACTTAAGTAGGTATCAAGTCTATGGTTAATTTTTTACAAAATTGACGTTTATTTGGCTCGGCATAAGAATAAATTTCTTCTGCTCTCGCTTGGAAATAAACGTTGAGAAAATTGAAAATTGAGAATTGAAAGTTGAAAATTTTAGTGTAGATTTTTTTAGTGGGTAGTGGGCGGTTTCGGAGGACGATTGAAGGTGGCAGAAATCGGCAAATTGGTATATTTTAGGGAAGTTTAAATCAGAATTTGTGAATAATGGGATTTTTTTGCTGGGCTATTAAGTTGAGGATTAGTACTGTATGTGATTTGGTGATAAAAAAAAGAGATTTTTCGTTGTGGAATGGAAAAAAGTTCGTATTTTTGCAAAAAATATTAGTGGGATGGAAGGCGTATTATATAGTATAGGTCATTCGAATCAGACGGTGGAAGAGTTTGTGGATTTGTTAAAGAGACACGGCGTTAATTGCGTTGTGGATGTAAGGAGTGTGCCAGCGAGCAAGTATTCGCCGCAGTTCAACCAAAGGGAATTGAGTGATTACTTATATTCACAAGGGATTCAGTATTTGCATTTTGGAATGGAGTTTGGTGCGAGAAGGAATGATTGTATAGGTGATAACGGGCAGGTGAATTTTGAGAAAGCGGTGGGAACAGAGGCCTTTCAGAAAGGAGTGTTGAGGGTGATGCGTGGTATGGCGAAAGGATATAGGATAGCTTTTATGTGTTCGGAATCAGAACCTCTTGAGTGTCATAGGTTTGCTTTGGTAAGCCGGTATTTTTATGACCAAGGAGTAGATGTGAATCATATAATGAAAGAAGGAGACTTGAAGACGCATAAAGAACTTGAGAAGGAAATGATAGAAGGATATCTGAAGAGTAGAAAACATCATTTGTCGGAGGTTGACGAGATGTTTGGAAGTTATACGGCGGAGGAGCAGAGGGTAGATGCTTACAGATTGAAAAATAAGGAAATTGGATATATTGTTGATTTGGAGGAAGTGGAGGAAATATGATACATTTGTTTACAATTGGATTTACCAAGAAGAGTGCGAGGCAGTTTTTTGAGTTGCTTAAAAAAACAGGAGTGAAACAGTTGGTGGACGTGAGGATAAGTAACAGTAGTCAACTGTCTGGATTCGCTAAGGGTTCTGATTTAGAATATTTCTTGAAGGAGATATGTGGCATTTCGTATAGCCATGTCGTGGATTTTGCGCCAACAAAAGACTTGTTAGATAAATGGCATAAAGGGGAAGTGTCGTGGTCCGAATATGTAAAGATATATCAAGATTTGCTTAAAGAGAGGGATGTGATAAAGAAATATGGAGTAATGCAGTTTGACGGGGCATGTTTCCTATGCAGTGAGGAGACTCCGGAGCAGTGTCATAGGCGATTGTTGGTAGAATATATGAAAGAGCGCAGTGCAGAGGAAGTTAAGATAATTCATCTGAAATAGGGGGAGATATGGATAGGTATTTATTGTGTTTGGCTAATTCATATAAGAGAGGGGGAAGGTGTGTTGCGGGAGTGGAGGTAAGACAAGAAAATGGTGGGAGATGGAGGCTTGTGCGAGATGAGAAAGGAAATGTTAAATGGGTAAGACCTATCGCGAGTACTGAATTTGGAGAGATTCCGAATAGCAAGGCACTATTGGTCAGTTTGTTTTCTATTGTAAAATTGACTGAAGTAGAGGCTATGCCGCAAGATGCGCACGTGGAAGATGTAAGGTATGGAGAGTTGGAGGTTGTGGATTATAGGCCGATAACTGAAAAACAATTGGAACAGTTCGTTGATATCAGGCACAGTAAGATATTTGGGAATAAGGGCAAGGCGATAAGCGATGAAAGGGTAGAGAGTGTCGGGTATTCCCTGATGCTGGTAAAAGTGTGGAATATGATGACATACAGAGTGTTATATGAAGATAATGAAAGGCCTAAGGTGAGAATGAGATTTATATATTGTGGAGTGGAGTATGATCTGCCAGTGACCGATCCGGGCTATCTGGACAGAGTGCAAATGGGACAGGTGGAATTGGACAAGGAAGTAGAATATGGCTATTTAACGTTGTCGCTGGGTTTGGAACACGAAGGTTGGCATCATAAGTTGGTGGCGGCAGTGGTGGAGCCAAGGAATGAGTCAGAGGAAGAACCGAATGATGTTAATGTTGAACAAATTGACGAAAAGTCTGTGATAAAGAAATATCCCAAAGCAGTAAAAGGGGAATTAAAGGAGGCAGATTCGGATGTTTTTTCGATATGGAAAGACTTAAAAGAGGTAAAGAAGGAGATAATGCAATTAGAGAAGAAGAAGGTGGAGTTGGAACTGAAGATAAAGCAAGAGATGAAGACGGCAGAATCTTTGATAATGGGGAGAGAAACCCTGGTGACTTGGAAGTCCGCAAAATCAACAATGAAATTTAATGAGAGGCATTTTGCAGAAGACCATCCGGATTTATATAAGTCATATTTAGAGGAGAAAGAAGGGGTTAGAAGATTCGTTATAAATATGAAAGACGAGCAGCAAACCGACAATGGTAAGTAAGTTGGGTGTGAGCAAGAGGGATATTTTTCAGCAACCAATATGTTATAATAGTGTGTTAGTTGATTTTGTTGTAATTAACAGGATGTGTTGATAAATAATTATAATGTACGCGCGCGGGTGTGGGAAAAAGGTCGTATTTTTGCAGAGCGATTTAAGATGCGAAAAATGGAAGAGAAAGAGAATGACAGGGGAGAAGAGATAGGGCGTAAGTATGTTGATTTGAAGCGCATTATGGCGGCAAAGGGCGTGAAGACCGGGCCGCTGACGAGGGCGCTTCTGGGGAGAATTTTGCATGTAAAGGAGCTGAACGAGGGGATATATGAGCACCGTAATGAATTCGGGCTGGACTTTGTGGAGGCTTTCTTCCATGGGGATTTGGGCATAGAGGTGGAGGTGGTGCACGGCGAGCGTTTGCCCAAGGAGGGCTGGCCAATGGTGGTGGGGAACCATCCGCTGGGCGGTCCCGACGGTCTGGCGCTGATATGGGCGGTGGGTCAGGTAAGGAACGACATAGTGTTCCCGGTGAACGATTTTCTTATGCACCTGCCCGGGATGCGGCCGCTGTTTGTGCCGATAGACAAGGTGAATAGGAACAAGAATGTGGAGGCACTGGAGAGTGCGTTCGGAGGGGAGAATGTGCTGCTGTATTTTCCTGCAGGGATGTGCTCGAGGATGGGGAAAGACGGAGAGATAAAGGATTTGGGCTGGAAGGGGACTTTTGTGAAGAAGGCGGTGAAATATGAGCGAGATGTGGTGCCGGTGTATTTCGACGCGAGGAATCGCAAGCGGTTCTACCGGCTTGCTAACCTGAGGAAGAGGCTGGGGGTGAAGTTCAACTTCGAGATGGCGCTGCTGCCGGGCGAGATGTTTGCGCAGAAGGGGAAGAAGATGAGGCTGGTGGTGGGGGAGAGGATCGGCTGGCAGGAGTTTGACAAGAGCCGCACGGCGGTGGAATGGGCGACGGCGGTAAGGGAGTATGTTTATAGGCTGAAGGACGACCCGGAGGCTAAGTTTAAGGAATAAATGAGATAAAATGGAAGAAAAGAGCGAAATAGACGTGAGTTATGTGAGAGAGCCGGTGGAGAGGCAGCTGCTGGTGAAGGAGCTGAAGGAGCGGCATTTCTTGAGGAAAACGAATTACGGCAACAAGGAGATATATGTGACCACGGCACACCGGTCGCCGAACCTGATGCAGGAGATAGGGCGGCTGAGGGAGTTGAGTTTCGCCCTGCAAGGAGGTGGCACAGGCAACACGATGGACATAGACGAGTATGACCTGCTGCCGGAGCCATATTGCTACAAACAGCTGTTCGTGTGGTCACCGGAAGATGAGGAGATAGTGGGAGCGTACCGGTTTATCCACGGGACAAATATGATGGTGAGAGGCGACGGGACTTTTGCCACGTCGGCGGCGTCGGAGTTTCAGTACAGCGAGGAGTTCGTGAAGGAGTATCTGCCTTACACGGTTGAGTTGGGCAGGGCGTTTGTTCAACCTGCCTTCCAGCCAGGCACCAACCTGAGGAAGGGCATGTATTCGCTCGACAACTTGTGGGACGGACTGGGATGCTTGGCGATGGAGATTCCCGAGACACGCTATTTCTTCGGCAAGATAACGATGTATTCGCAGATGAACGCGAGAGCGAAGGACATGATACTCTATTTCTACCAGAAACACTTCCCGGACAAGGACGGCCTGATGTGGCCCTACGAGCCGAGGGAGGTGGTGACCGACTATAACGAGCTGCACAAGATGTTTAGCGGCCGTAACTATAAAGAAGACTACCAAACGCTGGTAAGGAACGTGAGAGAACTGGGGACGAGTGTGCCGCCGCTGGTGAACGCCTATATGAACCTGTCGTCCACGATGAGGACGTTCGGGACCGCCATGACCAAAGGATTTGGAGGTGTTGACGAGACGGGCATAATGGTCACATTGAGAGATCTGTATCCCGAGAAGAGAAGCCGCTATTTCGAGTCGTACGAGGCCAAGAACGAGAAGTTCGACCGCCGGCGGCTCTTCAAGATAAACATGAAGAGAACGCCATGGTGGAGACGGAAAAACGACGACGAGCGGCAAGAGCTGGAGGCGTTGCGGCAGATGAAGTCGGAACACCCCGAGCGCAAGAAGCGGGAGACGGTGGGCGAGCGTATCAAGCAGGCGCGGGAACGTAAACGAAAGGAGAAGAAAAATGGAAGTAAAAAAAGCTGAGTTCATAGTGAGCAACTCAAGTTACGCCAAGTGTCCCGCCACAGGATTGCCGGAGTATGCTTTCATAGGGAGGAGTAACGTCGGCAAGTCGTCGCTGATCAATATGCTCACAGGAGTGAAAGGGCTGGCCAAGACGAGCGGGAGACCGGGTAAGACTCAGCTGATAAACCATTTCCTGGTCAACGGGGAATGGTATATAGTGGATTTGCCGGGATACGGCTATGCGCGTACTTCGAAGAGTGCGAGGGAAAAATGGCAGAAGATGACCGGAGACTATATGCTCAAGCGAGAGACGCTGGTAAATGTGTATGTGCTGGTGGATTCTCGCCTGAAACCGCAAACCATAGACCTTGAATTTATAGATTTTCTCGGCGAAAACGGTATTCCGCTGACGATAGTCTTTACCAAGATAGACAAAGAAAAACAAAAAGAGGTGATGGGCAATGTGGCGATGTTCAAGAGAGTCATGTCGGAGAGATGGGAAGAGTTGCCCGAGATGATACTCACCTCGTCGCAGTCTGGGTACGGCCGCGATGCTATGCTTGCGAGCATAGAGAAATGTAACAATATGTATAACGAAGAAAAATGAACGATATGAAAAAGGGATGGATGTTAACGGTGATGCTGGCGGTGGCAGCAATGGCATTGGCACAGAACACCACGAAACTTGACCAGGCAGTCAAAGAAGCCCAGCGGTCGTCGGCACTGAAGTCGGCATCGCTGTCGGTGACGGTATATAATATAACGAACAACGCAAGTGTCTATAGGTATGACTCCCAACGGTCGATGGTGCCAGCGTCGATGAACAAGCTTTTTACCACGGCTGTCGGTTTTGACCGTCTGGGTTCCACTTTCCGCTTTAAGACCACGCTCAAATATGTGGGGCGATTGGACAACAACGGAGTGTTGCATGGAGATGTGGTGATAGTCGGAGGAGGCGATCCGATATTAGGCTCATACCGTTACCGCCAGACGACTCCCGACACGCTGTTCGCTACATGGGCGGCTGCATTGAGGAAAGCAGGAATAAAGGGCGTTGATGGGCGTATATGCTACGATGCAACCATCTTCGACAACAAGATACTGCACGACACTTGGCAGTGGGGCGATGTGGGAAACTACTATGGTAGCGGAGTCTGCGGGCTTAACTTCCACGAGAACATGTTCTTCGCCTATTTTACACCCGGCAAGAAGGTGGGTTATCCTGCCGACCTTGACAGGATAGAGCCAAAAGGGCTTAAGCTGAACACGCAGAACAACGTGAATACCGGAGCCGAGGGTACGGGCGACAATGTGATAATCTATGGCGATCCGAGCAGTATGGTGAGAGTTTTCGACGGCACGGTGCCAATGGGCAAGAGTAACTTTCAGGTGCGTGGTGCGATGCCCCATCCGGCAGAGAACTGTGCCGCCCTGTTTGCAGACTATCTCAGAAAGCATGGGGTTCCGGTGTCGTCGTCGGTGACATTGGAACATACGCGTCATTCATACGGCAAGGAGATTATAGACTATTACTCAAACACCTATTACGTTATTGCCCAATATACAAACCTTACGTCAAACAACACATACGCCGAGTGTATATTAAAGTATCTCGGGTATAAAGCCTACGGCAAGGGAAGTTACGAAAACGGAGTCAAGGCAGTTGAGGCCTACTGTAAAGAGAAAGGGCTGACAATGGACGGAGTGAAGTTTTCCGACGGTAGTGGCCTTTCTCGTCAGAACAGAGTGACGGGCGACTTCGTGTGCCGTTTTCTCAAGCAGGTGGCGAGCCAAAATATATATGGCGATTTCAGCAAATCTCTCGCCAAGGTAGGGGAATCAGGTACCGCAAAGAATATGTTGCCTAAACTGCCTGCCAATGTGGCGATGAAGGTGAAGAGCGGCACAATGGACGGGGTGAAGACTTATGCGGGCTATGTGACAACCGCCAAAGGCGAGTTGCTCTGCTTCTCGGTAATGGCCAATAACTTTACCTGTCCGACTAGTCAGGTGAAACCCCAACTGGAGAAAATACTGATGCAGATAGGGACCCTATAACGGAATCTATCTGGTAAAATAAAAGAGAGACCTCCGTTTGGAAGTCTCTCTTTCTTTTTATGATTCGCTTGTTTCCTATTTTATGAGGAAAGCGTAGCGTGTGAAATTCTTCAGAGCTATGCCCGTACCACGAGCCACTGCGCGCAGAGGGTCGTCGGCAATGTGTACCTTCAGTTTGGTCTTGCTGGCGATACGCTCGTCGAGGCCGCGCAGCAAGGCACCACCGCCGGCGAGGTATATGCCGTTTTGGTAGATATCGGCAGCCAGCTCGGGAGGAGTCTGCGACAGGGTTTCGAGTACTGCCGTCTCAATGCGTGCCACCGATTTGTCGAGGGCGTGGGATATTTCCTTGTAGTTGACGGTGATTTCCTTGGGTAGGCCGGTGAGCATATCACGTCCGAGGCAGGGGAAGTCCTCCGGCTCTTCTGCGAGTTCGGTTATAGCCGAACCTACTGCCAGTTTCACCTTCTCGGCAGTGCGTACGCCGATGACCATATTGTGCTGTTGGCGCATAAAGTTCACGATGTCGTCGTTGAATTGGTCGCCCGCAACCCTGATAGAGTTGTTGCACGATATGCCGCCAAGAGATATGACGGCGATTTCGGCGGTACCGCCTCCGATGTCCACTATCATGTGGCCGCAGGGGGCAAGCACGTCAATGCCGATACCTATGGCGGCAGCCATGGGTTCGTGAATCATACGAATTTCCTTGGCACCCGCCTGCTCGGCGGCTTCGCGTACGGCACGCTGCTCCACGTTGGTGATACCGGAAGGGATGCATATCACCATTCTCAGCGACGGGGGCATAAAGGAACGGCTGATATTGGTCATGCCTATGAGTTTGCGGATGAGGTGCTGAGCCATCTCGTAGTCTGCAATCACGCCGCCTTTCAACGGGCGAATGGTCTCGATGTTAGTGTTGCCGGTGCGCAGTTCAGGATTGCCGGTTTTACCATCCATCTCAAGGGCAACTCTTCCTACAGCCTTAATTTCTCCTGTGGTGCGGTCAACGGCTACTATAGACGGTTCGTCTATGACAACCTGGTCGTTGTAAATTACTATGGAGTTGGCTGTGCCAAGGTCCATTGCTATCTCTTTGTTGAAAATTGACAAAAGTCCCATATAATTCTATTTGTATTCGTTTATATTACGCAGTTATGTGCTTTTTTGTTTCAGTGAGTTTCAATTTTAACATTTCGCAGTCTCCGTTGTCACAGTTCAACCTCGTCCCGGAAAGCAGGGATGGTTATGTTTTTCCAACCGGCCTCGGCGAGAGTGTTGGCGAAGTTTTGCTGTGTGGATTCTTCGCCGTGGACAAGGAAGAGACGTTTGAGTTTCTTGGGGTTCTGGCATGCGATGTAGCGCATCATCTCGTTGTAGTCTCCGTGACCCGAGAGAGAGTCGATACGCCTGAGGTCGCAGCGTACGTTGTAGATGTGGCCGAAGATAGACACAGTCTTGTCCCCTCTCATAATCTTGGCGCCGAGGGTCGATGGCTCGCAGTAGCCGACGCAGAGAATTGTGGTCTTAGGATTCTCGATATTGTTTGCTATGTGGTGCTTTACACGTCCTGCCTCCATCATTCCCGACGCGGAGATAATGATGCAGGTCTTGTTTCTCATGTTGAGAGCCTTGGAGGCCTGTACCGACTGGATGTATTGTAGCCGTTCGAAACCGAAAGGATCTATGTTTTGCGCCATATAGGCTTTGATGTCGTCGTTGAAGCACTCCTCGTGTAGTCTCATGATGTTGGTGGCAGAGACGCTGAGAGGGCTGTCCACAAAAACGTCGATGTCGGGTAGCAGCCTTTGGGTGTGCAGGCGGTCGAGGGCGTAGATGATTTCCTGAGCCCTACCGATGGCGAAGGAGGGAATGATGAGCTTGCCTTTCTTCTTGGTGCAAGTGTCCAGCACCGCCATCAGGAGCTCCTGCTCGGCGTTGTCGAGAGTGGTGTGCAGACGGTCGCCGTAGGTCGATTCCATCATCAGGTAATCCACCTGAGGGAACGGTTCGGGGTCTTTCAGAATCTTCTTGTCGTAGCGGCCGATGTCGCCGGTGAATCCGAGCTTAATGGTCTTGCGGCCCTCCTTGATCTCCATATACACACAGGCGCTGCCCAGTATATGGCCGGCGTCGAAGAACTCAACCGTCACCTCTCCCTCAATGTTGAACTTCTTGTGGTAGGGAACGCTGATGAAGCACTGCATACATGCCTGGGCATCCTCTTCGGTGTATATAGGCTCCACGGGTTCCTGACCCAGAGCTTTGCGTTTCTTGTTGAAGGTGTGGGTATCGGCTTCCTGAATGCGGCCAGCATCGGCGAGCATTATGGCACAGAGGTCGCGGGTGGCGGGAGTGCATATTACCGTGCCGCGGAATCCGAGCTTGTAGATATAGGGGATGAGGCCCGAGTGGTCGATGTGGGCGTGGGAGAGTACGAGATAGTCAATCTCGGCAGGGTCGAAGCCGAGGTCTCGGTTCATGGCGTCGGTCTCCAGTCCCTTGCCCTGATACATGCCGCAGTCGAGGAGAATCTTTACTCCCTTCTTTGTTGTTATGAGGTGTTTGCTGCCGGTTACTTCGCGGGCAGCACCCATAAATTGCAGTTTCATGGCGGTTAGGTGTTTAGTGTTTGAAGTGACGTTTGCCAGTTATCGCCATTCCCATCTTGTGCTGTTCGCAGAAGTCGATGGAGTCCTGGTCGTGGATAGATCCGCCCGGGTGAGCCACAGCGGCAATGCCTGCCTCGTGGGCAATCTCCACACAGTCGGGGAATGGGAAGAAGGCGTCGCTTGCCATCACAGCCCCGTTAAGGTCGAAGCCGAAACTCTGGGCTTTGGCAATGGCCTGCCTCAGGGCGTCAACCCTTGAAGTCTGGCCTGTGCCGCTGGCGTAGAGCTGGCGACCTTTGGCGAGCACGATGGCGTTGCTCTTGGTGTGCTTCACCAGAATGGTGGCGAAGGCGAGGTCATCGGCCTGCTCCTTGCTTATGGGGGTAGAAGTTACCGAGGTGGCCATCTCGGCAGCCGTGGGCACCACATTGTCGCGGTCTTGAACCAGCACGCCGTCGAGGACGCTGCGGAACATGGTCTGGTGCATGGTAAAATCTTTGCGCTTCAGTATGATGCGGTTCTTCTTTCCACGGAGGATTTCCAGAGCGTCGGCATCGTAGTCGGGAGCGATGCAGACTTCGAAGAAGATCTTGTGCATCTCTTCGGCTACGGCCTTGGTGATGGTGCGGTTGGTGATGATGACGCCGCCGAAGGCACTTACCGGGTCGCCAGCCAGGGCTTTCTTCCAAGCCTCGAGAATGTCGGGGTCGCAAGCCATGCCGCAGGCGTTGTTGTGCTTGAGGATGGCGAAGGCAGTGTCGGAGAAGTCGTCGATCAGGTAGCAGGCGGCGTCGATGTCGCCGAGGTTGTTGTAGCTGATTTCCTTGCCGTTGAGTTTGTCGAAACATTTGTCCAGGTTTCCGTAGTAAACGCCTTTCTGGTGCGGGTTTTCGCCATAGCGGAGAGTGGTGCCGTCGGCGAACGACTGTTTGAACACCGGAAGGCCTTCCTCGCGGTTGAAGTAGTTGAAGATGGCGGTGTCGTAGTGAGAGCTGACGTTGAAGGCATAGGCTGCGAAGCGGCGACGTTCCTCGAGAGAGGTGCAGCCGTCGTTGGCCTTGTAGAGGTCGAGGAATTCCTGGTAGTGGTTTACAGCGGGGACGATGATGACGTCTTTGAAGTTCTTGGCGGCAGCGCGGATGAGGGAAATTCCACCGATGTCGATTTTCTCGATGATGTCCTGTTCGGCGGCGCCGCTTGCCACGGTCTGCTCGAACGGGTAGAGGTCCACAATCACGAGGTCAATCTCGGGGATTTCGTATTCTTTGAGCTGTTCGCCGTCGCTGTAGATGTCGCGGCGACTGAGAATGCCGCCGAAGACTTTGGGGTGGAGAGTCTTGACACGGCCGCCGAGGATGCTGGGATATCCCGTCAGAGACTCCACGGCCACCGGCTCGATGCCGAGGTCGGCGATGAACTTGTAGGTGCCGCCGGTGGAGTAGATGGTAACCCCTTGGCGGTTGAGTTCACGTACTATCGGCTCGAGGCCGTCTTTATAAAATACCGATATGAGTGCGCTTTTTATCTTCTTGCTTTCCATTAATAAACTTGAGTTTTGAGTTGTGAGTTTTAAGTTATAAGATATATGTTGCCGGATGGGTTTTAGTCGCCGAATTCGATGCCAAGGCCTTTGGCTGCGTGGACGAGGTTGGAGGTTGGGCTCACGAGGTTTTGTTCCCTCACGGCTTCTTCGAGCGGAATGCCGACGATGTCGGGGTGGTGGTAGGCGACCATCTGGCCGAACTTGCCTTCGAGGACAAATTCCATGGCGCGGACGCCGAACTCGCTGGCGAGTACGCGGTCGAAGGCGATGGGGGTGCCGCCGCGCTGGAGGTGGCCGAGGATGGTGCAGCGGATGTCGTGTTCGATGCCAGCGTCTTTGAGGTCGGCAGCGAGCTGCTCGGCGATGCCGCCCAGCTTGATATGCTGGTATCCTACCTCGCCGGTGACGGTGCCAGTGACGGAGCCGCCGGCAGGCTTGGCGCCTTCGGCGACGACGATGATGCAGTAGCCGTGGCGTTTGTTGTAGCGCTGCTCAATCTTTTCCTTGATCTTTTCGAGGTTGTAGGGAATTTCCGGGATGATGCAGACGTCGGCTCCGCCGGCTATGGCGCTGTGGAGGGCAATCCAACCGGCGTCACGTCCCATGACTTCGAGGATGAAGACTCGGTTGTGGCTTGCTGCGGTGGTTACCAGCTTGTCGATGCTCTCGGTGCATATCTGGACAGCGGTCTGGAAGCCGAAGGTGTAGTCGGTCATGGAGAGGTCGTTGTCGATGGTCTTTGGAACGCCCACGATTTTGAGGCCTTTCTGAGCCAGACCGAGGGAGATGCGCTGGCTGCCGTCGCCGCCGATGTTGATGACGGCGTCGATGCCGAGGTAGGAGAGTTTGCGGATCATCTCGTCGCTGCGGTCAACGGTGGTCCAGCTGCCGTCGGGTTCTTTGACGGGCCAGGCGAAGGGGCCGCCTTTGTTGGTGGTGCCCAGGATGGTGCCGCCTTGAATCTGCAGGCCTTCAACTGCTTTCTCGTCGAGGATTTTGATTTCGGTAGGCTCGCGAAGCACACCGTTGAACGACTCGATGCATCCGACGACCTCCCAGTCTTTCTCCTGAGAGGCACGCTTGACGATGCCGCGAATGACAGCGTTCAGTCCGGGGCAGTCGCCGCCGCCCGTAAGTACCATTACTCTTTTCAATGACATAGATTATTTCCTTTCTTTTTTATCGTTTGAGAAAATATCTAATATAACGTATATATATAATAAATATTGTGTGAAGGTGAGATTTTTTTTCGAAAAAGGGAGAGACGAGTGGGAAAAGTGGAGTTTCGGAAATCGGCATTTCGGTATATTTTTGAGAGTCGGGCCAGGGGAGAAGAAGGGTGGAACCGGGTAGGAGAGTCGAAAGGGTGGATTTTGGGGTAAGATTTTGTTGAAATAGAGATAAGTGACTGATATACATTGGTGTAGTGTTGTTGTGTTTTTCTGAGAGAAAAAGAGAGTGGCGGTTGAAAAGCGGTTAAAGCTAAGTTGTTGGCACATAGGACACAAGTAGGTATCAACTCTATGGTAAGTCTATTATTGGGAAAGAGGTCAGAGGTCAGTGTCCAGTGGTCAGTCTTTGGAGGGGTAAAAAGGGGATTTGGAGAAGGATGGGGAATCGGACATTATGTCAATTTTTGGGTGGTGGGTTTTGTCGTGATGAAATTTTTTTTGAACTTATACAATAAAAGGGGAAAAGCGGCGTTATTATATTGTATTCTTTATTTAAATTAAAGTTTTGAGCAATTACAAATGGAAGAAAAATATATGGACAACACTGCAAGAGACCGCAAAGAGGAAGGGCTGGTGGCCCTGGGTCGGCATACCGAGATTCCCTCGACATATAACCCTGCGATTCTCGAGACGTTCGAGAACCGTCACCCCCAGAGAGATTACTGGGTGGAGTTTTTGTGTCCGGAGTTTACGACGCTGTGTCCGATCACGGGGCAACCCGACTTTGCGGAGCTGCGGATAAGATATATTCCCGACCAGAAGATGGTGGAGAGCAAGAGTCTGAAGCTTTACTTCTTCGGATTCAGGAACCACGGGGACTTTCACGAGGATGTGGTGAACATCATACTCGACGACCTGGTGAAGTTGCTGGAGCCGCGATATATGGAGGTGCAGGGGATATTCGCGCCCCGTGGGGGAATAGCGATACACCCGTTTGTGAACTACGGAATTCCCCATACGAGATATGAGGAGCTGGCCATCAGAAGGCTGGCGAGTTATGAGAATTGAATCAATACCCAAGAATATGGAAAAATATAACGCAAGAGGCGTGAGTGCGGACAAGGAGGATGTGCACAACGCCATAAAGAACATAGACAAAGGATTGTATCCGAAAGCATTTTGCAAGATACTGCCCGACCTGCTGGGTGGCGACAAAGACTATTGCAACATCATGCATGCCGACGGTGCGGGAACAAAGTCGAGCCTGGCCTACCTCTACTGGAAAGAGACGGGCGACCTGAGCGTGTGGAAGGGGATAGCCATCGATGCGGTGGTGATGAACCTCGACGACCTGCTGTGCGTCGGAGCTACCGACAACATACTGCTTTCGTCGACGATAGGGAGGAACAAGAACCTGGTGCCCGGCGAGGTAATAGCCGCCGTTATCAACGGCACCGAGGAGTTTTTGGCAGAGATGAGAGAGCTGGGAATCGGCATATACCTGACCGGAGGAGAGACAGCCGACGTGGGAGACCTGGTGAGGACCATCATAGTGGATTCCACGGTGAGCGCGAGGATGAAGCGCAGCGAAGTGATAGACAACGGGCACATCAAGGCCGGCGACGTGATAGTGGGACTTGCCTCGTACGGGCAGGCGACTTACGAGAAGGCCTACAACGGAGGAATGGGGAGCAACGGCCTCACCTCGGCAAGGCATGACGTCTTTGCCCATCTCTATGCCGAGAAATATCCGATGTCGTACGACCAGAGCCTTCCGGGCGAAGTGGTTTACTGTGGAGGGAAGAAACTCACCGACAGCACCGAGGTGGCGGGTGTGGATGCCGGCAAGATGGTGCTTTCGCCCACGAGGACATACGCTCCGGTCATCAAGCAGGTTTTGGACCACTACAGAGGCAAGATAGACGGCATGATACACTGTAGCGGCGGTGCACAGACCAAAGTGCTGCACTTTATAGACAACCTGCACGTGGTGAAAGACAACCTGTTCCCGACACCACCGCTGTTCAGAATGATACACGAGCAGAGCGAGACTGACTGGAGAGAAATGTACAAGGTGTTCAATATGGGACACAGGATGGAGATATACACCGACGAACAGACGGCCCAGGGAATTATGGAGATATCGCGCTCGTTCAACATCGACGCACAGATAATCGGCCATTGCGAGGCCTGCGACCACGCCCAAGTGACGGTGAAGAGCGAACACGGAAGTTTTGAGTACTAAGGTTTAAGGAAAAGAATAATCACAGACACCAATGAAGATAAACATCATAGCAGCGGTTGCGATACTGTCGGCGGTATTGGTTTCGTGCAACACGTCGAAGAAGATAAGCTACTTCCAGGACCGCGACAGCATAAGCACCGTGACCGTGGTGGAGCCGGTCCCCATAAAAGTGCAGGCGGGCGACAAGATAGCCATAGTGGTGAAATGCGACGACCCCGAGCAGACGAGCCTCTTCAACCTGTACAACGTGAACCAGGTGATGGGGAGCAACTCGCGAGTCTCGGTGTCGGGGAGTAACGGAGTGATGGGCTACACGGTGGCGCCCGACGGCACGATAGACTTTCCCACGTTGGGGAAACTGACGGTGGCAGGCATGTCGCGCCATGAGATAGCCGATAAGGTCAAAAACGAACTTGCCGCACAGGGACAGGCACTCAACGCAAATGTGACGGTAGAATTTATGGACCTCGGAGTCACGGTGATGGGAGAGGTGCGCAATCCCGGAAGACAGCCGATCAACAGAGACCAGTACACCTTGCTGGACGCACTGGCCAGTGCCGGAGACCTAACGATCGACGCCAAGCGTTCGAACATAATGGTGATGCGCCAGGAAGGCAACAAGATGAAAAACTACCAGGTGGACCTTCGCGACGGACGGCAACTGCTCACGTCGCCGGTATATTACCTGCAGCAGAACGATATGGTGTATGTGGAGCCCAGCGAGAAGAAGGCCCGCTCCTCCACCATCAACGGCAACACGGTACTCTCGGCCTCGTTCTGGATAAGCATCGCCTCGCTGATAGCGACATTGGTGGGACTCACGCTCAGATTCAATTAAGGTGACTTCTATAAATTCACGTTTGAAATAAAAAAACAATACAATACAATACAATACAATATGAACAATAACAAACTATTCTATACTCTTGGCCTTTTTTCGGTATCTTGTTGTTTGTCAGTCAGGCACAATCACACGATTGCGCCATCCTTCCGCACAGCAATCTACTCGAAATAAGTCTCAAAATCATTAGAAAGCAATTTATAGAAGTCACCTTAAGCCTATGAAGACAGATAATACAACTCCACAAAAAAACGCTCCAAGCAATATGCCCGACCTGGTAGAGGTGGTGAAGGTCTGCCTTCGCAAATGGCATTGGTTTGCCATCGCCGCAGCGGTGGCGATCCTGGTGGGATTAGTCGTTTATAAGGCTATCACGCCTACTTATGAACGCTCGATGAAGGTTCTGGTAAAAGATGACCAGAACGACAACAGCGTAGCCAGCAGCCTCAACCGACTTTCGTCGTTTGGAGTGTTCACGAACAGCTCCAACGTCTCCAACGAGATACAGGCTCTCACCTCATACGACATAATGGACGAAGTGGTGAGTCGCCTTGACCTCGATGTGGAATATACCGTTGCTGCGCCATTCCACCGCCAAATGCTCTACGGAGACGAAAACCCACTGAGAGTTGAGTTTTTGGACCTGCAGGCCGACGACGAAGCCCGGCTGGATGTGGAGATACTGGAAGACCATTCATCCGATGCCCCGGTGAAACTTTCCCATTGGAGGCTCAATGGCGATCGTCTTAAAGCAAAACCCATGACGGTGAGAGCCGGCGACACGGTGGAGACGCCATTCGGATGTGTAACCGTGAATTTCCTTGCCGACTGCGAGACGGTTGTGAAATCAAGTATAAGGGTGGAGAAGAATTCCCGTCGCAAGACGGTGCTCGACTATCTCGGAGAGCTGCAAGCCTCGCAGACAGACAAACAGGCAGACGTCATAAGACTTGCCATTCTCGACCCATCGAGCGACCGCGCCGACGATATACTCCTGGCCATTAGAGATGTGTATGACGACCAGCAGAGAGTCAACAAGTCGCAGGTGGCGGCCAATACCACGCAATTCATAAACGAGCGGCTGTCGGTGATAGAGGAGGAATTGTCGGGGTTCGACGCTTCGATATCGAGTTACAAGAGTTCCAATATGGTTCCCGACGTGCAGACGGCAGCCTCGCTGTATATGCACGAGAGCAGCACCCTCAACACGCAGATAATGGACATCAACAACCAGCTGTCGATGGCGCGATACATACGCGAATACCTCGCCGATGAGAGCAACGCCAACAATCCTATACCCTCGATATCGGGAGTCAGCAACGCCAGCGTGGAACGCCAGATAACAGAATATAACGAGCAGATGCTGAAACGCAACAACCTGGCGGCACACAGCAGCGAGAAGAACTCGCTGGTGGTATCGGCAGACAGGACGCTGTCAACACTCAGAAAGTCGATACTCGCCTCGATGGACAATACCATATATGCCCTCAACTCGCAACTCAAGAACCTGCAGAAAGGAGAAGCAAAGGTCAACGCCAGGATAGCCGCCAATCCCACCCAGGCCAAGAACCTGCTGAGCGAAGAAAGGCAACAGACGGTCAAAGAGTCACTGTACCTCTACCTCCTGCAGAAACGCGAGGAGAACGAGCTCTCACAAGCCTTCCTCTCCAGTAACATAAGAGTGATAGAACACCCCACAGGCGCACTCAAAGCCAAGACGCCGAGGGCTGGAGTGACCTTGATACTGGCGTTGCTTGCCGGTATAGCGTTGCCCGCGCTGGTGATCATACTCAAGATGATGGCCGGCAACAAAATTACCAAGGCAGAGGAGGCAGAGTTGGAAGGAACTGTGAGGTTGGGAATATTGCCACGCAAAGGCAAGGACGAGGCGATGGCCCTCCTGTGCACAAACCTGGAGATGTTCGCCACCGATAAAGAGATAAAAACGCTGCTGGTAACATCGTTAGAGCCGGGTGGCACCTCGTCGGATTTGGCAGGAGATATCAGCCGGAAACTCACAGAGGGAGGTAACCGGGTACATTTTCTCAACGACCAAGAGAAAGGCGGTGCCGCACGAATGGCCGAACTTGTGGAAAAAGAGATAGGAAACTACGACTACGCTGTGGTAGATTTGCCCAACATTACAGAAAGCTCCGAGGCACGTCTTATGGCGGCAAAGGTTGATTGTATACTTTTCGTGGTAGAGTGTGGAAAGACACGCCGTGACTCATTGAAAAAAGCACAAGATATCCTAACACTCTGCAAACCCAAGAATACGGCTATTGTGGTGTGTGGAGACAACAATTAGAGGAAAATACATAGAGCGGTCAGCCCGCTCATCATTGAATAAATAAACACATAATAAAGATGAACAAGACGGGAAACAACCTGACAGAAGAGTTCGCACGGATAGCGACGATGGTTAAGAGAATAGAAGTGTACGATGGCAACATTCCTCGTATAGAACGAGACATACTGCTCGAGCAGTTGCGCCAGTTCTACGATACAGTGTTGGATTATTGCAGCGAGGAAGAATTGATGGCCGTCAAGCCGAAGGAACCCCAGGAGAAGACCCCCGAACCACTAAAGGCAGACCTGACCGACAAACTCTACGGTAATGTGTTTGCCCCTCCCGAGGAGAACAGAGAGCCCGAAGCCACAGCAGAGCCCGTGTTGGAAAAGAAGGAAGAATCCTATTCCGACCTATTCGAAGAGAACAGCAACAAAGGGCTGGTAGATATGGAGTTCCAGCCATCGGAGCCTGAGGAGAAACCTTTGGAGGAGGAAGAGACGCCTATAACAGAAGAGTTGCCAGAGCCAGAGGAGGTTCCCCAAGAAGAGCCAATGCCAGAGCCGATGGCTACTACCATAGAAGACGACCTGCAGACAGTGCCGCAGGAGAGTCCTCTGCCGGATGAGGTAGAGGATACTCCAGCACCAGAGCCCGTGGCGGAACCCGAGCCAGAGCAGAAACCGACACAGGAACCGTCGCTCTTCGACTACCTTTCGCAGTCGACCGAGGCGAGTCACCAGCAGACAGTGGTCACAGTGGGGGACAAACTGGAGCAACGAGCCAACGTAGCCCAGCAGGCGATGGGGCATAAGGTTGACGACCTCAGGACTGTGATAAACATCAACGACAAGTTCAGTTTTGTCGGCTCACTTTTTGGGAACAACATGAGGGCCTACACCGAGTTTATATTGGAACTCAATGCGGCAACCACACGCCAAGAGGCAGAGACATGTGTGAGTCGAGTGGCACAGCAGTACCACTGGAATATGGATTCGTTGGAGGTAAAAAACTTCTACAAGATACTGGAACGCAAATTCTAACAATCAGACAATGGACAATCGTAAAGCAATATTGTTTTCGGCACCTTCGGGATCAGGCAAGACCACCATCATAAAGAAGCTGCACAACTATTTTGACTATTTCGAGTTTTCGATATCAGCCACCTCGAGGGCTCCCCGTCAGGGAGAGCGCGACGGAGTCGATTATTACTTCATAAGTCCCGACGAGTTTAAGCAAAGGGTAGCAAAGGGCGACTTTCTTGAATGGGAGGAGGTATACCAAGGAACCTGCTACGGCACGTTGAAGTCGGAGATAACAAGAATATGGGACAATGGCCACGTCATCATTTTCGACGTAGATGTCAATGGTGGGCGTAACCTGAAAAAATATTTCGGAGACGACGCACTGGCTATCTTCGTGATGCCACCCAGTGTGGAGGTTTTAGAGACCCGTCTGCGCCAGCGCGGAACCGAGACAGAAGAGGCAATACAAAAACGATTGGGGCGCTCGGCCGAAGAATTGAAACAAGCAAGCACTTTTGATGTCACTATAATTAACGACGACCTGGAAACCGCCGTCGAGGAAACTCGCCGGGTGATAGAAAACTACCTCGCCTAAAGGACCGATAGGAACAATGGAACAACTTATAGCGTTCATAAAGAAATACAATTTTATATTGGTGTTCACCATACTAATGGTAACATCAATAGTGCTGATAGTTAGAACGACATACTACCAGCAGTCGATGGTGCTGCGATGGAATACGGCCTTGGCCGGCATCTGGTACGGAAATGTGGCGCGGGTTGACGAATATTTCGCGCTGAAAGAGGAAAACGACCGACTTGCCAAGGAAAACGCATATCTAAGGGCACACCAGGCGGAGAGCTATGTGTCGTACACCGCCACTTCCTTCGAAATAAACGATACGACGTACAACCAGCGCTACACCTTTACAGAAGCCCAGGTGATAAAGAACTCGTGGGCGCAGAAGAATAACTACATAATGATAAACAAAGGCAAGCGGCAGGGAATAGCGCGAGATATGGCGGTGATGTCTCCACAAGGAATAGTGGGGGTTGTGGTTAACTGCTCGCAGAATTTTGCCACCATTATGCCGGTGCTGCATATGTCGAGTAGCAACAGCGTGAAAGTGAAACGTATAGGTACCAGCGGCACGTTGAAGTGGAACGGTCGCGACTACCGTTACGCCTCGGTGACAGACATACCCACCACACACAAACTTGTGCCTAACGACACAATAATCACTTCAGGTATTGCCAATGACTTCCCCGAAGGGATACCCGTAGGATATGTGTCGGACATCACAGACGACCATGGTAACGGATTCTACGATATTACTATCAGGCTGGCTACCGACTTCAACAAGCTCAGCCATGTGTATGTGATACAGAACCGTTTTAGAGAGGAACAGGAAGAATTGACCAACGAAACAATAAATGAGATACAATGAAGAGGTTGATATTTCGTAATATAGTAAGATTTGTGGCTCTCATAGCGATTCAGGTGGTAGTGCTCAATAATGTGTATCTCGGAGGCTTTGTGTCGCCGATGATATACCTCCTTGCCATACTGATGCTGCCTACCAGGCTCAACAAGAACCTTACACTCGTGATAGCCTTTGCTGCCGGTATGACGGTGGACATATTCTGCAACATGTTGGGATTTCATGCGTGTGCGGCCACCCTTGTGGCTTTCTGCCGGGTGGTGTTTGCCGACCGTATAATTACACGTAACGAAACATCACCGATAATGGTGCCGAGCATATATGCGGTGTCGTATCAGTATTTCCTATACTATGCAGCTCTGCTCACTTTTATATACACATTCCTCTACTTCACGTTGCAGATATTCAGTTTTGCCGATATGTGGCAGATACTGCTGAGTTCCGTATTGAGTACGTTGGTGTCGCTAATTCTCTACATAGTGTGGCAACTGCTGTTCCTGCATAAAAAACAAGCATAAAGATGCGCTACATACGACATATAGTGATTTATGCATTTCTGGCGGTGACCCTTCCCTGTATAGGGCAGAGGATAGGGGATTGGACCGGATACCTCTCTTGCTATTCGGTACAGCACTTGACGGCTGCGCCCAATATGGTATATGCGGCAAGCGGCAACGCCATTTTTACCTATGACCTTGAAGACCTGACTCTGGAAACACTTTCCAAAGGCAAGGGGTTGAGCGATGTGGGAATCCGCCGTATCGGCTACGACAAAACCACCAAGACACTGTTGGTAGCGTATAACAACGGTAATATAGACCTATTGGTTTCAGGGAGACTTTATAATGTTTCGGGCATCAAGCAGTGGAACTATATGGGGGACAAGTCGATTAACGGGATTAGATTCTATAAGCGTAAGGCATATCTGGCATGCGGTTTCGGGTTGGCGGTAGTGGATCTTGACCGGCATGAGGTTGAGGATACCTATTTCTTTACCACCGATGAAGGAACCTATCTGCCGATATACGACGTGGAATTTGTAGATACGACGATAGTCGTGGCAATGCCCGATGGGTTGTATAAGGCTCCAAAGGAAGGACGTCTACTCAATGTACAGAATAACTGGCACCGTGACACGGCGGCGATATGGAACGCATATCATCCGACAAGCCTGGCTTCCTTCGGAGGCAAACTTATAACGGCGGCATACAACTTTGACCCTTCGGAGGTGACCCTATTTTCGGGTACGACGGCACTGCTTAGCGGCGACATACGCACGTTACACGCTTCGGACAAATGGCTTACGGTGGCCATGACAGATTCGGTGGTGGTACTCGACGGCAATTACGCTATACAAGAGAGGGTGAAGGAATTTGAGTATGGCGAGATGATTGCCAACGATGCGCTTACAACATCAGATGGTACATTGTGGATTGCCCACGATTGGGCAGGACTGCTCGTTCAGAGACCCGACGGG
The DNA here is from genome assembly GCA_017439185.1 of Bacteroidales bacterium. Classification (GTDB taxonomy): domain Bacteria; phylum Bacteroidota; class Bacteroidia; order Bacteroidales; family P3; genus Colimorpha. Next base: position 3,877 of record JAFRTM010000018.1, on the reverse strand, counting down.
TCGCAGTTTACCACGGTTCCCGAAGGACCGGCATCGGATAACGTGTACAAACTCGTCTCGCTGCCGTATGGCGTGGGTGTATGCCCTGGAGGGAAGTCGTCGACCAATGCAAACCTCTATATAGGGGGAAGTGTGTATGCTTATCAAAACCAGCATTGGCAAAACTTGTCCAACCCCTCACGATTGTACTTTTACGATGTCATAGACCTCGCAGTAGATCCCTACGATGCGGCACACTTCTCGGCGGCAGCATGGGGAGCGGGAATTGTAGATATCCACGACAACGAGGTGAAGATAGTATATAATGACACAAACTCGTCGGGTGCGCTGATACCCTATTCGGCCGGAGGCTTTACGGCCTTGCGTACCGGTGCGGTGACGTACGATATGGAAGGAAATCTATGGTGTACCAACAGTTTGGTGCCCAATTCGCTGGTGCAGCACAAACGCTCGGGCGAATGGGAGGCGTATAACACTTCGTCTATAGTGCGTGGCGACGAAATATACAACATACTTTACGACAGTGTGAACAACTATATATTCTTCTCGGGGAGGGTAAACCGCATCAATGCGTACAATCCAACCACCGGTCAGCTCGCATATATCGACCCAAACAGCGGGAGCAAGATGGAGACATCGTCGATCAATGCCATGGTACAGGACCAGAACGGCCATATATGGCTTGCGACAAACAAGGGAATTAAAGTTATCTACGACGCATATAAAACCTTCAACAACGGAGGGAACGGAGAGCAATCGCCGGTAACCTGTTCCAATATACTCTTTACCGAAGGCGAGCAGGTGGAATATCTGCTTGCCTACGAGAACATCACCTCCATTGCGGTAGATGGAGCCAACCGCAAGTGGGTCGGCACCTCGGCAGGAGGTCTTTATCTGCTGTCGGCCAATGGACTTGAGCAGCTGGAGAACTTTACCACTGCCAATTCGCCACTTTATTCCAACAGAATAGTGTCGGTGGCGCTGCATCCGATAACGGGAGAGGTGTTTGTGGGAACAAGTATGGGAGTCCAGTCGTACCGCTCGACGGCAACGTTCGCCACGGCACAGCCGGAGAAACCTATACATGTGTTTCCCAACCCGGTAAGGCCCGAGTATGACGGGCCTGTGGCTTTCCGCGGATTTACACGTAACGCTGTGGTGCATGTCACAGATGAAGCCGGCCATGTGGTGTATTCCACCACCGCACAAGGGGGACAGGCAATATGGTACATCCGCAACCACGACGGGAATAGAGTGAGCAGTGGAGTCTATTTTGTGTTTGCCTCCAACGAGGAAGGCAAGATGAAGTCGGTGGCCAAGGTGTTGGTAATAAAATAAAAGACGCAGAAAACGATGCTGGTCTCTACCCAAGGATTTGTGATACAGACAACGCCCCACGCAGAGACGTCGGTGATAGTCCGTATATTTACATCGCAACTGGGTTTGAGGACGTATATAATGAAAGGAGTCCGCAGCCATTCGTCAAGGCAGAAGCAGAACCTCCTGGCGCCGTTTACACTGCTGGATTTGGTGGTGTATGACACGCCCCGTTCAAGTCTCAATTATGTTAAAGACATATCGGTGACGTCGGCACAGCCGCCGTTGCCGTCGGACATTGTGGTTAATTCGCTGCGGTTTTTCTTTGCGGAGGTGCTGTTGCGGACGTTGCCGGAAGGAGAGCCGTTGCCGGGATTGTTTGAATACCTTGTAGGACTGCACGGGCAACTACTGAAGCCGAAGGTGGATTCCTCGCTGCCGCTCCTGTTCCTTCTCTCGCACGCCAATCACCTGGGCATAGCCCCACTCAACAACTATTCAATACACCAGCCGCTGTTCTCGCTGTCAGACGGCTCGTTTGTGGCACCATACGTTACGCCGGATACGCTTACGCCGCACTTAAGCCTGTTGCTGCACCATTACCAGCTGTCGATCACAGACAGCAGTATGCCGGTGCCTACGGCGCCGCTTGCCGAACGGAGGGAACTGATTGACGCCTTGTTGCTGTATTTCCAGTTCCATTTCAGCACTTTCAAAGACTTCCAGTCGCACCAGATACTGCACGCCGTGCTTAGCGAATAGCTATTGCAGGCGTCGAGCGCCGTCGCTGATTACTATGGGAATCGGTTTGCATTCGATGCCGAAATGGGAGAGGTAGTCTTGCTGTACTTTTTCGAGGAAGGTATCGTAGATGTCGTTGCGGACAAGGTTGATGGTGCAGCCGCCGAATCCGCCTCCCATGATGCGGGAGCCGCTGACGCCCGCTTCTCTGGCTTGGTCCACCAGGAAGTCTATCTCGTCGCAGCTTACTTCATAGTCCTCTTTTAGGCCTTGGTGGGTGAGATACATCTGGCGTCCGACCTCTTCGTAGTCGTCCTTCTCTAAAGCGTCGCAGACTGCCAGCACGCGCTGCTCCTCGCCGATGACGTAGAGGGCGCGGCGGTAGTCTTCGTCGGATAGCTGTGGCCGCAGCAGCTCTAGGGTCTGGCGGCTACAGTCGCGCAGGGTCTCCGCTCCGGCAAGTGTGGCGACGCGATGGCAGGAGGCACGGCGGTCGTTGTAGGGAGAGCCAATGAGTTCGTGCTTGACGCAGCTATTGATGGCCACGAGGCGATATCCGTCGGGGTGCCAAGGGAAGTAGCTGAATTCGCCGCTGCGGCAATCCAGCCGCAGGAGAGATCCGGCTTTGCCGTGCATGGAGGCGAACTGGTCCATGATGCCGCACATGACGCCTATGTGCTTGTGTTCGGTGGCTTGGCCAATGCGTGCCAGGGTCATGCGGTCGAGACGGCCTTGGGCGAAGAGGTCGTTGAGGGCGTAGGCGAAGCAGCATTCCAGAGCAGCCGAAGAGCTCATGCCGGCACCAAGGGGAACATCTCCGCCATAGACGGCGTCGAAGCCTTGAACGTCGATACCGGCGGCAATCATCTCGCGAATCACGCCGAAGACGTAACGGAAATGGACAGACTCGGGAGGAGTGACGCTCTCTATGTCGAAGGAGCAGGACTGGTCCATGTCGATGGCGTAGAGGTTCACGGTCTTTGAACCGTTGGGGGTTATCATGGCAGAGATGCCCAAGTCGATGGCACCAGGGAAGACGAAACCGTCGTTGTAGTCGGTGTGCTCGCCGATGAGGTTGATGCGACCCGGGGCGGAGAAGAGGGAGGCGGAGCCGTTGAAATGGCGCGAGAATGCCTGTTTGAGTCTTGCGGAATCAATCATAATGGAAAAGGAATAAATGATAAGGTTATTTAGGAGGGGAATCGGGAGTGGGGGCTGAGTGTTTGTGGAGTTTGGCGAGGAGTTTGGGGGGTATGGGGTGGCGGTGGGAGTGGGTGAGGGTTTGGGAGAGGTGGACAAGTTGCTGATTGTATTCGTCTTGATTGTTGGGGGAATTTAGTTGGAGGGGTATGGTGGAGTCGGAGTTGGCGTGGGTGGCGGGGTTGTGCCAGAAGGCGTATAATATAATGTGGTCGGCGGGGTCCCAGGTGGCGGGGAGGGTGATGGTGAGGTGGGCGGTGGCGCGGGAGGCGGCGTTGTAGTAGGGGCGTGAGGTGGCTTGGGAGACGTTGTAGAGGAGGAGGTGGAGCTGGTCTTGGGGTGAGCCTTGGGTGAGGTGCCAGCGGAGGGTGATGGCTGAGGATGTGTGGGTTACGGCTGTGGGCTGGAATGTGGGGAGGGTGCCGCGGGAGATGAGGACTTGGGCGGGGTCGAGGGTGAGGGTTTGGGGGTTGACGGCGTCGTAGTAGATGTGGTGGAAGAGGTTGGCGCGTGGTGAGAGGTCGGGGTTATAGTGCTGGTAGCCGAGCTTGTAGATGGGGCCGAGGGTGTGGATGAAGGTGGAGACGAGGGAGAAGTGGGAACGGTGGGCCTGCTGGGC
>JAFRTM010000017.1 GCA_017439185.1 Bacteroidales bacterium | reverse complement strand
TTTTATTTTTATGGCTTTTTCTAATTTGCTGGTAACTAGGTATCATGTAGGTATCTAGTCTATGGTAACGCTAAGGTTAAATTTTAATTGATTTGGGGGTGAAAAATGAGAAATTTGGACTAGATGAACTGGATTTTCTAGATGAACTAGGGGGGGATTATGGGACTGATTAGTCTAATTAGTCTAATTAGTCTAATTGGTCTAATGGGGGGGGGATAAGACTAATAGGACTAATAGGTCTAATGGGACTTATAGGGGGGGATAGAATTTATAGAATCTATAGAATTTATAGAGGCTATATATAATATAAGGTGTGGGTGTGGGGGGGGAGGGTGGGGTTAGCGGTGCCAGAATTTGCGTGTCAGGAGGATTAGGACAGTGAGGCATTCGAGGCGGCCGAGTATCATGAGGAGGGAGCAGAGGGCTTTGGAGGCTGGGGAGAAGGCGGCGTAGGAGCCGAAGCCGCCGGTGGAGGCGAGGCCGGGACCGTAGCCGGAGAGGCAGCCTACGGCTGCGCCGATGGACTCGGTGGGGGATTCGCCGAAGGTGATGAGGAGAGAGGAGCCGAGGAGGAGAGTGAAGACGTAGAGGAAGAAGATGACCATGACGTTGGTGGAGATGGAGGGGGAGACGGGGTGGCCGTTGAGGCGTATGGGGTTGGTGGAGTTTGGATGGAGCCGTTGGATGAGGTGCATGCGTACGTTGCGGAGGAGGATGAGGACGCGCATGGCTTTGAGACCGCCGGAGGTGCTGCCTGCCATGGCTCCGCAGAGAGCGAGGATCATGAAGACGTAGTTGGCGAGAGGGCTCCAGAGGGTGACATCGGCGGCCATGGTGCCGGAGGTGGTGATGGCGCTGGTGGCCTGGATGATGCCGAGGCGTAGGGAGTCGGAGGTGGAGAGGTTGAGGCGGAGTCGGAGGTATAGGCTGATGGTGAGGACGGCGAAGAGTGTGACGGAGGCGTAGAAGCCGAACTGGTCGAGCTTGTGGCGGAGGCGGCTTATCTTGAAGGTGAAGAGGTCGTAGAGCATGGCGAAGCTTATGCCGCTGAACCACATGGCTGCGGCGATGAGGAGCTGCTGGGAATGGGAGAGTCGGGCGATGCCGTCGTTGTAGATGGAGAATCCGCCGCTGCTGATGTTGGTGAAGACGAGGTTGAGGCTTGCCCAGGGGGAGAGGCCGGAGAGGCAGAGGAGGAGGAAGAAGGCGGCGGAGAGGGAGAGATAGATGACGAGCATGCGACGGATGGTGGTGGACATGCGGATGGAGGACTTGGAGGAGTTGTCGGCCCCGGAGGCTTCGGCGGTGTAGAGGCTGTATTTGTTGATTCCCAAGCGAGGGGCGATGGCGAGGACGAGCAAGATGATGCCGAATCCGCCGATCCACTGGGAGAGGCTGCGCCAGAGGAGGACCGACTGGGGAAGGCTTTCGATGTCGGGGAGAGCGGTGGCGCCGGTGGCGGTGAGACCCGAAAGAGACTCGAAGAGCGCGTCGAAGAAGCTGGCGACCGAATGGGAGAGGAGGAAGGGGAGCGAGCCGAAGAGTCCGAGGACAATCCACATGAGCGAGACAAGGAGGTAGGCGAGGCGTTTCTTCTCGAGGCGTCGGCAGCGGAAGTTGGCGAGGAAGAGGAGGAGACCGGAGGAGAGCGAGATGGCGCCCGAGAGGAGGATGGGGAGCCAGGCCCCGTCGCGGAAGTAGAGAGAGGCCGAGAGGCAGAGGAGCATCATGGCCCCTTCGGCAAGAAGGAGGAGACCCAGGAAGCGCAGTATGTAGCGGAAGTCGTTCACGAGCGGACAGTATTTAACGTTTATGCCAATAGGCCGGAGAAAAGAGGGCGAGGAGAGCGAAGATCTCGATGCGTCCGGCAATCATAAGGACCATGAGAGAAACTTTGGCCGCCAGAGGGAGAGCGGCATAGGAGAAGAGAGGGGAGAGGGAGTTGATGAGAGGGGTGGGGCCGAGGTTTGCGATGTTGGCTGCAGCCACGGTGAGAGCAGTGGGAATGTCGCAGCCACAGAGGGCGAGGACGACACCACCGGCGACCACAAAAAGCACGTAGAGGAAAAGGAAAGCGAAGACCTTTGCGACATAGTCGCCCGAGAGGGAGACACCGTTGAGGCGTACAGAGAAGACCACGTTGGGATGGAGCATGCGGGAGATGTAGTTGTTCACATAACGTCGCAGAATCATGATACGCTTGACCTTGATGCCGCCGCCGGTGCTGCCCGAGGAGGCACCGAGGATGATGAGGAGAAAAGTGACGACACCGACCAGAGGGGGCCAATCCACAGAGTTGTCGAGGACGAGGCCACAGGTGGATATGGTGGAAGAGACGTGGAAGAGGCCGTAGCCGAGAGAATGCCAGGAGTTGCCGCCCGAGAAGGAGAGAGCCAAGAAGCAGGCGAGAGCGGCGAAGAGAGAGACGGCAGAGTAGGTTCGGAACTCGTCGTCGCGGAAGAGATTGGACACGCGGCCGTGGAAGAGGTGGTGAAGCAGAGCAACATTGACGCCGCTGAACCACATAAACAACCCGATAAGGACCAGCGAGGGGACATTGGCGGAGGCGAGAGCGTCGGAGGAAGGGAGGAACCCTCCGGTGCTGACGGCGCTGAGAGCGAGGCAGAAAGAGGAGCGGAGACCGTTGCCGCAGGCCAAGAGACCTGCGAACAAGACAACAGTAAGTATAAGATAGACCTGCCACATGTAAGACACCGAAGTGGCGATGCGAGGGTGCAGCTTGCGCTGAACCGTGCCGGAGAATTCGGCGTCGTAGAGACGAAGGCTACCCACCCTGAGATTGCGGTGGAGAGCCACAATGATGAGCATAAGGCCCAAGCCGCCGAGCCACTGGGAGATATGGCGCCAAAGGAGGAGGCTGAGAGGGAGAGACTCGGGGGAAGGGATGACAGAAGAGCCCGTGGTGGTGAATCCCGATACACTTTCGAAGATAGCGTCAGCAGGAGACAAAGAGAGAGGCGGCAACATGAAAGGGACAGCCCCCGCCAAAGGGACGAGAATCCAGGCAAAGGCAGTGGTCCAGAAGCTTTCGCGGCCAAGCAACTCGTTGTCGTGGCGGTGACCCGCGAGGAAATAGAGGAGACATCCGAGGACGATATTGACAGCCTCCGAGATGAGCAGGGCAGGCAGGGCTCCGTCGTCCACGATGAGAGAGACTACCAAAGGGAGGAGCATGGCGGCAGCCAAGACGAGTAGCAAGGCGCCGCAGATGAAAGCCATCAGACGGTAGTTGGCGAGGCGGTATGATTTGGAGTGGTTCACAGACTGTCGCTGTCGAGATGAGAAAAGAAAGGAATGTCGTTGCCCTTGAAGAGGCGAGCCACCTGAGCCATCACCTTGGGAAGCATGAACACCACCACACGGTCACCGGCAGCAAGCTGAGTGTCGCGAGAGGGCAGGAGAACCTTGTCGTCGCGGACGATGCCACCGATGGTGGCGTCGTGAGGCACTTTCAGTTCGCCGATAGGCTTGCGGGTGGCAGCCGAGCGTTTTCCCACGACAAACTCGATGAGTTCGGCGTTGGTTCCGCTGAGCCACTTGCTGCTGACCGCTTCGGCAGTGACGATGAAACGGGCGATGTAGCTTGCCGTGATGAGCTTCTTGTTAATAATGGTGTCGATGCCGATATCCTGAGAGAGGCTGATGAATCCCGTGTTTTCCACAAGAGCGATAGTCTTCTTGACGCCCAGCTGTTTGGCGTGGAGGCAAGTGAGCACGTTAGTTTCCGAAGAATTGGTGACAGCTATGAAAGCGTCCTGGTTGGCCAGGCCTTCCTCCTTGAGGAGGTCGATGTCCGTAGCGTCGCCGTTGATGATGAGCGTGTTGCCGAGGATTTCGGAGAGTTCAGAACAACGGCGGCGATCCTCTTCGATAAGAGTGATAGAAAGGCGATCCTTGAGAGTGAGAGCCGCATAGCGGCCGATGCGGCCACCACCGGCAATCATGGCGTTTTTGACTTTCACCGTCTCCTTGCCCACCACCTTCTTGATTTCGTCGAGCTGTTGCCGTTCGCTGATGATGTAGGCCAAGTCCCCTTCGCGGAATACAAAATCGGCGTGAGGGATGATGGTCTCGCCGTTGCGCACAGTAGCAACTATGTGGGCGCGAAGAGAGTGGTAAGTCTGCGAGAGATCCTTCACGCTGAGGCCCACGACAGCGCTGCCCCGGTCGAGACGCAGGAGGTACATGGTGAGGAGGCCGCCGGTGAAGTCGAAAGTCTCGGTAGCCACGTTATTGTTGAGGAGGTTGGTGATCTCTTTCGCCGCGATACGTTCGGGGCATACCATCTCGTCGACGCCGAGTTCGCGGAACATAGAACGGTGGCGATCGCCGAGGAGTTCGGCATTGCTCACGCGAGCCACAGTCTTCTTGGCACCCAATTTACGTGCCAGGCAGCAGGCCATGAGGTTGACACTCTCGTCGTGGAGCACGGCGAGGAAGAGGTCGCACTCGCGGACGTTGGCCTCCTCAAGGATACGGGGAGATGTAGCTTCTCCTGCAATGGTCAGCAAGTCGCTCTCGCTTTCGAGCTTTTTGAGGAGTTCACTATGAGGGTCGACGACAGTGATGTTGAAGCTCAACTCCGTGAGCTGTTTGGCCAGATGGAATCCGACCTCGCCGTCGCCAGCTATTATTATATTCATACTATTATATTTTACGCAATAAACAATACTTATACGGAAAAATGCACAATAAATTACAAAAATGTACGTTTATTTATAAAGCAGGCAGTTTATGCTGCAGCAGAAAAGGTGTAAAAGATTAATAAAGAAAGATATATGACAACGACAGAACTATTGCTGAGCCACAGGAGCGTCAGGCGTTACAAAGAGAAAGAGATAAGCCAGGGGGTGCTGGAGAGGCTGATAGAGTGTGGGGCGAGAGCTTCGAACACAGGAAATATGCAGCTTTACTCGGTGGTGGTGACCAGAGGAGAGGAAGAACGTAAAGCCTTGTCGCAGTGGCACTACGGTCAAGGGAGCACCGCTCCGATGTACCTGACGATATGTGCCGACGTGAACAGATACCACCTGTGGTGCGAGCAGTCGGGCTGCGACACGCCCTACGGCAACCTGCTGTGGCTGTTGTCGGCGACGATAGACGCCTCGCTCTTTGCGCAAAACCTGTGTGTGGCCGCAGAAGCGGAAGGGTTGGGGTTCTGCTATCTCGGGACAGTGTTGTACAACGCGCCCGAGATTGGAGAACTGCTGAAACTGCCCAAGGGAGTGGTGCCGGTGATAACACTATCGATAGGCTATGCCGACGAAGAGCCTGCCCAGTCGGAGAGGCTGCCGTTGGAGGGGATAGTGCATGAGAGAGAGTACAAGGCATATAGCGATGACGATATCCGCAGGATACACCAGTTGAGGGAAGAGTTTCCGTTCAACCAAGAAATGGTGAGGCAGAACGGGGTGAGAAACCTGGCCGAACTCTTCACGGAGAAACGCTATCCGAGGAAGCAGAACGAAGAAATCTCGGCAAAACTTGAGAAATACCTGAAAGAGCAGGGATTTCTCGGATAGGAAGAGGGAGAGATATGAAGAGTTTGTTTGTAGTTGTGCTTGTAGTGCTGTGCGGCCTGTGGGGAGGCGGCGACAAAGGGAAGCAGCAGACAGGAGGAGACAAGACCTATCAGCAGCTGATGTCAGACACGGCGATTTTGGCGGTGGAAGACAGTATAGACTTTGGCAAGTTCTTGTGTGACCGGATACAGCCGATGCCGCAAGGCAAGAAGTGGAAGAATCCCAAGCTGATAAAAGATTTGATAGACATATACAACTATTTGGAGATATATAGGCGAATAGAAACCGACCTGGACTATTACAAGTGGACCACGGAGGGTGCGGCATATTTTGCAGAGGCGTTGGGCAGAGTGAAGGCAGACATCATAGAAGACAAAGAGATAAGAGAGCGGTTCCAAGAATATGTGGCAGAATATATAAAGACGATGAAGAAAGGAGACGAGGAGCTGGTGGAGGTTGACGAAGAGGAGGGAGATAAGTATGTGGCAGTCAGCGGTCCGGCGTTTGGCGACTTGGAGGAGGCAAAAGAATCGTTGAGAGAATCGTTTACGGAACGTTACGGCCATTATATGAGCGAAATAGGAGAAGGCGATGTGCCCGACAGAGAGTCGGTGACGCCCGCCCGATGGTTTCCGCCGGTGTATAAAGAATTTACCAATGCGGCAGACGATCCTACGGAAGAGAAGATAAAAGAACTGGAGGAGTCGATAGCGAAGGAGAAAGATTTCGACACACGGGCGGCGATGGTGTTTGCGATGTTGGGGACGTACAGTTTCGACTCGATACATATAAGAGAGGCAGAGAAGATAATGGAAGAAGGGCGGTATTCGGTGTTGCTCGACTTGGTGTGGAGGGCCTATAGGACGGCATACAACCTGAGATATTCGGGGTTGTCGCGTGACAGCTATTCGCCCAATCTGCGCTATAACCACTATCGGAGGCTGGTGGCATACACCATGCTGAAGTATATCGACGAGCATCCGCAGGACAAGTTCGCCCTGCTGAAATATTTGCACCACTGCGACCGGAACGACATATTGAGGTGCGGGAGCTACAGTGTGGGGAACGATACAGGAAGCGAACGGATGAGTATTTTTTTGAGCGGGGATTTGTTGTAGAGGAGTGGTGGGAAATAGAATCAGAAAGCGGGCAGTTTTGCTGCCCGCTTTCTATTTGTTGTTCGTTGTGTCGTTTTATTGTTTATCGGGTTGTGGAGGGTTTGGGTTGTTGCGTTTTTGGGGATTGGGTGGAGGAAGCTGCGGGGGCGGAGGAGGAGGGGCGTTCTTTTACGAGGCGGACGGGGAGTCCGTAGTTGCGGGTGTCGGAGCCGGTGGATATGACGTCGGAGCCGAAGATGAGAGCGCCTGCGGAGTTTTTGTCAGTTTCGGCAGTAGCGGTCCAGTAGCGGCCGTAGGAGTAGCGGCCCCATTCTTTGCCGTCGGGGGTGAGGTTGCCTACGGCTGGGAGGAATATGGCGCCGATTTTCTCCATGTCTTCCCATTGTTTGAGGTTATAGACGTTGGTGAGGTATCCGCGGCGGAAGCCGGGGGTGAAGGTGCAGGACTTGGGAGTGGACCACTCGTCGGGGAGGAGGAGAAGGCCGTGGCGTCCGCAAACGGAGGCGAGAGCCACCTTCTCTTTGGCGCCTTCGCGTTTGGTGAGGAGGTAGCGCCATTCGAGGATGGTGAGGGTGCGCCATTTGCCGGGTTTCACGTTGGCGCCCCAGTCGGAGAAGGAGGCGTAGTTGGCGATGTCGGCGTTATCGAGGGTCGGGTTTTCGCCGGTTCCCCAGCGGAAGAATTCGACTTTGCCGGAGCGTGAGCTGGGCTGGTCGTATTGGTGCTGTTGGAACACGTATTTCTTGGATCTGATGTCGTAGCGGAGGTTGCCGGGGGCGAAATAGACGGTCTGGCGTTCGGAGACGGAGAAGCCGGCGAGCTCGACGATGTAGCTGATGGCGTGGGAACCTCCGATGTTGAGAGAAATGGTGTCGGCGGAAGTGGGAGTGACGTGGATGGTGAAGTGTTTTCCGGTGCGGAGCCATGGTGTTGCTTCGAGGATGGAGTCGTGCCTGGAGCTGACGATGGAGAGTGAGGTGGAGGGGTCGATTTTCTCGATCTCGAAGGTGTAGGTCTGACCGGCGATCATGGTGCGGTTTTTCGGGATGTTGGTGAGGCGCACCTTGGTCCAGGGGCGGTAGGTGTAGTTGTCGTAGAAGATGGGGGGGCGCTGGCGTTCCTGGCAGAGGTCGTATATCTGTTTGCCGTCGAGGCCGTAGAGTCCGAGGTAGGGGTAGAGGGTGGGGAGGTTTTTGAAGCGTTTGAGCTCGATGGGCTGAGCGATGAGCTGGTCTTCTTTCTTGTCGGGGAAGTGGGAGAATATCATCCAGTAGGGGTCAACATCGTACCATTCGTCGTGGTTGGTGTTGAAGTGGAAGGTGTGGTCTTTCGAGGAGACGTAGCCGGCGCCCCAAGTGGGGTCGATGAGTATTTCGCCTTTCTCGACTTTCACGATGACCCAATTGTGGGGCTCGAGTTTTTTGGCTGTCGCTTTCTTGGAGAGTTTGAGCTCGTTCTGTGCGCAGTTGCCTTTCACGGTACGGGCTTCGAGGCCGGCGGCGGAGGCCAGCGACACGTAGAGGTCGGCGTAGGCTTGGCAAACGCCTTTGTGGTTTTCCCAGCAATCCTCGGCTGTGTTGATTTTCTTTTCGGTGTCGTAGGCGATGTTGCCGCAGATCCAGTTGTATATGGCGCGGGCTTTCTGGGAGTGGGTCTTGGCACCTTTGGTGATGGCGGCAGCGCGCGAGGCCCAGCTGTCAGACTGGGCGAAGGTGGAGTTGAGGGGGAGAGCGAGGGCAGCGACGAGGAAGAGGAGGAGAGTCGTTTTCGGGGTGATGATGTTGTTCTTCATATCTGTACAGTTGCTTGCTTATTTATGATTAAATTGGGACGGACGTTTTACCCGTATCCATAATATTAGTACGTGAAATTGTAAAAAATATTGCGTGGGTAGTAAAATTTTTTTTTCAACAGGGGTAAAAATCGGCATGGCGAAGGGGTGAAAATCGGGGGTACTGACAACAATGGCAGGAAATGTTAAAATTTTGGGTAATTTTGGATTAAGTCGTTGGTTTACAGTGGAGTTATGGAAGGTGTGCGGAAATTGACAAAAAGTTGAAGAGGGGGAGAAAATCGATAAAAGCTAAGTTGCTGGCAACTAGGACACAAGTAGGTATCAACTCTATGGTAAGTCTATGGTTAAATTGAGAATTGAAAATTGAAAGTTCTTGTGTGGTCGGTGGTCAGTTTTTTGGAGGGGTACTGACAGAAATGGCAGAAGTTTGAGTCTTGAGTCTTAAGTCTTGAGTCTTGAGTTTTGGATTTTGAAATATGATTTTGGAGGTTATGGTGGTGCAAGAAAAAGGGGGCGAGGGGTACTAAAATGGAAAAAATGTTTTGAGGAGGGCAATATTTTTTCTGTTGCCACGTTATTAATAAGGTGTATATAATATAATGTATAGGAAGATAGTCATACTGGTTTTGCTGCTTGGTGCCGTGATGGGCGCTAAGGGACAGGGGCTTACGCCTGTGGAGGGGAAGCCGAACTACCAGCTGGCCGTGGTGATCGGGGGCGACACGCTGCTGAGGTATTACCTGAAGGAGGTGCTGATAGAGAGGCAGGTGACGCTGACGGAGAAGGAGATAAGGCAGAATGCGAGGCTGATAAGGAATATAAAGAAGATGTTGCCGTATGCGAAGGCGGCGAGGAAGGAACTGGAGATAATAGAAAGGGAGACTGCGGGAATGAAAAAGAGCGAGAGAAAAAAGTATATGAAGGTGAAGGAGGATGAGATAATGGCAAAGTATGCGTCGGAGTTGAAGAAGTGCTCGGTGAGCCAGGGGAAGGTTCTGCTGAAGCTGCTGGACAGGGAGACGGGGAAGTCGGCGTATATATGTGCGAGCGAGTTGAAGGGGAAGGCGATGGCGGGATTTTACCAGTCGTTTGCGTGGGTGTTCGGATTCAGGCTGAAGGAAAGGTATGACCCGGTGCATAACAAGCGCGACAACCTGATGGAGCGGATAACGCTGTATGTTGAAAACGGAAAATTGTAGAATATGTACGGATTTTGTTCATTGCCGCTGTGTCCGATGAGGGCAGAAGGGAGCGACCGGTCGGAGCAGGTGAACCAGTTGTTGTTCGGCGAGAGGTTTGAGGTGCTGGAGAGAGGGGAGAAGTGGAGCCGCGTGAAGACGACGGAGGAGGGCTACGAAGGATGGATAGACAATAAGCAATATACGGTGCTGACGAGCGAGGAGTATGAAGACCTGGGGAGATGGGAAGGTGTGGTGGAAGATCCGCTGATGAGGATAGGAGACGAGACGGGGGGACTGCTGGTGCCAATGGGTAGCCGTTTGCCTGAGAGGCTGGGTGAGCACAGGGCGGGAGCGGCGGAGTCGGCATTGAAACTGCTGCACGCGCCATATCTGTGGGGCGGCAAGAGTTTGATGGGAATAGACTGTTCGGGACTGGTGCAGGTGGTGTACCGGGTGGCGGGTGTGAACCTGCCGCGCGATGCGTCGCAACAGGCGGAATGCGGGGAGAAGATAGAGAGCATAGGAGAGGCGAAGGCGGAAGACCTGTGTTTCTTCGAGAATGCCGAAGGGAGAGTGGTCCATGTGGGTATTTATTTGGGAGACAACAGGATAGTACATGCGTCGGGAGAGGTGAGGATAGACAGGATCGACGACAGGGGAATATTCAACGCCGATAGGGGCGAATACAGCCACAAGTTGTGCGGAATCAGGCGCTTGGAACATGGCGAAGATTGCAGTTGCGAAGATTGTGGCTGCCATCATCACGGGGAATGTTGAAAAAAAAGATTTTGCCGATTGAAAAAATATTATTACCTTTGCATAATAAAAAAGAATAAGATATGAAATCTAAATTATTTGTTATCAGTGTTGTAATTGCCTTTTTGGCGATGGGGGCAGAGGCACAGGGCCAACGGTTGACTCTCATAAAGAAACACCCGAACGTAGGAGCAGGCTGGGCAGCGCGTTTCGGCCTGACGGGAGCGAACAAGCCCGACTGCTGGTATTGCCGTCTGAGGGAAGACGTGAAGGTGACCAACCTCCAGAGGACCGACCATACGGCAAACCTGAAACTGGAAATCTCGGAAGAGACAGCCGACGGATATTTCGGACTATACCGGCTGCCGCTGGGAGCCGACGACTACCAGTTCTGGGCGGTGACATACGACAAGAACGGAAATGTGCTGAAAGAGTGGGACTTGTGCGAGAAGACGAAACGTTACGACCTGGAGTTGCAGGACATAAGATACGAGGCAGGGAAATTCTATTTCAATATGGCGTGCCCGACCTACTCGAGCGGCTACAACGGGAAATGCTCGGCATTGTACTGCATGGACGCCGAGAGCGGAGAGGTGGAATGGGTTACCGATTTCCTTGTGAGCAACGACGTGCTGATAGTGTACAAGAACTATATAGTTTGCGGATACGGCTTCACCGACGAGAAAGACTACGTCTATCTAATAGACAAGAAGAACGGAAATATGCTGAGCAAGGTGTTGGTGGCCTCGTCGCCGCAATATATAGAGGAGAAAGACGGCAAGATATATGTGATGGACTACAGAGAGAGCATGTATGTGTTCAAGATAACCGAGGAGAAATGAAGAGACTGGAGTCGCTGCAGAGAGGGGACACGGTGACGATAGTGGCGCCGGCACGTAAAGTGTCGGAGGCGGAGCTGCGGCCGGCGATAGAGGAGATGGAGAGCTGGGGACTGGAGGTGAAGTTGCCGAAAGGGATTTATGGCGAGGAAAACCAGTTCGCCGGCAGCGACGAGGAGCGGAGAGAGATGATACAGTGGGCGCTGGATGAAGAAGAGATAAAGGCGGTGTTCTGTGCCCGAGGAGGATACGGGACGGTGAGAGTGATAGACAGGCTGGACTTCAGAGGACTGGCCGAGAGGCCCAAATGGATAGTAGGCTACAGCGACGTGACGGTGATACACAGCCATGTGAACAGGCATAGACTATGTCCGACGCTGCATGCGACGATGCCGATAAATGTTCCCGAGAAGAGGGAAGAGAGGGATTGTCCGTCGCTCATGTCGCTGAAGAAGATGCTGTTCGAGGGGCACGAAGAATATGAGACCGAAGCCCACCCGCTGAACCGGCCGGGAGAGGCGAAGGCAGAGGTAGTGGGCGGCAACCTGTCGATACTGTACAGCCTGTTGGGGAGCCCGTCCGATGTGGACACGGAAGGGAAGATACTGCTGATAGAAGATCTGGACGAATATCTGTACCACATAGACAGGATGATGCAGAACCTGAAGAGGAACGGGAAATTGAGAGGACTGAAAGGACTTATAGTGGGAGGACTGACAGATATGCACGACAACACCGTGCCCTACGGCAAGACGGCGGAAGAGATAGTGGCAGAAGCGGTGGCAGAGTATGGCTACCCGGTTTGCTACAGAGCACCGTTCGGGCATATAGGGACAGAAAACCGGGCCTTGCTGCTGGGAGGAGAGATGGAGATGAGGAGCAGAGGCGACGGCACATTTGAACTGAAGACAAGGATATGACAGACAAACTGCTGATATATACGCCAAAGATGACCAACCGGTTGGGCTATACGCTCAATGTGGTGTTCCGTTATATCCTGAATATGGAATACCAGCTTACGGTGAGCCGAGAGGCGATGGAGCAGTATGAAGGGCCCAAAATCAGTTACGGTCCCGAGAGGATCGGCGACTCGTTGTTCATAAAGGTGGCGAGGCTGCTGACCGAGACCACAATCAGCGAGCAAGAGTTGAGGCCGCTGACCTACGACGGGCAGAGAGCTTTCTTCCCGGTTTACGGCGGAGAGTCGGACTTCCCGTTCGACCCTCTGGCGTCGTCGTTCTACCTGCTTTCGAGGTATGAGGAGTATCTGCCCCACCTGACCGACGAACACGGGAGGTTCAAGGCGGTGGAGAGCGTGCAGTACAAAGAAGGGATGTTGGCATATCCGATGGTGGACCGGTGGGCGCTGGCGATCAGAGACAAAATAGCGCAGAAATACCCGTCGATGAAGATTGCGGAGAGGAAATACGAATTTGTGCAGACCGTAGATATCGACTCTGCCTATTGCTACAAGAACAAAGGCATCGGACGGGGATTGATGGGCCTGATGCGAGACATCTCGGCACGTGATACGGCGGCAGTGAAGAGGCGGATGAGAGTGATTACAGGGAAAGAGAAAGACCCGTATGACACGTTTGAATACATATTGGAGCAGAGGAAAAAATACAGGCAGGGACACTTGATATTCTTTGTGTTGCTCGGGGACTATGGCGTTTATGACAAGCCGATATCGTATCTCAGCAGCGAGTTCAGAGAGTTGCTGAAACATGTGGGCGACTATGCGAAGATGGGAATACATCCGTCGTACGAGTCGTTGGCCCATCCCCAGTTGATAGACAAAGAGATGAAGCGGCTGTCGGACATAATACACCGGCCGATAGTGAGGAGCCGGTTCCATTTCCTGCGGCTGCAGTTGCCCGAGTCGTACAGGGCGTTGATGCACGCGGGAATAAAGCACGACTACACGATGGGATATGCCGAGGAGCCGGGTTACCGTGCAGGTACGGCGACGCCTTATCCCTTTTTCGACCTGTTGAGAGACAGCGAGACGGAATTGCTGATACATCCGTTCGTGACGATGGACACCACGTTCAGGAGATATAAGGAAAAGACGCCCGATGAGGCGATAGAAGAGTTAGGACAGATGATAGAAGAGGCGAGGAAAGTGGGAGGAAGATTCTGCTGCATAGTCCATAACCAGAACATAGGCGACATAGACGGCTGGGGCGAGTGGAAGCGAGTGTATGAGGAGATGATGGAGATGGCCGACCCGTCGAAAAAATGAAAAAAGAAACAGAGATGAATTATAAAGAGAAATTGACAGAAATACGAGCCTTTGTGTTTGATTTCGACGGAGTGATGACCGACGGAAGCGTGTGGATGTATGCCGACAAAGAGGCGGTGAGGGCTGGAAATATAAAAGACGGCTATGCGATACAGTATGCGGTGAAGATGGGCTATGTGGTGACGGTGATATCGGGAGCCACCTCGCAGAGTATAGACAACAGGATGGCGTCGCTGGGAGTGAAAGAGATTTATACAGGAGCGGCGAGCAAGAAAGAGGTGTATAAAGACTTTTTGGCGAAACACGGACTGGAAGAGAGAGAGGTGCTGGTGATGGGAGACGACATTCCCGACTATCCGCTGATGGGCCATTGTGGAGTGGCGACATGTCCGGCGGATGCTGCCGAGGAGATAAAAGAAGCGGCCGACTATATCTCGCTGTACAAGGGAGGAGAAGGCTGTGTGAGAGATGTGATAGAGCAGGTATTGCGGCTGCAGGGCAAGTGGTTTTTGCCCGAGGCATTGGAATGGTAGGACGAAAGAAAGAAACTTGAAAAAGAAAGTAATATATATCGCAGTAATGATGATGCTTTTGGTCACGGGAGAAGTGGCCAAGGGACAGAAATTCGACGTAAATGACACCGTTACGGAATATGCGTTGAGGGCGACGTATTATGCGGACAAATTTGTGGGAAGGAAGACGTCGAGTGGGGAGATTTTCTCGCAGGAGCTATACACGGCGGCGCACCATGCGATAAAGCTGGGGACATTGGTGATGGTGACCAACAAGAAGACAGGAGAGCAGATGGTGGTGAAGGTGAACGACCGGTGTCCGATAAGAGGAGTCATTGATCTCACGAGAAAGGCGATAAAGGCTGTGGGAATAAGAGGAGCAGGGCAAGTGACGGTAAGGATTCTGCCGCCGTCGTGGCAGTATTATTGGGAACATCAAGACGAGATAAGGGAATTGGAGGGAAAGAGGCAGTTTCTGGTGACGGATGCGAGTATGCTGAAATCGCCGGAAGATGAGGTGCCGGAGGCAAACGAAGGAGACGGGAAGCAGACGATAAAGAAGGTGACAGGGACGAGCGGACCGAAGCCGGCAGGGAAAGAAAAGAAGAGCGGTCATTACGATATAGTGTTGGCGAAGGGAGTGGCGAGGGTTAATGCCGACTCGCTGGTGGCGTTGTTGCCGCTGCACCACAGGGCTGCGGTGGAGTTGAGGCCAGATCCGGCGAGCGGAAAGCTGCAGCTGGTGTTGCCGTTGCAGCAGAACTACGAGAAAGCGAAGGCCACGATGGAGAAGTTGAAGAAAGACTTTCCGGGTTGCCAGTTGAGGGAGTCGGATTAGGAAGGGGGAAGACCGGGGTTGGTTAATATCAACTTAAAGGTTCCTTAAAGGCAACTTAAGGGCAAATTAAGGGTAAATTCGAGAGCGAGGAGGATGGTTTTTGGGGAGAAAAGGGGTGAGGGAAGAATCAAGAAAAATTGTTTGTGAGAGGTGGAGAGAGTAGGAAAAAAAAGGAAGGTTGGAAAGTTTTAGGAAATATTAAAACTTTGTAACGCACTGATTTATAGGGTTAAGAAAAAAAATATTAAAATTTCCGCAAAAAAATTGTTATTATATAAATAATTATTCTTATCTTTGCAAGTCAATTTACTATAAATTTTGTGCCCTAAAAAATGGGGTAAAAGAAGTAAAGACGCAAAGAAAAAAGAAGTTAGTACTAACAAACATACAACGTGAAGCACAGCATACTGAAAATATTAGCCCTCGGCATCCTCTTGGTGGGATTGTCGGGTGTGTGTGTGGCGCAGCAGGAAGCGCAGTTCACACAGTACATGTTCAATAGGCTGGCCTATAACCCTGGATATGCAGGTAGTTCGGGATCGATATGTGCAATGTTGCTGTATCGTAACCAGTGGCTGGGACTGAAACTTGACGCGCCTGTGGCAGGTGGCGAATACAGGGCCGGCTCGACCCCTCAGGATTATCTGTTCACGTTTGATATGCCCGTAAAATTCCTGCACGGAGGTATCGGCTTGACGGTGTATGCAGAGACGATAGGATACAACAGAGCGATTTCGGCGAGTTTGGATTATGCGTTCAGGATGTACTGGGGACCGGGAAACCTGGCGGCCGGTATTGAGGCGAACCTGTTCAACAGTACGCTGGATTATTCGCAGCTGGTCGGAACCGACGATTTCACGGGGAACTATCTGGAGCCGGTGCAGTCGGCGGGAGACCCGATGCTGAGTGCCACGGACAAGCAGTCGGATTTTCTGTTTGACGTGTCGACAGGTCTTTATTACCAGGTGCCCGGCACGTTCTACGTAGGACTGTCGGCCAAGAACCTGCTGGCTTCGAAGAGTGAGACGCTGAACTATCAGAATTCGAGAGTGTTTTACCTCCACGGAGGATATGAATACACGATACCGGCGAATCCGTCGTTCAAACTGAAACCGTCGCTGTTGGTGAAGACCGCCAACTTCTCGGTGTTCCAGGCAGACGCTTCGCTGTTGCTGGATTACCAGAACACGTTTTGGGGTGGTGTGAGTTACAGGGTGTTTGACGCAGTGTCGCTGTTGGCTGGTGTGCAGTGGAAAAAGTTGAGAGTCGGTCTGGCTTACGATATCACGACGACGAGGTTGGGAACGTACAAGTCGGGAAGGAGTGCCGGATCGGTGGAAATTTATCTGAAATACTGCTTCAAAGTGGTTATCCCGCAGAAGAAGCCGTCGATTTACAGAAATACGCGTTACCTGTTGTAAGTGTTAAAGGTTGCTAAAAGATTAGGGCGAAAGAAACATTTTTAACAATTCGACGTAAAAGAACGAAAAATAGTAGCAAAAATACATAGAGAAAAAAGCACATTAATAATAATAAAGAAAACAATAAAGATTATTGATATGAAGAAAATCTTGTTCGTGTTAGCATGTGCAGCCTTGCTGTGGAGCTGCAAATCCACCGACAAAGGAGAACTCATCGGAGTGCAAGACCGTCCCTATTTTGAGGATATAGACCTCAGGGGAATGGTGTTTATCAGCCAAGGCAACTTCAGTATGGGAGCCGGAATCCAGAACACTACTTACGGAATTCCCTCGCAGCCGCGCACAATGCAGGTTACGTCGTTCTTTATGGACGAGACCGAAATCACCAATAACGAGTATCGCCAGTTTGTGAACTTCGTGATTGACTCCATCGCCCGCAGAACTTTGGGTGAGGCAGGTATGGAAGGTTTCCTGATCGAGGAAGACCAGTATGGCGAGCCGATAGAGCCGGCAATCCTGAACAAGAAGACCAAGATCCGTTGGGATGACCAGGAGACCCGTGAGGCTTTGGAGGACATGTACTATGCGGAGAAAGACCGTTTCTATCGTCGCAGAGACATTGACCCCTCGAAGTTGAACTATGAGTACTACTGGATCAACTACGACGGCCGTAACAACGCAAAACACGGTGACGGTGCCGCATTGAAGGAAGAGACCACCAATGTGAAAGACGAGTACAGAGGTTCGATGTTTACCAGCCGTCCGAAGGGATTGAACAGCCGTTCTTCTTTCATAAAGAAAGAGGTTGTGAATATCTATCCCGACACGCTCTGCTGGGTGCATGACTATACCTATAGTATGAATGAGGACTTCACCCGTCAGTATTTCAAATCGCCGGCATACGACAACTATCCGGTGGTAGGAATCAGCTGGGTACAGGCCAAGGCTTTCTGCATTTGGCGTTCCAATTACCTGAACAACTATCTCGAGAGCATAGACTATACGGAGATGAACGACTTCCGTCTGCCGACCGAGGCGGAGTGGGAGTATGCAGCTCGCGGAGGAATGTCACAGCAGTCCTATCCTTGGGGCGGTCCTTACGTAAGGAACCCGAACGGATGCTTCCTCGCCAACTATGAGCCTCTGAAAGGCGCATACGACGATGACGGTGGAGTGAAGACCTTGATGGTCGGTCACTATGCACCTAACGATTATGGTCTGTACGATATGGCAGGCAACGTGAGTGAGTGGTGCCTGGATGCCTATAACGAGGCAACCTATATTGTGACCAACGCCCTGTCGCCGTACTACAACTACGATGCACAAGATGACGCACCTCAGGCTATGAAACGTAAAGTCATACGTGGCGGTTCGTGGAAAGACCAGAAGTTCTTCATCCAGGTTCAGACCCGTACCTACGAGTTCCAGGATACGAGCAAGTCGTATATCGGATTCCGTTGCGTGCAGCCTTATCTGGGCCGTGTGAAGGGCGACAACCTGAAGTCGGCATCCAACGTATATTAATAGATACATATATTATATAGAATAAATACATTAAATAATAAGTAACACACAAAAACATTACAACTATGAGCTTTATTGACAAACTCGTTCGCAGTAAATCGTACAAAACATTCATGGGGTACTTATATGGATGGGGCGCAGGTATTGTTATCTTTGGAGCCTTGTTCAAGATTAACCACTGGCCTGGCGGTACCATCATGCTTATTATAGGTATGGGCACCGAGGTTATAATTTTCTTCATGTCTGCGTTCGAGCCCCCACACAAAGAGTTTGACTGGACGTTGGTATATCCCCAGTTGGCAGGAATGTTGCCGATAGACGGAGAGAATAAAGAAGGAAATCCCGAAGTGGAGGGCGAAGCCGCTCCCGAGCAGATAGAGGCATCGGATCCACTCACGCAGCAGTTGAACAAAATGTTGGAGGATGCAAATATAAGCCCCGACCTTATTGAGCGCTTGGGAGTTGGAATGAGCAACCTTGCCGATTCCGCCGCATCGATGAACAATATGGCGACCGCTACAGTCGCTACCGACAAGTTTGTATCGAACATGGACACTGCAGCCGAGGCAGCAGGTCAGCTCTATCAGAGTATGAAAGATGCGCCCGAGGCAGTGGCTACCCTGTCCAATATTTATAAGGAGACCGCTCAGTCGCTGAGTGCAGGCGATGTGTCGTACGTTGACGAGATGAAGAAGATGGCAAGCAGCCTTTCGTCGATCAATGCAATGTACGAGATGCAGTTGCAGAACTCTACCGCCCAGCTCGAGGCAACCAAGGAAGTGCAGGAGAGAATGCAGAGCATGATGGTGAACTTCGCTGACTCTGCCGAGGGTATCCTGCAGTACAAGCAGCAGGTTGACGCACTGACCAAGAAAGTATCAGAACTCAATAATGTCTATGGCAACATGTTGGCTGCCATGCAGACCCGTATCTAACTTTTTAGTGGATAAGGCGTAAAACGCCTTATCGAATGGACAAAAACTAATAATTAACAAATTAATCACTAAAAAAGCAAGATAGACTATGGGTGCTACAAACTGCCCGGAGACCCCGAGGCAAAAAATGATACAGATGATGTACATCGTGTACACCGCCATGTTGGCACTGAACGTGTCGGCGGAGGTGCTTGCCGGCTTCAAGACGGTCGGTGACGCCATCAACGTTTCCAATATCGCTATCAGCGAGAAGGTGACGGACTTTTACAATAACTTTGAGGATACATACAAGAACAACCCCGAGAAGACCCAAGAGAGTTGGGACAAGGCAAAGCAGATACACGCAGAGACCCTGGATTTGTTGCACTATATCGATACCCTGCGACATGGATTCTTTGCATACATCCAACAATCTGTCAGTTATACGGATGCCGAAGGCAAGTCCGTAAAACTTAAGCTGATGGATGAGAACAAGCAGCCATTGTACGATACTGTCAGAAAGGCATTGATAGAAGGCAAGTTCGACTGTATGACCAAGGCTGACGACACACACGGTGGAGCCACATATTTCCTCGCTCCTGAGGATGGAAGCGGTTTCAGCGATGTGGATAAAGGGGCCGAAAACTGCCGTGCTGCAAAACTGAAGAAAAAGGTTCTCGATTATAAGGCCAGTGTGAATAAGATTCTGGGAGACGATTCAATCCCGCAGAAGAGCATGGGCCTTGTGGTAGAGGGCAAATTCCTCAATGCCGAGAAAGACTCGCTCGACTGGGAAAACTTTACTTTCAACGGTACACTTGCCATCGCTGACATGGTTATTCTGGCTCGTATGAAAGGTGAGCTTCTGACCCTTGAGAACGATGTGCTGAAAAAACTTTTTGACAAGATCAGTGCAGACGACTTCAAGTTCGACAAGGTGACGGTTCTTTCGCGTCCGTCGGCTACATATATCATTCAGGGTGGCACGTATGAGACCAAGGTTAATATCGGAGCATACGACTCCCGCGCTACCTTTACGGCCAACGTCAACGGCTCAACGCTTACAAGTGATGAGAACGGTTCGGTGACCTATAAGGCAGCTTGCACTACTCCTGGTGAGAAGAAGGTGCACGGTACCATATATGTGAAGAAAGACAGCGGTCCTGCTGAGGAATATACGTTTGACGACAGCTACTTTGTGGCACCACCTGTTGCCGTAGTGGCTTTGACGAAGATGAACGTGGTCTATGCCGGTATCGACAATCCTGTGTCGATCTCAGTTCCCGGTGTTGACTCCCGTAACGTGGTTCCGGTGGTGGCAGAAGGAGCCGCTACGCTTACCAAAGATCCTAACGGAAAGGCTGGTGACTATATCATCAGGGCTTCGAAGATGGGTAAGATCACCATACGTGTAGATGCCAAGATGGACGGTGGCGGAACGAAGACCATGGGAACCCAGTTGCTCCGTGCCAAGAAGATTCCTGCACCAGTGCTGAAGGTTGGTTCGTTCAAGGACGGCGATGTTGTGGACAAGAACGCATTGGCTGCAGTGGGTAAGATAAATGCAATAATGGATGACTTCGACTTCCAGCTGCCTCCACTGAAGGTTACTTCGTTCGAGTTCCAGGTGTCCGGATCCAACTCGTTTGAGTTGACGGGGCAGGGCAACTCCTTCAACCCCGAGATGGTAAGCAGACTGAAGAATGCCAAGAAAGGCCAGAAGGTATATATAGACAATGTGGTGGTGAAGACGCCTGATGGTCAGACCCACAAACTGAAAGCAACATTCAGATTGAAATAAACATAAAAACGACTCTAATATGAAAAAGTTATTGTTTTGCTTAGGCCTCGCCCTGTTCACGATGGGTGGAATGCATCTCGATGCACAGAACATCATAGATGCAGAAGAATCGCACAACGACAACTTCTATGCGAAAACACTGTCGAAAGGCAAGGAAGCAATGCCCTATCAGCATTTGAGGGAGAGCGACGTGGTATGGGAGACATGTATTTGGCGTACGATAGATATGAGGGAGAAGTTCAACCAGTTCTTCTATTTCCCCACAGATCCCGAGCGTGACGCACAGGGACGTCTGAACCTCGCCAATGCAATCATACGTGCCCTTGAGGACGGCCAGTTCGAAGTCTATGAGGACGACGAGCTTAAAATCCCGAGAGACTGGGAGGCAGTTTCTGCATTGCTCAACAGGGTTGACTCGGTGTATGTGCCGGGCGAACTCGACGAGTGGGGCGATGAGACTGAAGGAACGTGGCAGAAGTTTGAGACCAAGCTTGACGCGGCCGACATCTTCGCATTCAAGATTAAGGAGTTCTGGTATATTGAGAAGCAGGACACCCGTCAGAAAGTGCGTATCGTCGGTTTGGCGCTTGTATATCAGCAGTGCAAGGAGCGTGAGGACGGTCGCGAGTGCAACTCGATCGACATGTTCTGGGTTCCAATGAACGATATGCGAGTACGCAATGCTCTTGTGAAGGTCAATGCATACGACGAGCATAACATTGCAGCCGAGCGCTCTTACGATGATGTCTTTATAGACCGCTATTTCGATAGCTATGTGACCCGTGAGTCCAACCGTTTCAACCGTAAGATTGAATCTTACCTCACCGGAATGGATGCCATCATAGAGTCGCAGGAGATAGAGACCAAAATCGGAGATATCGAGTCGGATATGTGGGAGTATTAATCCCAGCCTCAGTCTGATTCACGCAGCAGTGTTTGAAGACTACGGATAGACAATAAGAGTTAAGAAGTGCGAGCGCGTTTCTTAACTCTTATTTTTACTTATTAGATGGCACATCGTTATTGCTATATAGTCTTGTTTCTAGGAATTCTGGTTGCCGGAGGACCGATGGTAGCACAGGAAGGGCAAGATGTATATGGCAATTACTACACCCGCAAGTCGCTTATCGAAGGTCAGGATGCCGAGGAACTGCAGTTTGTGAGGGAGAACGATGTGGTGTGGGAGTATCGCATCTGGCGCACTATAGACTTGAGGGAGAAGTTCAACCAACTATTCTATTATCCGTTGGAGCCCGAAGGGTCGATGGGTCGTAAGAACCTCGCTTATGTGTTGTGGGAGGCTGTGAAAAACAACGAGATACAGATATACGAAGACGACGAGTTCAAGATACCGATAGAGAACGACTATTTCGTAGAGAAATATACGCGGGCCGACACAATAATACTCGAGATAATAGACGAGAACGAGGAATATGAGTATGAGACGATACTGGTGCCGAAGGAGTTTACGTCGGAAGAGATATACCAGTACAGGCTCAAGGAGGCGTGGTATATCAGCAAGCAGATAACCGAACAGGAGGTGAGGATATTGGGGTTGACGATGGTCAAGGACCTTTTCAAGGAGAGAGACGGAGAGCGAGACTACATAGGCACTGTAGAGCTTTTCTGGGTGCCGATGTTGTCAAGGAACGTGCGTAACCTGTTTGCCCGTCACGAGGCATATTTCGAGGACAATATTGCCAACCTGCCATCGTGGCTGGCAATATTCAAGCAGAGACGGTTCCATTCATTTATCACGCGCGAGTCCAATCGCTATAACCGAACTATAGGCAGTTACCTTACGGGCATAGATGCTATAATGGCGGCCGAGGACATCGAGAACAAGTTGCTGGACATGAGTCTCGACATGTGGGACTACTGATGAAACCGAATTAAATAGATGCCGTATTTTAGCTATAGATGGCAGTTAGGAAATTGTCTCTATTGCGCTTAGGGGGACCTCAACCAGTGCCGAGCCCAATATGCTGAGGCGGGCTACTATATAGTGGTGCGACTTGAGGTTCAGCACTTCGCATTCCATGCCGCTGAAGCTGCCGTTGACTATCTTCACACGGTCGCCGCGTTTCAGTGTCGTCGGGTCTATGGTTGCTTCCGTCTCACGTTGCTCCACCATACTGATAAACAGTTGCATGTCGTCGTCGTGAACCACTGCCGGGTTTCCGTCAAGGCCTGTAGTCATATAGCGGACTATGCCATACACTTGCTTCATGAGCGGCACCCTGAGGGTGGGCTCACAGTTGATGAACACAATGCCTGGCAGCAGGCGTTTGCGGGAGCGGCGTTTGCGGCCGTTAGAAATCCTTACGATTTCTTGCTCGGCAATGAAAGACTCGATGCCTAGAGCCGTCAGAGAATCGGCTATGCGGTGTTCCTGGCAAGAGCGGGTGTGGGCAATATACCAAGGCATAGGAAGAGTCAGTCGCGTTTGAAAATGTCGCGGGTATATACCTTGTCGGCCACGTCGTCGAGTTGGCTGTCGTAGCGGTTGGCTACGATTGCCTGGCTCTGAGCCTTGAATTTCTCAA
Organism: Bacteroidales bacterium; assembly: GCA_017439185.1. Taxonomy (GTDB): domain Bacteria; phylum Bacteroidota; class Bacteroidia; order Bacteroidales; family P3; genus Colimorpha. The sequence goes on along the minus strand of JAFRTM010000017.1, from coordinate 27,609 downwards.
GGTCGTTCACCACCAGGCTTCCGAAGAAGGTGGAGCCGTCTTGCAGCGTAGGCTCGTAGATTATCACCTTGGCGCCTTTGGCCTTTACACGCTTCATGATGCCTTGTATGCTGCTTTGGCGGAAGTTGTCGGAGTTCGACTTCATTGTCAGGCGATACACTCCGATTATGCATTCCCGCTCATCCTGTGCATTGTAGTCGCCGCGGTTGTAGTAGTCATAGTAGTGGGCTTTCTTCAGCACCTGGTCGGCTATGAAGTCTTTGCGAGTGCGGTTGCTCTCCACTATGGCTCGAATCAGCTCTTCCGGCACATCGTCGTAGTTGGCGAGCAGTTGCTTCGTGTCCTTCGGCAGACAGTAGCCGCCGTAGCCGAAGGAGGGGTTGTTGTAGTGGTTGCCTATTCTCGGGTCGAGGCATACGCCTTCTATTATGTGTTGTGTGTCAAGCCCTTTCAGTTCGGCGTAGGTGTCCAGTTCGTTGAAGTAGGATACGCGAAGAGCGAGGTAAGTGTTGGCGAAGAGCTTAACAGCCTCCGCTTCGGTGGAACCCATATAAAGGGTCGGGATATTCTGGGCGATGGCACCTTCTTGCAGCAGCGTTGCAAACTCTCTGGCCGCTTCGGCGAGGAGCGGTTCGTCGTGGTCGTAACCCACGATGATGCGGCTGGGGTAGAGGTTGTCGTAGAGGGCTTTGCTCTCGCGCAGGAACTCGGGGGCGAAGAGGAGGTTGCATTTGCTGCCCGAGGCAAGGATGCGGCTGCGGGTGGAGGCGGTGAATCCGACCGGTATGGTGCTTTTGATTACCATGACGGCATCGGGGTTGACCGACAGGACTTGGTCAATGACCTGTTCCACTGCCGAGGTGTCGAAGAAGTTGCGCACGCTGTCGTAGTTGGTGGGAGTGGCGATGACCACGATGTCGGCGTTGCGGTAGGCGTTGTCGGCATCGGTGGTGGCAGTGAGGTTAAGGGGCTTTTCGCGGAGGTATTGTTCGATATAGTCGTCCTGGATAGGGGAGAGGCGGCGGTTGATGAGGTCAACCCGTTCAGGCTGAATGTCAACGGCAGTGACTTGGTTGTGTTGAGCCAGGAGGGTGGCAATGCTGAGACCGACATATCCGGCACCGGCTACTGTGATTTGTTTCATTGTTAGAACCTTATATTAATATATAGCAAACGCAAAGAGAGTGAAAATATTGTGTTGGGAAGGGTATTTTTTTGAAAAGGGGAAGAAGAGGATGAAAATTCAGATGAAATTTGGTCATTCCAAAAATAGTGCGTATCTTTGCACTTTCAAACAAGAAAGGAAAGAAGATGACCACGAAAGAGAAAATACTTGATATACTGAACAATACAGACCGAGAAGGTATCGACGAGGTGATGGAATGGCTGAAGGGGAGCGGCTTTTTCGAGGCTCCCGCCTCCACCGTGTTCCACGGGAACTACGAAGGAGGACTTGCGGAGCATTCGCTAAACGTGTATATTGCCGCTATGAGGCTGAGAGCCACGGCGTTGAGTCTGAATCCGGCGTTGGAAGAGGCGTTGCCGGAGGACAGTGTGGCGATAGCCGCATTGCTGCACGATATATGCAAAGCCGATGTGTATAAGGAAGTTACGAAAAAGAGACAGAACAGTTTCGGGCGTTGGGAGGAGTATCAGGGATATGCTGTGGATTACAACAACTTCCCGTTAGGGCACGGAGAGAAAAGCGTGATAATATTGCTGCGGTTAGGGTTGTCGATGGCCGATGACGAGATAGCCGCCATCCGGTGGCACATGACGGCATGGGACTTGCCTTTCCAGAGTGCCGAGGCCAAAGGCAATATCAATGCGGCTAAAGAGAAGTACAAGCTCTGCTCGCTGATACAGCTGGCCGACGGATTCGCCTCGTCGCTGATGGAGGAGACCGAGAGACGATGAAAACGAAGAGGAAGAAGCGGAGAGTACCGCTGGAGATTATTGCCGTGAGGCGTGGCAATCGGCTGGCAGAGAGGGAGTTGAAAGGAGACGGATTCCACTCGAGGACGAGGGTGGAGAGGAGCAAGAAAGTTTATTCGCGCAAGGCGAAACACAAGAAAGAGACGGAGGAGTAGGGATTTAGGAGAGTTTGTGGTCGTGGGCGTCTTTCTCTTCGGGAGAGAGGAAGAGACCCAGTTTGCGTGCTTTTTCATCGGGGAGGGTGAAATAGACCGCTTCGCCTTCGACGCAGAGTTCGCCGGCGGCGTTGGTGATGGAAGCTTCGAGGAAGAGGAGGCCGTGGGCCTGGCGAGTGGCGTAGGCACGGATGGTGAGTTGGGGGTCGTTGCTGCTTACGGCCTTACGGTATTTGAGGTTGAGACGGGTGGTGTAGCCCGAGGCGTGGTAGAGGTGGAAGAGTACCCAACCGCAGGCCTCGTCGATGAGGGTGGCGAGGATTCCGCCGTGCATGGTGTCGATCCATCCTTGGTAGTAAGATTGTGGTTTCCAGAGGCAAACGACTTCGTTGTTTTCTTGGAAGAACTGCATGTGCAGTCCTACGGGGTTGTTGGGGTCGCAGCCGAAGCAGTGGTAGCTGGGGTGTCCTATCCAGGGATTTTTAATTTTTTCCATAGAGGTGAGTAAATAATTTGCAAAGATAGCAAGATTTTTTGAAATGGGAAGAAAAAAAAGAGAGAAATGTGGTTAAATGGTTGATAAATAGAGGAGTACTTATTTTTGCAAAAAACTTGAGGAGGGGGAGAATTCTGAAAGGAGCCAAATAGCTGATAACTAGGTATCAAATAGTATCAACTCTATGGTAAGTCTAAGATAAGTCAAGTGGTCAGTGACTAGTAGTCAGTGGTCAGTTTTTTATAGTTTGTGGCTTGAGATCAGTTGTCGGTTTTTTTATTGGGAAGGGAGGGGTGTGGTGGAAAAAAATTGAGGGAAAGTTGTGGAGTAAAAAATAATGTGTATCTTTGCAAATCAATTTTAAACGAAAAAGATATGAGAACAAATTTCTTTTTATGGATGGCCTTGATTATGATATGTGTGAGTTGTAGTCAAGGAGAATATAAAGAAGTGACTTCGGTACCTGGCGGCTTGACTATAGTGGAAAGGAATGGGAAGTATGGATTGGTGGATGAGAACGGTAAAATGCTGCTCAAGATAAAATATGACAGTATAATATCGGTTGGAGAAGGAGGAGAGTACAATGAAGGAAATGCGGTGATATTGAAAATGACGAACCGTTTAGTGGTGGCAAAAGGAGGTAAATGTGGATTGTACAATACGAAGATTCTAGACTTTGAGTTGGGGGTTGATTATGATACGATTTCGGATGTTAATTTTGGTAATGGAATTGGTTTTGCACCGTTTAGTTATTTTATGGAAGAGTGGCACAATCCGGATGTGTTAATAATAAATGGGTATAAGAAAGGGAAGTGGCATAATTACTATATAAATGTGAAGAAGAATGAGAAGTTTGAGTATGAGTGTGTGGGTGCTGGAGGTGATGATGAACCATGGGGAATGCAGAGTGCGGGGTGTGGACTTGTATTATTCAAGAAAGATGGGAAATATGGATTTCTTAACCTAGAGGAACTATATACAGAAGAAGATTTGGCGAGGTTGGCGGTTTATGAAGAGACGAAAGGATTGTATGAGGCTGGAGTTGTAGGAGTGATGTCGGTAAAACAAAACGGCAAATGGGGAGCAGTTAATGATTTTGGGGAATTGATGATACCATGTAAGTATGAAGATGTTGTGGTTGGATATCAATGGGCGGTGGAGAACCTTGCAAAAGTTAAACAGAATGGCAAGTGGGGATTGGCTAACTTCAAAGGGGAAGAAGTGCTGAGTTGTGAGTATGATGAAATAACAAGTTGGTACGAAATTCCATTGTTGAGACTGCGCGGAGATGATGCTGATGAGTTTGACTGTCTGTATAATATATGGATTCTAAAGAAAGGGGATAAGTATGGTTTCTATTATTATGAAAATTATCTTAGTGATGAAAACGGAAACATTGTACAGTACAAATCAGAGTGTGAATATGATAGTATTGGCATAATAGATATGAGATCTGAGTCTGAGTCTGAGTGGGGTCGACCAATGTTTACTGGATGGTCGCCATATTTTATAGGAAAGAAAGGAGGACTTTGGTATCATTGTTGGTCGTGTGAGTGGGGTGGAGACAATAAGGACAATGAAGTACGGCAGTTGAGGACTTGTATGAAAAAATATCTGGTATTAAACAACTTGTCAAATCAAGTAAACAAAGATGAAGCCCCCACTGAGGATGGCGTTTGGAAATTCAAGCTCAATAATATTGATTCCAAATATATAGTGCCAGAGAAACAGGATCTGTTTTACAAGAATTATATAAAATCAATGGGAGAGGATTACTGACACTCAATCCAAATTATAGAAGGCAGTGTGCCGTTGGCACACGGGATAGAATGTGATAGTAGGGTATATGTAGAGAGAAAGGTGTGATTGAACAAGAGGTATTTTTTGATGTAGGGAGGTGTGAGGGTGATGTTGTTTGGAGGGTTTTTGTGGTGGAAGTAAAGAAATTTACTGTTGATAATCAGTGGTGTAAGAGAAAAAATGAAAAATAATTTTGTCAGAATAAAAAAAGTTTGTACTTTTGCACCCGCTTTCGGAAGGAAGAAAGCCCAGGTGGTGGAATTGGTAGACACGCTACTTTGAGGGGGTAGTCGCCGTAGGGCGGTGCAAGTTCAAGTCTTGTCCTGGGCACAAATAAAGAAAGGCTCGAGAGAACGAGTCTCTACCAGATGCCCGGGTGGCGGAATTGGTAGACGCGCACGTTTCAGGTGCGTGTTCCGAAAGGAGTGCAGGTTCAAGTCCTGTTCCGGGCACCAAAGAGAACTTATCAAGCGATGAGTTCTTTTTTTTTACGTGTTCCGAAAGGAGTGCAGGTTGTCGGCCGAGCCGACGCCAAAGCACAAGTCCCGTTTGCTCCATTGGGGTCGCAGGCCTTCGGCACCGGGCACCAGAGAGAAATCGGATGATTTCTCTTTTTTTTGCCCTCCACAGTCCTTTGTGCGGAGCTCAAGTTTCTACAACTAAAAGAAGTGCACTTTTGAATAGTGAGGATAAGATGAGAAAGAAAAAAAATGATGGAGAGGCACAATAAAAATGAGATGAGAGCGTTATAGAGTATATAAAATAAGAAAGGAAACAAGGATGGAAATGATGCTGATAATGTTGCCCATGGGAGGTAATAGCACCTGGATGTGGGTGGCTTTCATAGCGTTGGCGGTACTGAGCCTGATCGTGAGCAAGAGTTTTCAGTCGAAGTTCAAGAAGTACAGCAAGATACCGATGAATTACGGTATGACAGGGAGGGAAGTGGCCGAGAAGATGCTGTACGACAACGACATACATGACGTGAGGGTTGTGGAGACGGGAGGAATGCTTACGGACCACTATAACCCGACGAACAAGACGTTGAATCTGAGCCATGAGGTGTATCACGGAAACAGTGTGGCGGCAGCAGCTGTGGCAGCCCACGAATGCGGTCACGCGGTGCAGCACGCTACGGGATATGCCTGGCTGAGTCTTCGTTCGACATTGGTGCCGACGGTAAGTATCTCGAACCACCTGGTGATGTGGGTATTGCTGGCAGGGATGCTGCTGGTCAACAAGTTGGGGGCCACTCTGTTGCTGATAGGAATAGTGCTGTATGCCTTGACAACGTTGTTTACCTTTGTAACCCTTCCGGTGGAGGTGAACGCCTCGAAGCGGGCCCTGGTGTGGTTGGAGAGCAGGGGGGTGACATCGCCCGAGACCCATCGCTATGCCGAGAGTGCGCTGAAATCGGCGGCACACACATACGTGGTGGCGGCGCTGACGTCGTTGGCGACGTTGCTATATTATATAATGGTGTATCTTGGCAGGAGGTAGAGAAGGGTTATGGCAAAGAGTGGGGAAAACGACTCGCCGTTGATGCGGCAGCACGCCGAGATGAAACGCAAGTTTCCGGACGCGATGCTGTTGTTTCGCGTAGGAGACTTCTACGAGACCTTCGGGGAAGATGCCCGCAAGGCGTCGGAGATACTCGGCATCACCCTTACGAGGAAAGCGAGCGGAGGTGGCGGCTACTGCGACTTGGCAGGAATACCATACCACTCGATAGAGCAATATCTGCCCAAGCTGGTGAAGGCGGGCTTGAGGGTGGCTATATGCGAGCAACTGGAAGATCCGAAGACGGTAAAAGGTCTGGTAAAGAGAGGGATCACTGAGCTGGTGACCCCGGGAGTGGCCTACAACGACATGGTGCTCGACGTGAAGGAAAACAACTTCCTGTGCGGGCTGCATATCGCAGACAAGATACACGGAGTGAGTTTCCTTGATGTCTCGACGGGAGAGTTCTATGTGGCACAGGGCGACTGGGAATATATAGACAAGCTGTTGCAGAGTTTCGACCCGTCGGAGATAGTGTTGCAGAAGAAGAAACTGCAGTGGTTCAACACGACATACGGAGGCCGGTTCTATACCAACACCTTCGAAGATTGGGTTTTTACAAAAGATTTCGCCAACGAGTTGTTGCTGAAACAGTTCGGCACCACGTCGCTGAAAGGTTTTGGCGTGGAGGATTTGGAAGAGGGAGTGGTGGCAGCCGGCGCGGCGCTCTACTACCTGCAGGACACCCAGCACGACAGGACCCAGCATATATGCAAGATGAGCCGGATTGACGAAGACAGGTATGTGTGGCTGGACAAGTTCACGGCTCGAAACCTTGAACTTATATATTCGCCCCATGAGAAGGCGAAGACCCTGCTGGATGTGATGGACCAGACGTTGACGCCCATGGGTTCGCGCCTGCTGAGACGCTGGATAGTGATGCCGCTGAAAGAGGTGGGACTCATAGAGCAGAGACTGAAAGTGGTGGACTATCTTGTAAGAGAAAGAGACTTTGCCGCCAATATGGAGCAGGCGATAAGAGGAATAGGGGATTTGGAAAGACTGATATCCAAAGTGTCGGTGGGGAGGATAAATCCCCGAGAACTGTTGCAGCTGAAGCGCTCGTTGCAAGGAATAGGAGAGTTGAAGCGGCTGTGCGAGAAAGCCGATGCCGAAGAGTTGCGCAAGTATGGCGAGCAGATGAACGAGTGCCAGACGATCAGTCAGCGTCTGGAGAGGGAACTGAACGAAGAGGCGCCGGTGAAGGTGGACAAGGGAGGAGTGATAGCCCCAGGAGTAAACGCGGAACTCGACGAGCTGCGGTCGATGGCCGGCTCAGGGAAAGAATACCTGATGGCGATACAGCAGCGAGAGAGCGAGCAGACAGGAATTCCGTCGCTGAAGATAGGGTTCAACAACGTGTTCGGATATTATCTGGAAGTGACTAATGCCCACAAAGACAAGGTGCCGGCAGAGTGGACCCGCAAGCAGACTTTGACCAACGCAGAACGATATATCACGCCAGAACTGAAACAATATGAAGAGAAAATACTGGGAGCCGAAGAGAAGATATTGGCGTTAGAGACGCAGCTGTATAACCAGCTGCTTGCCGACATCACGGGTTATTTGTCGCCGATACAGATGGATGCCCAACTGACGGCGAGACTCGACTGTCTGCAGAGTTTTGCCGAGGTGGCGTTGAGCAATAGCTATTGCCGGCCCCAGCTTTCGGATGGTCAGGTGATAGATATCAAAGAGGGACGTCATCCGGTGATAGAGACCCAGTTGCCACTGGGAGAGCAGTATGTGAGCAACGACGTGAGACTCGACAACCAGGAACAGCAGATAATCATTATCACCGGTCCCAACATGTCGGGAAAGTCGGCTTTGTTGCGACAGACGGCATTGATAGTGCTTATGTCTCAGATGGGAAGCTATTGCCCGGCACGAGAGGCCAAGATAGGAGTGGTGGACAAGGTATTCACGAGAGTGGGAGCGTCGGACAACATCTCTTCGGGAGAATCCACCTTTATGGTAGAGATGAACGAGACGGCAAGCATTTTGAACAACGTGTCGGACCGGAGCCTGGTACTGCTCGACGAGATAGGCAGGGGAACCAGTACATACGACGGAATTTCAATAGCATGGGCGATCACCGAATACCTTCACGAGCAACCCAATGCGCGGCCTAAAGTATTGTTTGCAACACACTATCACGAGTTGATAGATATGGCTGAGAAGTACGAGAGGATAAAGAATTACCATATATCTGTCAAAGAGGTTGGAAATAAAGTTCTGTTTTTGAGGAAATTGGAGCCGGGAGGAAGTGAGCATAGCTTCGGAATACATGTGGCGAGAATGGCGGGAATGCCGGCGAAAGTGCTGAATCGGGCAAGTGCGATGTTGGAGCGGTTGGAAAATAAGAGAGACGGAGAAGGTCAAAAAAATGGAAAAACAGCAAAAACGGCAGAGAAAAAAGTGGAAAACGGAGGGTATCAGCTGAGTTTTATACAACTCGACGATCCGACGTTGCTGGAAATAAGAGACAAGGTGTTAGATATTGATATAGACACACTTACGCCATTGGAAGCGTTGCTGAAATTGAACGAGATAAAAAAAATTGTAAAGAAAAAATAAAAAATAATTTTGTCAGAATAAAAAAAGTTTGTACCTTTGCACCCGCTTTTGAGGAAAAAAGCACTGCGGAAATAGCTCAGTTGGTAGAGCACGACCTTGCCAAGGTCGGGGTCGCGAGTTCGAGTCTCGTTTTCCGCTCAGGACATTGAAATAAAGCCGGCGATAGTCGGAACAAATGCGGAAATAGCTCAGTTGGTAGAGCACGACCTTGCCAAGGTCGGGGTCGCGAGTTCGAGTCTCGTTTTCCGCTCAAAGTCTACGAAGCCGCATCCAAGGCTGCAGACAACGCTCTGGTGGTGGAATGGTAGACACGAGGGACTTAAAATCCCTTGACCGCAAGGTCGTGTGGGTTCAAGTCCCACCCGGAGTACAAGCGAGAAAGAGCATCTCGCGAGAGATATTTGAAATAGTGAAAGTCTTTGACAATAACCACGTCCAACGACGCTGCTTGAAAGAGAGCGGCTGTGTCAGAGGCTGAAAGACGATGAAGGAGAGTTGTCTTGGTAGCTCAGTTGGTAGAGCAATTGACTCTTAATCAATGGGTCCAGGGTTCGAGTCCCTGCCAGGACACAAATTGCGGGGTGTAGCGCAGTTGGCTAGCGCGCCACGTTCGGGACGTGGAGGCCGGAAGTTCGAGTCTTCTCACCCCGACAACCTCACAAAGTAGTCTTGAACTGCAGACTATAAGAGGCTTCACCAGAAAGTGCCACTTTAGCTCAGTTGGTAGAGCAACGCATTCGTAATGCGTAGGTCTGCGGTTCGAGTCCGCAAAGTGGCTCAAAATGAAGGATAGGGCGTGGCCCTGTCCTTTTTTTATTTATAGTAATAACATTAATAAATTATTAAAGTATGGTAAAACAGTATGAAACCGTTTTCATTGTAACTCCCGTTTTGTCTGACGAACAGATGAAGGAAACGGTTGAGAAGTACAAAAACTTCTTGAAAGAACGTGGTGCAGAGATCGTGTACACCAACAACTGGGGAATGAGGAAACTTGCTTACCCCATCAAAAAGAAAACGACCGGATTTTATTATCTCATCGAGTTCAAAGCCGAGGGTAGCTTGATTGCCGACCTCGAAGTGGCTTACAAACGTGACGAGCGTCTGCTCAGATTCCTCACAGTGTCGCTCGACAAGCACGCTATCGCCTACAACGAGAAAAAACGTAACGCCAAGAAACAGGCCGCCGAGGCAGCTCCTGTAGAGGCTTAAGCAATTCATTATTAATTAAGAATAAAAAACATATAAGAATATGGCTAACGAAACTGAGATAAAATATCTGACTCCTATAGCAGTGGAGACCCAGCGCAAGAAATATTGCCGTTTCAAGAAACTCGGTATTAAATACATTGACTATAAAGATGCCGACTTCTTGCTGAAGTTCGTGAACGAGCAGGGTAAGATCCTTCCCCGCCGCATCACCGGTACCTCGAACAAATACCAGAAAAAGGTGTCGCAGGCTATCAAGCGTGCCCGTCATATAGCTCTGATGCCCTATGTAGCAGATTGTTTAAAATAAAAATAGGAGGAAGATAGATGGAAATTATACTGAAACAAGATGTGGCCAACTTGGGCTACAAAGACGAAATAGTGAAGGTGAAGAACGGCTATGCCAACAACTATCTCCTTCCGCAGGGTCTGGCTATTATCGCCACTCCTTCGAACAAGAAAATCCTCGCCGAGAACATCAAACAGCGCGCTTTCAAAGAGGAGAAACTGAGAAAAGACGCCGAGGCATTGCAGACTGCATTGACTGGCAAGTCGGTAAAACTGATGGCCAAAGTTGGCGAGAACGGTCAGCTTTTCGGCTCTATCACCAACCAGCAGGTTGCCGAGGCTCTGAAAGAGCAGCACAACTATGATGTGGATCGCAAACACATCGTTCTTGATGGCGAAAAGATAAAAACTGTCGGAGAATATGCTGCGATGGTCAATATCTACAGAGATATCAAGGCTGAGTTGAAGATAGAAGTTGTGGCAGAATAAGTGCCTGAAAATAAGAAGAGAAGCAGGGTAATACAAAGGTGTTGCCCTGCTCTTTTTTGTTAAATATTAGTTAAAAGTGTTATAATTAGAAAAAAAAATGTATTTTTGCACAATTTTATAAGTGAAAGTAATACAAAATATACGAAACAGATACTTTACTAATATGAAAAAAGCAATCGTTACATTACTGCTGTTGTTTGCCACCGTGGGTGTGCAATTTGTCGCAAATGCCGAAGATGTCGATCAGGAGACGGCCCGCAGGGTGGGAGTCTATTATTGGTCGCAGAAGGTAGGTAAGATTTGGGGAGATATGACTCAGGTGAAGCTCGCCAAGACAATTATGAACGAAGAGAAAGGTGTTCCGGCAATCTATATCTTCAATCTCGGAGAAGATGGTTATGTGATAGTTACCGGTTCTACCAGCGCCGAGCCGATAGTGTCCTACTCATACGAGAGCGCATTGGACGTCGACAATATGCCTCCGTCGATGAACTGGTGGCTTAACGGTTGGGCAGCTGCGGTCTCTCAGGCTCAGAACGAGGGAACCGAAGCTTCTATGGAAATAGAGAAGAAGTGGGATAATCTGCTGAACCATTCTATTCCGATGACTGCCAATGGCACAAAGGCCAGGAAGTTCTTGCTGAAAGACTTCTGGTCGCAGGATGATCCATTCAACGGTATGTGCCCTTATGAAATACAGAATGGCCAGACTGTCCATTGCGCCGTAGGATGCGTGGCACTCGCCATGTCGCAGATTGTCCACTATTGGAGATACCCCTATACCGGAAAAGGTAGCAAATGGTGGTCGTACAATGGCACCCAAAACGGTTCAATCAACTTCGCTCAGCAAACATATAGGTATGACCTGATGCGTGACACTCTGAACTCCAGCTGGACACAGGAAAACAAAGACGCGGCAGCCCAGCTCTGTTTCCACATGGGCGTGTTGTCCAATATGTCTTGGGGCATTGACGCTAGCGGCTCCTATGTGAATCAGGCCAATATCGTAACTCCGTTAAAAACCTATTTCAAATACCCGGCAGCTCAATATAAGTCACGTGAAAATATGACTACCAAGCAGTTTGTGTCACTCGTAAAGTCTGAGATAGAAAAACGTTATCCCGTGATGTTTGGAGCTTATGACAATGCCAGCACTGATGTTGACGCAGGTCACGCTTTCGTGTGCGACGGAGTTGATCCTGACGATACCAATATGTTCCATTTCAACTGGGGTTGGGGCGGTCCCCGTTACACCGCCAACGGCTGGAACAACCTGGCCACTCCGGCACTTAATGCTGCAGGTTATCATTTCAACGACAACCACAGGGTTATCGTGAATTTCGTGCCGCCGGCAGACTCCAACTGGGTGCTGTCTATTCCTAAAGTGGCCGATGTGACCACCTATCCCGCTTACCCCAACCCGGCAGTCTCTGAGGTGCATATCCCCTACGATTTGACAGGCAACCAGAGCGCAATGCTTACAATCTATAATATTGAAGGCCGTCAGATGGAACAATACGTGATGACTCCCGGCGAGACCGAGGTGGTGGTAAACGTATCGAAATATCCTCACGGTGTGTATGTCTATCGTGTGAACGGTAAGACTCATAAGTTTACGGTACGCTAATCGGTTGATTGACAGATAGAGAGTGCGTGCAAACCATTGTACGCACTCTTTTTATGCCTTAAAAACGGGAAATATGCCGTATCGTTGGGCTTTTTTGGTGGAGAATATGATATAATTTCAATTTATAAATCATTGAAAACCAGAGATGAAATAAAAAAAATAAAAAAATATTTGGTAGAAATATAAAAAAGTAGTACTTTTGCAACCGTTTTCAAGAGAAAAGAGAACTTGTCCATTGGTGTAATGGTAGCACATCTGACTCTGGATCAGCCAGTCTAGGTTCGAGTCCTGGATGGACAACAAAAATGCAACCGATTGAGAATTTAGATTGGTTGCATTTTTTGAAAGAAAGCGACAGTAGCTCAGTTGGTAGAGCGGCGGCTTCCCAAGCCGCAGGTCGCGGGTTCGAGCCCCGTCTGTCGCTCAAAATGAATAAGACAGGTGAAGAACCTGTTTTTTCGTATAGGCGGTGCGCATGATTCGATTAAGAAATATTGTCTTTATAGCTGTGCTGGTTGCTGGATTGGCGCATGTGTATGGGTATTGTATGGCGCAAAAGCCTTTTTTTAGTGAGCAAAGGCTCTATGCCCCCGGCGACGAGGGGTCGTCCAATTGGCGTATTCCTGCTCTTTGGGCTCTTTCCGACGGCTCCTTGCTGGTTGCCAACGACAGACGGAAATACAACGAAGGGGACCTGCCGGAAGATATCGACGTGGTGTGTTGCAGGAGTGTCGATGGCGGCAATACGTGGGGGACGATGATATATGTGGCAGAGGGGGAAGGTAGAGGTAAGGGTTTCGGGGACCCGGCATTGGTACAGTGTGGCGGAGGCGATGTCCTGTGCCTGTATGCCGGTGGTAACGGCTATTTCGCTTCTTCCGAAGAAAAACCTATAAGGGTATATATGAGCAGAAGCAAGGATGGCGGCAGGACTTGGGAGGAACGGCAGGATTTGACAAAGATGCTCTGGGGTAGTGAGGCCCAGCGGCCGGAATGCAGGAACTACAGAGGGGCGTTCGCCGCTTCGGGTAACGGACTGGTGTTGAAAAAGGGACCTCACAAGGGAAGGGTTTTGTTTGCCGTGGCGATGTGTAGGGTGGGCTCTTGGACATCGGACAATTTTATTGTCTATTCCGATGACTGCGGGGAAAGCTGGTCGGTGTCGGAGTTGGCTTTCTCCGAGGGCGACGAAGCGAAGCTCTTAGAGCTTGAGTCCGGAGACATATTGCTCAGCGTCAGGCGTAGTGGAGAACGGGGATGGAACCTCTCAAAAGATGGTGGTGAGACTTGGGGAACGCAGGGCTTGTGGCCCGAGATGAAGGTTAACGCCTGTAACGGCGATATGCTTCGCCTTCCCAAGGAGGTGACGGGCGAGAGCGTGGACGTCCTGCTCCATTCGGTGCCGAACTCTATGGAACGTCGTGATGTGAGTCTCTTCGTAAGCTACGACGAAGGTAAAAGTTGGACTGATGTGGTAAGGCTGGCTGAAGGTCCGTCAGTTTATAGCTCGCTGACATTACTGCATGACGGTTCCATAGGCGCTTATCTAGAGAAAAATCCTGACGGCGCATGTGAACTCTGGTTTCAGCATTTCAACTGGCAATGGATCAGGTCTCATAAGCAAAAATGCAAATAATTTACAGTGCAATGTAATATTTGCCACTCTTTTACGTTTAATATAAAAAATGTCGTAATATGAAAAGAATAAGCCTTTGGATGATGATTCTGCTCACGGGAGTGGCGTTGTCGGGTTGCGGCTATGAATATGAAGAGATGGAGGTGCGGGGACAGTTATTCAGCGACAGCTCACTGACTACCCCTATCAGTGGCGTGGAATTGAAGTTCATGGAAGTCTGGATCGATCCCGATTATGAGAATTACGACACTCAGGATTTTGGCGACTATCTTGGAACGGCCGTAACCGACAGGGAAGGGCGATGGGGATTTCAGTTTGTTACAAATCTTGAAAATCCCTATATGAACAGCAAGTTCACGTTTGATCGTAGTTATCGTGGTGTGGCTATCATATATGATGGAAGTGTCATCTACAAAGGTGGTATCAATGATTCGAATCTTATGAGGTTGTACCCCGGTTGTTGGCCTCCGGCCAGCCCGTCTGATACCACATCGGTTGTCGCTCCCGAGACCGACACCCTAAGCGGGAAAGGAGGTGCCAGATGAAGAAGGCGATAATTGCTTTTGTGTTCCTTGCTCTATGTGTTGGCGGAGCAAATGCCCAGCAACCCCAAGACGGTGTGGCTCGTCATACTGTCACGGGAGGAGTATGGTCTATGTGGTTTGGTACTCCTACCATAGGTTATGAGTATAGGATAGGTTGCCGGTCGGCGGTATTTGCCGATCTGGGCTTTGCCATCCCTTTCAAACATTGGACCACGAAAGGTGTGAGTGGTTTGTTTTTGCAGGCACAGTACAGGGTTTACCCGTGGAAGCAGAAGAGAAGCAGGCCCAACATGTTCATAGGCTTTGGCCTGAACTATGCGCAAGGATGGAACAAGGTGAACGTGATGACCGGTAACGACGGTTGGGATATCGAAACGACGCCCTACATGATGAAGCAGGCACGAGTACGGCCGGCTCTGACTATAGGCATTAAAGTTAACATTCCTTTCGGTCTGACGTTGGAGAATTCTTTAGGCGTATTGTTGGCAAAGGAAAAGGACGGTGGCTTGATACAGCATAACCTCGACTATGCTAATTATGCAGCCATGTTGATAACGATGAAAATCGGCTGGTCTTTCGACGGCAAACGGCACACAAAGGCTGTCGAGCCGGCAGTCGAGATAGAAAACTAATCAAATCTTGTGGTTCACCCCATAGCCGAACAGGGCGAAATCCCCTCGCACGGGGTCGTCAGGAAACACCTCTGCCATGGTGCGTGTCAGCCGTTGGGCATTGCTCATCGATGTGGTAGGGGAGGAGAGTAGTCCGAGCCTCACCGACTGCTTCACAACATGAGTATCCATCGGCATTATCAGTGTCCGCCGGTTCACAATCCCACTCCACAGCCCAAGGTCCACTGGCGACTGGTCCCGCACCATCCATCTCATAAACATACACAGCCGTTTGCACGACGACTCCGTACTCCTCGGCACCAGCCCGCCGTTGCCATGGGCGGCAAAGAAGGCGGTGATGGCTTGCAATGCCTCAATGGCTTCGGGCGATGAAATTGATGACCGGACGAACTCTCCGAGACTTCCATACTGTTTAAGCAGCAGGCTATAACTGCTCAGAAACTCGTACAAGTGGGCCACCTGCTGCATACGGTAGAAGCAGCAATGGTTGTCTGCCGAAAATCTTTCCTCAAACAGCGACTCTTTTACCCATCTGTACGGCCTTCCCTCAGCATAGTTGAGCAGCGTCTCTATCTTGGGCATAAACTGCGGGCGGCTGCCGTAACTCAACGCTGCCGCCACAAAAGCAATGGTCTCCCTGTCGAGCGGGTCCTCCACCTGGTGCATAAACCACGACGGGTCCCCATCTATAAATTTCTCCGTCTCATACCTCGCCGCATACTCCCTCAAAAGACTCTTTGTCTCCTCCGTTACCATTGCCCTGAATCTTATCTCTACTACCACACCTCCAGCTTATACCAACATCTTGACCCGTTTGGATTGGTCCATTCCGCCTTCTCATAGTCTTCCGCTTTCAGGGTGTCAGCCCCGAGGGTGATATACGCTATCCTGTCCCACATCGGTACAATATGGTACCTCTCAGGCGTGTCTTCCTCGGTAGGCCATTGTTTAGAAACCATGCCTACTTCATATACCCGTCTGAACGTGCTGTCCGGTTCCAAGGTCACCACCGTGGGGGTGTCTGCCAAGTGTATCCATTCGTAGTCTTCTCCGTGCTCGTATGTCGGCAGGATATCCTCCGTCGATTGTACCTGCTCATAATAAGCCACAGTCACGGTGTCGTCTGACTTGTTCTCTATATCAAAGGTGTAATCCCCAAAATAATCGCAGGATGTCAAGAGCAGCGACACCACACCAATCAATAATAGTGTATAACGTTTCATATTCTCTATAATAAACAACCACCATAATAACGCCCGTTAACTCATATTATTGTATCTCTATAATCTTTTTTCGTGCCCCTCCAACTAATCTCAACCATAACTCAACCATAACTCAACCATAACTCAACCATAACTCAACCATAACTCAACCATAACTCAACCATAACTCAACCATAACTCAACCATAACTCAACCATAACTCAACCATAACTCAACCATAACTCAACCATAAATTTGCTATATGCCCAAATCCCCCATGGCATAAAAACGGAAGCGAGCCCCTCAGAGCCCGCTCCCTACCAATGTATAAAATGAAAAACAACTGTATCTTCTTCAATGTCTGACAACCACCTTCCGGCAGTTCTCGCCAGCCCTCAGGAAATATATTCCATTGGGCAACATCGAGACCTCAATCTCTGCAACGCCCTCGGCCATACGCGGTTGTGTCACTTGTCTGCCGGTGCAGTCAAAGAGTGCCACGGACACCGGTTTCTTCAATCTCACCATTATCTTGTCGGTGGCCGGGTTGGGGAACAACTCCACAATCGGCGAGTTAGCCTCTCTGATGGCATTCGGATCTCCCAGCACGCATACCGCATCCAAGTCGAAACCACAGCTATAGAACGGGGTAGGGTAGGGGTCGTTCACCAGATGTCCATAGGCGTCGTAGGTGCCGTAGGCGGGGTCGATGCTTCCGACCACGTCAACCACCCTCACATGTGTGATATTGTTTATGTCGATTCCTGCACTGTCTCTCAACTCGTTCAAGTCAAAAGGGGTTCCGTAACCGCCCTTGTATTTGCCTGCCAGGTTGTTCAGATTCGTGGCGTCCAGCTGTCCGAAAGTGCCAACTTGTGTCTCAGTCTGCGTCAGCGATGTGGCGGGGAACCTCACAAAATGCTCCCCGTCGGAGCTTACCTCCACAAAGGCGAGTTCGAGGAACAGTCCGTCGTTGGAGTTCTCATACACCGCGAAGTCGTAACCGTCAACGTTGTGTATCGGCTCGTCGAAAGTGACAGTGGCTCTTCCTCCGTCGCCAAGAGGTACAACATGGTAAACGCCATTGGTCCATGCCGGTCCCAAGGCGCTGTCGCCTGTCCTGGCGAAGGTCACTATCGAGTCTGGGTAATTCTGGATGTTAATCGGTCCGAATTCTACCGTGCAGCCGGTAGCCCACCCTATGATTCTCGGGTCGTTGTTTGACACTGCCGTGCATCCTTCGGTGCCGACTACGCCACAGAATGGCCCCTGCCCATGCGCCCGGCTTATACCGGCGAGGAGCAGCGCCAGACTGATTATGAAGAAACTCTTACTCATCTACTGTAATCGGAAATTAGTGACGAACAGCTACTTTCTGCACCTTGCCGCCTACGCGGAGCATGTAAACTCCATTGGGCAGCGACGAGGTGACGATGCTCACCTGCGAATTTCCAGCCTCTACATTCTGTGCAACCACTTTGCGGCCTGTCATGTCATACAGCACAGCCTCGGTGGCCTCCTGAAGGTCGTTCACGCTGATGTTCAGCACATTGTTGGCAGGATTGGGATAGACGTTCATCTCCACTGCCTCTGCCTCGCTGATGCTGCCCGGTCTCGGTACGCTTACCGGAGTGATGGTCATCGGGTAGGCGTACGAGTACGACCAGCCCCAGCCGTCATAGTAGCTGCTGTCGATAGCCACTCCTGCTGCAGGGTCTGCCCACATGTTGAGGTCTCCGTTGACAACGGTCTGGGTCAGGCCGCTGCCATAGGTACCGTTGATCTTGTGGTCAAAATAGTTTCCGGGTGTGATGCCAAGGTTTACGGTTCCCTCTTGGAAGGTTATGTTGGCCAGGTAGCCGTAATTGTCCAAAGAGTATGCAAAGCGCGGGTCGGCTTCCTGTATGTCGTCCATAATGTCAGAGAGAACCACCGAAGCGTCATTGAATTTGTAACCCCAAGCCAGCGAGGTGTCGGCCCAGTTCACAACCAGGATGGTCTTGTTGGTGCCTTCGCCTACCCAGTAAACGATGTCGTCCATATCGATGGTAGCGTCAACAACGGCGGGTGCGTTGGGATCGCTGACCGGAGTGATGGCGGTGGGCCATACCACGCCGGCAGGGAACCACATGCCATAGGTCAATGTGGAATCATACCCCATTCCAAATGCCGACTCTCCGATTTTGAGGAAAGAACCGTTTGAAAGCTGCGAATTCCAGCCGGCTTGGCCATTACCGTTAAGGACGAACTGAAGATAACTTTCAGGTGCCTCGTGGAAGTTAAGGGTGGTGGTGCCGTCGCTATATGTGATAACGTCGTTGTTCTCATTATAGGTAAGGCGGTCCTCGAGTGAGTCAAGTGCTTTTATGGCCTGGCTCACTGTAATGGAACCTTCAAACCGGAGACCCCAGGCGAGTGCAGTGTCAGGCTCTCCCCAGTTGATGGCTATCACGGCGCTGTTGGCGCCTTCTCCAACCCAGTAACGGATGGCGGAAGCCTCAATGGTGGCATCTACGGGAGTCACTGCTACGGTAGCAGGTGCAATAGTGGTCGACCATACATCATTGGCATTTGCACTGATTTTTACCAACATTTCATCTTCCACATCATAGTCTGAAAATTCTTCATCGCTATCGGCGAGAACTCCGTCAACCTTGAAGCGGAATGTGGTAAGTGCTGCCAGCAAAGGATGATAGTAGAATGAATAATAATCGTTTTCGCCATCATATCTTTCCCAGTCTATCGCATATGCGAGACGCGGATCGGCAGCATCGATGGCTGTAATCATATTGAGAACGGTCGGGCCATCTGCTTCGTCAAAGCGGTAGCCCCATGCGAGTGCGGTCTCGCCAAATTCAACGACCAAGATGGCCTGGTCCTCGCCTTCGCCTACCCAATAAAGGATGTCGTTGGCGCTGATTGTAGATTCGGTCTGGGCATTTGCACTGAACAACAGGCCTAATCCCAGAAAGAGAGAAAATAGTTTTTTTACCATATTGTTATTGTTTTAATTGTTAATAATTCCAATTCCAATATCGGCAATAGTCACGCAAAACTGGGGATTGTCTTTATCGACGGCAACGGCTTAATGCCGTAATTTGTCGGAGAGCTTTTTCCTCGAAAGCGTGTACCGATAGTTTTGACTTGGCAGGTCTTCTGGCTTGTTCTCTGCTGCCCTTGCCTTCCCGCACGACTATTGCGCCGCACAGTGACTTGGTAGATTGGGCTGCAGCTTTTGTAGAACTTACAGCAGCGGGACTGCCCAGGATTTTCACCTGGTTCCCTTTTGATGCCTAACGGACTGGTCTTTACGATTTTAATACATAAAACGACCCGTCTTTCGGCAACCAAATCGACTGCAAAGATACTAAGTTTTTTTATTGTGGCAAGAAATTGCCCGTTTTTTTTTTATTTACATCGCTCTCTCCCGTAAATCTTTTTGCCGTTATGATTATACATATCAGCATATTATATATTGGCGGCTAAAAAATTATCGCAGGTTAAAAAAAATGTTGTACTTTTGCAATTCGGAAACGGTCCATATCTAATAATATGTATCAATATAATAAGGCAAATATGAAAAATACCATACGACTCTCAATTGTGGCACTCTGCTTGGCTGTGACAATGTTGACTTGCGCCTGCAAGAATGACTCCGAAGAAAACGGAGCACTCATTGTCGGCAAGTGGAAACTGACCGCCGCAAGCAATATGGGCGTGGCTATCGGCTCTGTTTGGGAGTTCGGCGATGACGGCACATGCTCCTTTACGATGGACGGTTCGGTGGAACGGGGTTCCTATAGCCTGACCAATAGCGACAAGGTGGTGGAAATGACCATCAGCGGAACCTCTATAATAGCCAGCATCGAACGTCTCGACGAGAGCGTGATGATACTGAACGAGGACAAGACCGGATTGACTGTGCGCCGTGAGTTTGAACGGCAACAGTGATTCTTTCTTGGTTAATCTTCTGTGATATTCTGTACCAGACGTACCGAGTTACCGTAGAAGTTCTGGTTCGCAAGCAGCGGAATACTTATCTGGTAAGGCGAGAAGCACACGGCAAAAGCCTGGTGTGTCGGGTTGAACGTGGTTGACCAATAGGCTCCATATTCGTCGCAGTCGAGTATTACGGCGCCGTCTCTATATCCGGCTGCGGGCAGAAATACTGCACCTGCCGCCGCCATCTTGTTCCAGAAGTGTTCGTCGTATATGTTAGACTCGAATCCGTTGTCGAAGGTTGCGGCAAACACACAACTGTCGGGCACTGCGAAATAGTCTGACAGAATCACGATGCCTGGCACGTCGCACACCAGGGCGGGAGCTACTTTCTGGTCGGCTTTCTCGCGTCCGTCAAGCAGGTATTCCCATTCCTCGGAGCTGAGCGTTCTCCACGCTCCTTGGGTGTTTCCTCCGTTGACTATGGCGTTGAACACACCCCAGTCGTAGTTGTTGTTGGTGGCCGAGTTGCCGTCGTTGGTGTATGCGTCGGGGTCTTGGGTCGAGGTGTAGGGCGCAATCATAAATCCCGAGGTTCCCCACCCGAAGAGGTCTATCCATCCGTCGTAGTTGGACCCTATGTTGATATTGTCGTCTCCTATATAGTCCCATTGGTGCTCGGCGAACCTGAATTCATGGGTGGTTGCACGATATTGCAGGTTGCCCGGCGAAAACCTCACCTTCAAGTTCTCGCTTACCGAGAACTCGCCGGCCGTACGGTAGGCGAGGGCGGTGCCGCGTTCGGGGGCTTGGGGGTCCTTGGTACACGACACGGCAAGAAGTGTGACAATCGAAACTATTATTGTTGCTGTCTTTTTCATTTGATTCCTGATGTTAGAATGTGAAACCGATTCCTGCACGGCCGTCGATGTATTTGAATCCTATGGTCGAGAAGCCAAGGCTGAACACCACTCGGCGGTAGTTGTAGATGAGGCCAGCCTCTACGGCTATGCCCGAAGCCGAGTACTCCTGCGACTTCAGCCAGTTGCCGCTCTCGGTGCCGAACAGCACGCTGCGGTAGCTCCACCCTGTTCCGACATAACCCCACAAGGGCTTTATCGTGCGGAAAAGCATTCCTCCGGTTATGGAAAAGCGCGACTTGGATATGCGGCCGTTGTAGGAGTCCTCCCTGTTGGGATAGTCGCCTTCCACCCATCCGCTGTAGTTGAGCAGGTAGTCCCCGTTGTAGTGGTAGCCGGTGCCGGTCCACGCACTCACATACCATCCCAGTATCTGCACCTGCCCGTAGGTGATGCCGAACGACCACTGCGGCGCTACCGAAGCTCCAAGGCCCCACATGATCATGTGGGTTTTGCTCCACTCTTCGGGCAGCTCTTTTCGCTGTGCCGAGGACGAAAGGGGGGCGACAAGGGCTCCCGTCAGCAATAGTACCATGATGCACGGTAACCCAAATCGTGTTATAATATTCTTTATATCAAACATATAGACGATAATATTTCGCTTGTGACGGCATTATTTATGACTGCAAAGATACAATATTTTTCGTAATAAACTACAAGATTCTGTTCTTTTTTTTACAATTTATCATTTTTTTACTCCCCCAATGGCTGTTCTCCGTCCATTTGATAGTTGTCACGGTAGAGCGCAACCGACTTTATGACCGGAGGCGCAAGGCTGCGGTGGAAGGTGATTCGCAGTCCCGAAGTGGTTACCATGGGTATCTGTAGTATGCGCTTATGGCCTATTGTCGAGCCAGAGGTAAGTGCTTTCCAAGAGCCGTCGGGTGCGAGATATTCGATTTTGAAATTCTCCACCCGTTGTCCGAAGGCGATGGCTTCCTGCAGCACTATACGGTTAAATGTGCGCCCCTCGGGCAACTCCACATTTATCACTGGCTCTGAGTCTGCCTTCCCTGCCGCCCAGAATCCGTCAAATGCGAGTGCGAGGTTTTGCGCCCGGTAGAGGTGGTTGTAATCCGACGAGGTCTCGAAGCGGGCTCCGTCGGCCATATTGTGTGAGAATATGCTGTCGAGGGCTGTCCGGAATTCTACAAGTCTTAGCGAGTCTTCCGGGTCTATCAGGCCTCGCCTGTCGGGCGGCACGTTCAGCAGCAGCACTGCGTTGCGCCCTACGCTGGTGTAGTATATCCTCAGCAGTTCGGCAAGTGTCTTGGGATGTTCCCCGGGTTGCCAAAACCAACTGTTCCTTATCGACACATCCACCTCTGCCGGAATCCATTCCTTCCCTTTTCTGTTACCATGTCCGAGCACATCGGCCGACGGCGCTTTCCCGGGCTCAAATCCTTTGGTGTTGAGGGTCGCCCAGCAGCTGTCTGGCGCCACTCCGCTCTCGTTGCCTACCCACCGGCATCCGGGCCCCACGTCGCTGAATATTACGGCATCGGGCTGCAGCTTCGCCACCGTAGAGTTGAACAGTTCCCAGTCGTATTTCTGCCTCTTCCCGTTGGGGCCTTCGCCGTTGGCTCCGTCGAACCACTGCTCGCTGATCTCTCCGTAGCCACTCAGCACCTCGCCGAGCATGCCGGCAAACACCTCGTTGTATTCCGGAGTTCCGTAACTGGGTGCGTTGCGGTCCCACGGCGAGAGATAAACCCCCATCCCGATTCCCTCTCCGGCACAGGCTGCCGCCAGCTCTTTCAGCACGTCGCCTTCGCCCTCTTTCCACGGAGAGTGGGCTACCGTATGGCTGGAGTATTTCGACGGCCAGAGACAGAAGCCGTCGTGGTGCTTGGCGGTGACGACGATAGACGAGAATCCCGTTTGCCGCGCCACTCTTGCCCATTGCCGGCAGTCCATCTGCGTGGGGTTGAACAGCGCTTCGCTTTCGTCGCCGTCGCCCCATTCTTTACCCGTAAAGGTGTTGGGGCCGAAATGGCAGAACATGTTCATCTCGCTTTCCTGCCACCTCAACTGTCCGGGCGTCGGCACCGGGCCGTAGGCGGCTGGCGGACGGGCACATCCTGCTGCCACCACGGCGAGGATTGTCCCTATTAGTAGCTTTGCTCCTCTCATTGTGCTGCCTTGCTTTTCACCTTGGCGAGGAACCTGTCGGTGGTGACGATAAAACGTTCGTGGGTTCCTTCGCCCACAAGCCCGCACTCGTCGAACACCTTGACTGCAAATCTCAGCCGGCGGCCCTCGACTTCGGTCAGCTCGCTTTCGCACCTCACTTTCATGCCCACCGGAGTGGCGGCGAGATGGGCTATGTTAACCTGTGTCCCTACGGTCGTATCGCCTTCTCCTAAATGGTCGGCCACACTCTGCCAGCAGGTCTGCTCTACCAATGACACCATCATAGGCGTCGCAAACACCGGCAGGTCTCCGCTCCCGATGCGCCCGGCGGTCAACGCTTCGGTGACCGTTTGTTCGTGTTTTCCTTGTATTCCTGGTTGTATCATATATTGGTTAACGGATAAAACCGTTTTTTATTGTTTTACAACTATATAAAAAATAAATTTTGCCAATTCTTTCTCTTTTCGTATCTTTGCATTTTCTTAAGGGTTCCATTTATGGCAAATAATAGTTCTTCATTAACTGAAAATCAGATAATAGCCGATATACAAGCGGGAAAGTTCGCCCCCATATATTTTCTTACGGGCGAGGAAAACTACTATATTGACCTTCTGTCTGACTTTTTCGAGAAGAACATCGTCCCCGAGGAGAACCGCGATTTCGACCAGACGGTGGTTTACGGCATCGATACCTCTATGTCCGAAGTGGTCATGATGGCCCGGCGTTTCCCGATGATGTCTGAACGTCAGCTGGTACTGGTGAAGGAAGCCCAGGAAATCGCCGTGAAGGAATACGAGCAGCTGGTGGACTATCTCAAGGCTCCCATGCCTCAGACTGTCCTGGTTCTCTGCTACCGTCATACGAAATTGGACAAACGCACCAACGCCTATAAGGCCATCGCCAAAACTGGCGTCGTCTTCGAGCACGACAAGTTGAGAGAGTCGGCTGTCCCAACATGGATCGGCAATTATGTCAAGCAACACGGCTACACCATCACCGAGAAGGCTACCATGATGCTTATCGAGGCGGGCGGCAACGCCCTCAACAAGCTCGCCAACGAACTTCAGAAGGTCTTCTCCATCATGCCGCAGGGCTCTGTCATCAACGACTCGGTCCTCGAACGCATCCTGGGCATCAGCAAAGACTATAATGTCTTCGAGCTGCAAAATGCCATCGGCCGTCGCGACGCCCTCCGCTGCAACAGGATTATCCGCTATTTCGGCGACAACCCCAAGGCCTGCCCTATGCCGGTCCTCGTGGCAAGCCTCTACTCCTATTTCATAAAGGTCATGATCTACCACCAGCTCGACGACAAGTCCCAATACTCGGCGGCTTCCGCGCTCAAGATCAATCCTTTCTTCGTGAAGGACTATGCCATCGCCGCCTCCAACTATTCCCTCCCCAAGCTGGCGGCCTGCATCGGCTATCTCTTCGAGGCCAGCCGCCGCTCCCAAGGCTACCACAACACCACCTCGCTGCCCGAGGGCGAAATACTGAAAGAACTTATTTTCAAGATTATCCACTAAGAAACTCTCCATATATTATGTCTTTTGTCAATAGAATCCGCTCTGCCGCCCGACTACTCCTCCTGCCTTTGCTGCTGCTCGCTTGCTCCCTCTCCGCTACCGCCCAGAACACCGTCAAGGGTGTCCTCTACGACGACGCCTCGGGCGAGGCCATCCCTTTCGCCAACGTGCTCATCGAAGGCACCAAACATGCCGCCCAAACTGATATCAACGGCTTCTTCCTCATCAACAAGATCCCCGACGGGTCTTACACCCTCGTCGTCAAGTATGTGGGCTACGAGAACTATACCCAGCCGCTGGACCTCGCCAACCACAAGACCATGACCCTCAACATCAAGCTCAAAGAGACTGCCCAGATGCTCAAGGATGTGGTCATCACCGGTAACCGTATGGAGGAGCGTAAGGTGGAAACCCAGGTGTCGGTCGAGAAGATCACCGCCACCCAAATCCAGCAGATGCCTTCCATCGGCGGCCAGGCCGACATCGCCCAGTATATGCAGGTCCTGCCGGGTGTCAACTCCACCGGCGACCAGGGTGGTCAGCTCTACATCCGCGGCGGCTCTATGATCCAGAACCTCTGCCTCATCGACGGCATGATCGTCTATAACCCCTTCCACTCCATCGGCCTCTACTCTATCTTCGAGACCGACATCATCCTCAACGCCGACATCTACACCGGAGGCTTCGGCGCCGAATACGGCGGCCGGCTCTCCTCGGTGATGGACATCACCACCCGCGACGGCAACAAGAAACGCCACTCGGGTCAGGTGGGCCTCAACACTTTCGGCGCCAACCTCATCCTCGAAGGACCTCTCAAACGCGAGAAGGCCGAAAGCAAGAGCACCCTCACCTACCTCCTCGCCGCCAAGGGCTCATACCTCTCCAAGACGTCGCAGTGGATATACCCCTACGTCAAAGGGGGGCTGCCGTTCGACTTTATCGACGCCTACGGCAAACTCAGCCTCAACTCGGGCAACGGCTCCAAGTGGAACCTCTTCGGCTTCCGCTATGACGACCGCGTCAACAACTACCAGTCTATCGCCGACTACCATTGGGTCAACTGGGGAGCGGGCACCAACTTTGTGGCCGTCACCGGCACCTCGGCACTCCTCGACGGTACGGTGGCCTACTCCAACTACAAGATAACCCTCGACGACACCCCGAGCGACGGCGCCGAGGCCGACAAGTTCAGCAGCGTCAGCGGATTTAATGCCAGCCTCAACGTTACCAACTTTTTAGGCAAACACCGCCTCAAAGCGGGCTTGAGCATGGAAGGCTACGCCACCAAGTACCAGTTCACCAACCAGTACGGCAACTCCGTCGAGCAATCCACCTACACCACCAACATCTCGGCCTACGCCACCATGAAGCTCAACTTCTCCGACCGCGTGCTCCTCGACCCGGGAGTGCGCTACATCTTCTATACCTCGCTCAAGGAACACAGCCTCGAACCTCGTCTGGCAGCCAAGATCAACGCCACCGACCACCTCCGTTTCAAGTTTGCCGGCGGCCGCTATAGCCAGATACTCCTCGACGCCCGGTCCGACAACGACATCGTCAACCTCTTCTCGGGATTCCTCACCGCCACCGGCGACCTCAACCGTGCCAAGTTCCTCGGCAACCAGGTCAAGAGCTGCAAGCAGAACGCCTGGCATCTGGTGGTGGGTGCCGAATACGACCTCAACCGTCACCTCGCCTTCAACCTCGAAGGTTACCTCAAAGCCTTTACCCAGCTCCTCAATATGAACCACAACAAGATCTACAGCGGCGACCCCGCCTACTCCTCCTCCGGCGCCTACCCGAAGCCCGACTATCTCTCCACCGACTTCGTCTATGAGAAAGGCATGGCCTACGGTATGGACTTCAGCGTACGCTACGAGATCGAACGCCTCTACGTCTGGGGCACCTACTCCCTCGGCTGGGTCAACCGCACCAACGATGCCGACGGCACCTACTCGCCCCACTACGACCGCCGCCACACCATCAACATCCTCGCCACCTATGCCCTCGGCTCCCAGCGCCAGTGGGAACTCAGCGCCCGATGGAACTTCGGCAGCGGCTTCCCCTTCACCCAGACCCAGGGAGCCTACGAGAACATTCTCTTCAACCAGGACGGCATCGCCACCGACTACACCACTGCCAACGGTGATTTCGGTGTCCACTATGCCGAGATCTACCAGGGCCGCCTGCCCGCCTATCACCGCCTCGACCTCGGCGTCAAACGCAAGTTCTCCCTCGGCAAACGCTGCATCCTCACCCTCAACGCCAGCGTCACCAACGTCTATTCCCGTCAAAACATCTTCTACTTCAACCGTGTAACCTTCGAGCGCGTCAACCAGCTCCCCATCATGGGCTGTTTCGGCATCAACTTCTCCTACTGACAATCCTTATACTCATCGTCTCTATCGGCAGAACAGGTGGTTTGGGTAGCAAACAAAGGGAGCCCGGAGGCTCCCCTTTTGCCATATCAACGTATCAACGTATCAACATATCAACCACTCGGCAATTTTTTGTCGCAGACTATTCTGCAACAAAAAAGTTTTTGCTTTGCAAAGACTTCTTCTTGCCTCGACAGAGCTCAAGCCCCGAAGGGCTTGGCTCTTTACTCGGCCACGAAGAAGTTGACGAGGATAGAATCGCTGCAGCTGCCGTCCGCCTTCTTCCAGAAGATGTAGTTATACACCGTGTCGCCGGCCCAGGCGGTGCTGTACTGGACTTGGCAGGCCTCGGCGGCGCGGGTTGCCACGTCTTCGAACATCATGCTGACGCCCTTGGTTGGGTTGTAGAGGTTGATGCAGATTTTGTCCGTGGCTTCCGCGTCGCCCTGGCCGCTGTTGTCGGTCCAGGAGTAGGAGCATTTGTGCTGAGCCCCGAGGACGCTGCAGGTCATGGAGTAGGTGGGCAGCAGCAGGCCGCGTGCGATCTTCACCTTCTCGTAAT
>JAFRTM010000016.1 GCA_017439185.1 Bacteroidales bacterium | reverse complement strand
CACGGCATGATGGAGACGCAGACGATGTCTTCGCGTTTCACACCAATCTTGTTGGCGAAGTAGTTCTTGGTGACAGCGCCGAACATCTGCTGAGGCGACTTGGCTGTCGAAGGATATTCAAGCAGGTCGGGGAAGTTCTTCTCGTAGAAGGTAACCCAACCGGGGCAGCAGCTGGTGAACTGAGGCAACTTGACGTTCTTGTCGCCAGCGAGGAAGGCCTTCACACGGTTGAGGAGCTCGGTGCCCTCTTCCATGATGGTGAGGTCGGCGCTCCAGTCGGTGTCGAAGACATAGTCGAAACCGAGACGACGGAGGCCTGCAGCCATCTTGCCAGTTACGATCGAGCCAGGTTCCATGCCAAACTCTTCACCGAGAGCGACGCGGACGGCGGGAGCGGTCTGGACGACGACTTTCTTGGTCGGGTCGGCGATAGCCTTGAGGACGTCCTTGATGTTGTCAACGAGAGTGAGAGCACCCACGGGGCAGACCTGTACGCACTGGCCGCAGTTGACGCAGGAGCTGTCGCCCAGTTTCTGCTCGAAAGCGGGAGAAACGACTGAGGGGAAGCCACGGTTCACGCCGCTGAGGGCGCCAACGCTCTGGAACTTGTTGCACATCTCTTCGCAACGACGGCAGTAAACGCACTTGTCCATGTCGCGATAGACGCTGAGAGTGCTGTCTTTCTTGTAGGTGGATTGAGCGCCTTTGAAAGGAATTTCGCGGATGCCCATGCGAGCAGCGAGAGACTGGAGTTCGCAGTCGCCGCTCTTCTCGCACTGGAGGCAGTCGTTCGGGTGGTCGCTGAGGATAAGCTCAACGACGGTTTTGCGAGCGTTCAAAGCACGCGGAGAGGCGGTGAGGACCTCCATGCCCTCGACGCAGTCGGTAGCGCAAGCGGGGGCGAGGTTGCGGCGCGGCTTGCCGTTGAAGTCTTTTACTACCTCAACCATGCAGACGCGGCATCCGCCAGGTTTGTTTTCAAATTTCATTCCGTCGAGCTCGAAATAGCAGAGCGTCGGGATATCGATACCGGCCATGCGGGCAGCTTTCAGAATAGTGGTGCCTTCGGGGACCTGAATCGCTTTATGATCTATTGTTACGTTAATCATTGTTTGTTTTCTTTTAAATTCTGTATTCAAATAGATTATTTAACAGAAATTGCACCGAATTTGCAGTTGTTGATGCAAGCGCCGCACTTGATGCACTTCGTAGCGTCGATTTCCATCGAAGGCAGTTTGTGACCAGGTGCAGTGTAGTCCGTTTTGCTGATAGCCTCGACCGGGCATCCCTTGGCGCACTTGCCGCAGCCGATGCACTTCTCGCGGTCGATGACATACTGCATGAGTTTCTTGCAGACGCCAGCACGACATTTCTTGTCAACAACGTGCTCAACATACTCGTCCCAGAAGTTGTCGAGAGTAGAGAGAACCGGGTTCGGCGAAGTCTGACCGAGGCCGCATAGAGCGCTGTCCTTGATAACGGCAGCGAGGTTACGCAGAGCCTGGAGGTCTTCCATGGTACCACGGCCGTCGGTGATCTTTTCAAGCAGCTCGCAGAGGCGCTTGTTACCAACACGGCAGGGGGTGCACTTACCGCAGCTCTCCTCGCAGGTGAACTCGAGGTAGAACTTGGCGATAGCCGGCATACAGGAGGTCTCGTCCATAACAACCATACCGCCGGAGCCCATCATAGAGCCAGCAGCCACGAGGCTGTCGTAGTCGATCTCGGTGTCGAGGTGCTTGGCAGTCAAGCATCCGCCCGAAGGACCACCGGTCTGAACGGCCTTGAACTGTTTGCCGTCCTTGATACCGCCGCCGATCTCGTAGATGATCTCACGCAGGGTGATGCCCATAGGAACCTCGATAAGACCCACGTTGTTGATCTGGCCAGCCAGAGCGAATACCTTGGTTCCGGGAGATTTCTCAGTACCGATGGTGCGGAACCAGTCGGCACCCTTGGTGATGATGATAGGAATGTTGGCGAAGGTCTCGACGTTGTTCACGTTCGAAGGCATGCCCATGTAACCCTTCACAGCCGGGAACGGAGGTTTCAGGGTAGGCTCGCCACGCATACCTTCCATGGAGTGGATCAGAGCAGTCTCCTCACCGCAGACGAAAGCTCCGGCACCGTAGCGGAGCTCGATGTCGAAGTTGAAACCGCTGCCGAGGATGTTCTCACCGAGGAGGCCGTACTCGCGGGCCTGACGGATAGCTATCTTCAGACGGTCGATAGCGAGAGGATACTCTGCACGGATATAGATAAGACCCTTGGTGGCACCGATAGCGTAACCGCCGATGGCCATAGCCTCAACGATACAGTTGGGGTCGCCTTCCAGTACGGAACGGTCCATGAATGCGCCGGGGTCACCCTCGTCGGCATTGCAGATGATATATTTCTGTTCGGCCTTGTTCTTGGCGCAGAGGCCCCACTTCACGCCGGTGGGGAAACCAGCACCGCCACGGCCGCGGAGACCCGACTTGGTTATCACGTCGACAACCTGCTCGGGAGTCATCTCCGTCAAGCACTTTGCGAGAGCCTCATAACCACCGCGGGCTATGCTCTCGTCGATGTTCTCAGGATCTACGAATCCGCAGTTACGCAGAGCGATACGTATTTGTTTGCGGTAGAAGTCCATGTGTTTGGAATCGCTGACGTGCTCCTTGTTCTCAGGGTTGGTGTAGAGTAGCTCAGGAACCTTACGTCCTTTGATGATGTGCTCCTCAACGATACGAGTCACGTTTTCCGGCTTCACCTGTGTGTAGAAGGTGTTGTCGGGCATAATCTTCACGATGGGTCCTTTCTCGCAGAAGCCAAAGCAACCGGTCTTGATAACCTGTACTTCTTCAGCGAGGTTCTTCTCAGCGAGAACGCTTTTGAAGGTGTCAATGATCTCGAGGCTGTTGGAGGATTTGCAACCCGTGCCGCCGCAGATCAGTATGTGCATTTTGTATTTTGCCATATCTTTTCTAGTTTTAAGCTTTGGGTTTTGAATTTCAAGTAGTTTTCACAAGTCGCGAAGATGACTTAAAACTCACAACTTACAGCTCATAGCTTAAAAAAATTATTTATCAATTGTTTCGTAGTTCACGGGGATGATGCCCTCTACGAGCTCACCGTTCTGGACATACTTGGTGAGGATTTCGTCAGCACGGTCGTTGTCGACGTGGCCGAACACGAGGGGTTCTTTACCGGGTACGCGCACTTCCAGGGTGGGTTCTGCGTGGCAATATCCCATGCAACCTGTCTGTGTGAACACTGCCTGAATACCGAGTTCCTCGGCTTTCTGCATCATGTGCTCCATTACCTGTTTGGCGCCGGCGGCGATACCGCACGTAGCCATAGCCACCTTAATCTGCACCAAGGACTCTGGATTTTCAGCCTTCTCGCGCACGTCAAGGTTAGTCTGGAGTTTTTCTCTCATGGCTTTGAGGTCTGCCAATGATTTTACTTTTGTCATTGTGTAATCTCCTTTACGTTTTGTGGATTAATATTTATATTTAACTTACTATTAATAATTTACGTACATTCCGACAGAATGTCCGACTTTGCAAATATACTCTTTTTTTATTTATCTGCAAACTTTTTTATAAAAATATTTTTTAATAGCGCACTTCTTCACACACACTATACTGACTGATAAACAATTAGCACTTTCGGCATCTCCTGCTACTCGTTGGCTCCAATAGCTTTCAGGTTTTCGGCGATCATCTCTTTCAGGTACCGTATTATCGAGAGGTCGTTCATTGACATTCCGCCGAGAGCCTCCTTGACCTCGTCGGTGTCAAAGACGAACTCGTCCTGGTCGGTGACATATTTTATGACAAAGTGGATGTCCTCGTGCTGCGAGACCAGCATAACTATCGTGCCGGCCAAGTCGCCCATCGGAGGACGATCCCAGTGGTTGTGCTGAAACCAGAACTGCAGAGTCGTGCCTTTCCCCACCTCGCTCTCGAGAGACATTCCCCCGTTGCAGTTTTCGGTATTCATCTTAATCAGCGGGAGCCCAAGGCCCACTTTGCGGGTGGTACGAGTGGTGGTGTAGGGGTCAGTCACCCTGGCCATAAACTCGGGGGTCATACCCTTCCCGTTGTCTTCGATTTTGAAGTGGAACTTGTTGTTCACTATCGAGTCGGTAATGGTAAGCTTGATGAGCGAGGACTCGGCAGCCGTCGAGTTCTCCATCAGGTCGTAAACGTGCAACGATAGTTCTTTCATATTCTGTTACTGTTTCGTTCTGAATGCCATTGTGTCAATCCACCTGCCCTCTTCGCCGAGCAGCGCCAGGCGGAACTCGTCATAAGTCCGGTGTTTCATATATATGACGTTGTACACGTCGGCGATATTGTCCACAAAGTGGGCGTCGCTGTCTGTGATGAATGAGAAGCGCTTGAGGTAGGCGAATTTCTTGAGGAATTCCTCTTTCGTGGTGAAGCGGTTAATCTCGATGCCATCGGCCTTCAGGTCCGGCGGCACAAAGCCCAGCTGGCTCATCAGCGACGTGGTCCCCTTGTTGACGTGAGCCGGTATGAAGAGGCCGCCGATACGGTGGACCTCCTCATATATGCCGTCGATATCAACATCGATGGCGTTCAGCAGATGATATTCCTCCTCGCCGACGATCTCCTCGTTTTCGTCAACGATCAGCTGATAGCCGAAGCGGTCTTCGTCGTTAGGTATCTTCGGCAGGTGCTCGTCGAGGAAGAGCTGGAAGCGGTCTAGTTTCTCGTCGTCGGGGAAATAGGCGAGACAGTGAGCCTCTTCCTGGGAAGTCACCTCCACCCCGCCGAGCACAAAGAGGCCCTTGTCGCGCCCGATTTTTTGCGTCACCTTTACCTGACGTGTGGTGTTGTGGTCGGTGACAGCGATCATGTCCAAGCCCCGTTCCAGGGCCCGGTTCACAATATTGATAGGGCTCATCTCCAAGTCGCCACAGGGAGAAAGTACCGTGTGGATATGGAGGTCGGCCTTATATGGGTGGAGTCCGCTTTCCACGTTATGGAGTGTTATTTCAACAGTTCGTAAATCTTACCGGCGGTCTCGAAGGTCTGCATCGTGGTGGAGAGGAACGGAATTCCCTCCTCGTTGCTTTGCTCGAGAGTGTCTTCGGCAGCCTGCTGGTTCTTGACCAGTATCACACAAGCCAGCTCCTTCAGTGAGGCGATAGCCATCACGTTCTTATGAGTCTGCAAGGTAACCCAGACATTGCCCATCTCGGCGTTACCCATCACGTCGCTCAGGAGGTCGCTCACATAGCATCCTTCGATCTCACGGTCCAGGCCACTTTCGCCGGACAGCACTTTCAGGTTCAGTTTCTCTACAAGTTCTTTTACTTTCATTGTTTATGATTTTTTATTTTCTTTCTATTCCTTTATCTTTTCCGAAATTCTGTCTTCGCCCCATATCTGCTGCATTTTGCCCAGGCTTTCCTCCGGCAGCATTTTCCCTTGTTCCTCCAAGTGGCGCTGGTAGAAGACACAGTTTTCCAGTTCGGCGGTGCCCATCACGTAGTCAGTGGCGAGAGCGTCGCAAGTGGGAGCGCCGCAGAGACCGCAGTCGATATGCGGCAGGTTGGCTTTCACGCGCCTGATCTTCTCCATCTTCTCCAGAGCCTTGGCGATGTCCTTGTCGAGGACCATCATAGAGCGAGGCTGCACCGCCTCGACGCCGCTGCACTCTATGAGATACTCCTTCTGGCTTTCCATCTCCTGGCTGCGCGGCACCTCGCCATTTCGTTCGCGTTCGGCGGCCTTGCGGGCACGGCCATACATACGCTCGCTACAGAGGAAGCGGTTCTCGCAAGAGAGAGTAGCTCCGGCGCACGACTGGTCACAAGCTCTGAGCTCGAGGAATTCCACTCCCTCGATCTCGTCGTTTTCCAGTTTTTCCAGGAAGTCCATGACGTTCTCGATTCCGTCGATGGCGTAGCTACGCTTAGCCATACAGATACGGCGTTCACCGTTGGTGAGGGTGGAGAGTATGGCGTCGGCCGTGAGGCGCGGAGTCTTGAGCGGAGGGAAAACGTAGTCCTTGCCCTGCTCCTTGATCTTTTTGAAGACGCGGTTATAGAGCGAGTCCATATTGATGACGCCGTCGATTATAGATTTGCGCTCCCCTACCGGCTGCTTTACCGCCGCGATCTTGGCAGCGCAAGGAGTCACGTAGAAAATGCCGATTTCCTTACGAGGTATCTTCTGGTCGGTGAGAGTTTTGAGAGCATAGATAGCGCTGATGTCCAGAGGAGCCTTCAGCGGGATGATATTGTCAGCCAGAGCCGGATATTTCACCTGGATGAGGCGAACGATAGCCGGGCAGAAACTCGAAATCAGCGGTTCCTTGTCGGTATTCTCGCGGGCGTAACGGTTCTTGGCCTCGGCGTATATGAGCGCCGAACTTTCCACCTCGAAGACGTGGCGAAAGCCCAGATCCTTGAGGGCGGCATATATGCGGCTGACCCTGATCTCGTCGGGGAACTGACCCAGAAAGACCGCGGGGACCAGCGCCACGCTGTGGGGGTACTTCTGAATCTCGTCGAAGTCGTCCTGCTTGATATATATAGCCTTCGAGGGGCAGTCCTTGTAGCAAATGCCACAGTCGATGCAGCGGCCGCCCTGAATCCAAGCCTTCCCGTCCCTGATGCGGATAGCCTCGGTGGGGCAAATCTTCATGCAGTGGGAGCAGCCGATGCAGAGGTCATGGTCAATTTCCAGCGAATGGTAGAAATCATCTTCGTTTGCCATAATGTCCGTTTCCTTAAAGTTAAGCGAAATTCACTTCCATTTCCACGGTGGTGCCGACGCCCACTTCCGAGGTGACGTTCAGCTTGTCCACGTTCTTTTGCATATTAGGGAGGCCCATGCCGGCGCCGAAGCCCATGTCGCGGACCTCCGGGCGAGCGGTGGAGTAGCCTTCCTGCATGGCGAGAGCGATGTCGGGAATGCCGGGGCCCTTGTCGGCCACGACCATAGTGATCTTGTCGGCCTCGATGTCCACGCTCACCGTTCCGCCGTAGGCGTGAGCTATGGCGTTGACCTCAGCCTCGTAGAGAGCCACCACCACCCGTTTAACAATCTGTGGCGAGACGTTAAGCTGCTTGAGAGTCTTCTTGACCGAGCTCGAAGCCTTGCCAGCGTTGACGAAGTCGCCTTCAATTACAGTATATTCCTGATGCATTTTGAGTCTCCTTTCTTAGTAAAGCGGTTTCATTCCGGCGGCATAGAGGATGCCACAGGCTTTGAAGAGCGAGAAAGGTGAGGCCATCACCATCATATCGTTTTCCTCGGCCAGTTCGAGCATTTCCTCGGAGGGTTTCTTGTTGCGCACAATGATGACCACGTCGAGGCCTGCCATGTCGCAGGTTCTGATGGTCTGGACGTTGCAGAGGCCGGTGACCAGGATGGGGGTGTCCTTAAGAGTCAGCACATCGCTCATCAAGTCGCTGGCGAAGGCCGTGGAGACCTCCTCGGAGAGCCTTTCTTCGCCGACGCAGACTTCGGCGTTGAGCATTTCTGCGATTTCTTTCAGTGTCATAATTTTTATATATCTTTATGATAATTATTCAGTTAACGGCCAAAGAGAGGTAAATAGATACCCACTTTTAGCCATTGCAAATTTACGCACTTTTTTTGTAAGAACCAAACTTTTGAGAGAAAATATTTTTCGGAGAGCCATCAAAAGGCTCACACTCAGAGCGTTTTTAGTAGAGCGGTTCCTTGGCCCAGACATTGCCGTTGGAGGCGTCCATACGTTCCTGAAGGTCTTCGTAGAGTGGTTTGACGAGCCACTCGCCTTTGCGGGTGATGAAGCCCCAGTATTCGCCCTTCTTGACCTTGGCTGCGCCGTTGCAGAAATCGACAGTCCATTCGTAGATGGTGGGGATTACCAGCTTGCCGCCTTTGTCGATGAAGCCCCAGAGGCCGCCCTCGACGGTTCCGTACTCGTCGGGAGAGCCGCCCACGTTGACACTGGCGAGACCCTCGTGGAAGTCGCCGACGAAGGCCCACTTAGGAGAGATAACCCATTTGCCGGAGGGGTCGATGAAGCCCCACTTGCCGTTGAGAGAAGCGGCAGCGAGGCCTTCGGAGAAATCGAAGGCGATGTCGTAAATGGGCTCGATGATCATTTTGCCAGTCTTGTCGATGAAGCCCCATTTGCCGTTCTCGGTGGAGAACATATAGGCAGAGCCGCCGATATTGACGCGTGCGATGCCGTCGTGGAAACCATCGGCGTAGGAGTATTGAGGCGAGACGACCCATTTGCCGGAGGGGTCGATGAAGCCCCAGCGGCCGTCCTTCTTGGCCGGGGCGAGGCCTTCGCTGAAGTCGCCGGCGAGTTCGAGGGTAGCCGGAATGACGAGATTGCCTTCGCCGTTGACGAAGCCCCAACGGCCGTTGTCCCAGTCACCGAGACGCACACGGGCCATGCCTTCGGTGAAGAATCCCATCTCGTCGTATTTGATGTCCACGATGACGTTGCCTTCGCGGTCGATGAGGCCCCACAGGGAGTCGAGGGAGACACGAGCCATGCCGTTTTCGAAATCCCAGCCGTCGTCGTAGATGGCGGGGATGACGAGTTTGCCCGAGTGGTCGATGTAGCCGAGCTTGGGGTTCTCCCAGTTGCCGACGAGGACACGTGCGCGGCCGTCGGAGAAGGAGCCCGAGCCGGTATAGGTGGCGGGGATGACGAGTTCGCCCTGCTCGTTGACGAAGCCGTATTTCTCGTGGAGGACGACAGAGGCGAGGCCTTCGTGGAAGTCGGAGGCGAAGTCGTAGATGGGGTCAATGAGCCACTCACCGTCGGTGCCGACAAGGCCCCAATAGCCTTGTGCAGAGGAAGATAGAGAAAGAGCCAAGGCGGCGAGGAGCGAGAGTATGAGGTTCGTCTTTTTCATATACCTTTATATATAATGTATCGGGCGTCACAAAGGTACACTCAATAGTAACGCCGAAAAGGGAAATTTATTGTATGGAGGGAGGCAACTATATGGGCTATAGAAATTATAGAGTTTATAGAATCGATAGAGTTTATAGGGGGAGTGTTGGGGGGGGATATTATATATTAAGGTGTTAAATTTATTGGGGATTGTTGCTGGAATAAAATATTTTTGTATATTTGCAAAAAAATTGCGGAGGGGCAAAGGGACTAAGTGGCTGATTATCATAGACGGTATGGCAATGAGGGGGTGACGGTATGATGTTGAGGGGGTGGTTGTCCCGGATGTGAGGGGAGGAAATGGTGAAACAATAATAAAGGAAATATGAAGAAAGAATTATTCCGTATCTTTGTAATGGCCGCAGTGGTGGCTGTGTTGGGCGGTATGGTTGCGGGCTGTGCGTCGGACGAGCCTGTGGCGCAGAAGAAGAAGTCGAAGTATGAGCCGCAGCCGAAGGTGGACCTTGACGAGTGGACGTATTATAAGCCTGTGACGGTTTATTATCAGACGAATAACGGGCGGTCGTGGGGCCAGTACCATAACTACAGGGTTTACAGCAAGAGGCTTACGAAGGGTACGAGGTATGTGGTGGCAGATGTGGAGAGCGGAAGGATTTATGACTTTACGGACGGCGGCACGGGGCAGTATGAGCACACGTTCAACAACGGAAAGGAGACGTGCTATTTCAACTGTCATATAGAGGATCCGAGCCGAATAGTGCACATCACGCACCAATAGGAGGAGAGTTATGGCGGCCAAGTATTTGAAGTTTCAGAACCGGGTGTTGCTGCTGCTGGCGGCGGTGTTGGGGGTGAACCTGCTGGGGAGTTGCGAGAAGATGTACGGGTGTCCGGAAGGATGCAATAATATAGTGCCGATGTACGGGTGTCCGGCGTATGATTTCAGAGTGGACGGGAAGGTGACGAATGCGAGAGGCGAGGGAGTTGAGGGAATCCAGGTGAGGTTTGGCGGAGCCGAGGGAAGGACAGATGCGGAGGGGAGATATGTGGTGAGGGAGATAGCGGTGGATGGAGACAGTTTGTTTTTCAGCGACACAGACGGAGCGGAGCACGGAGCTTACAAGGACAAGGCGGTGGCAGTGAAGCCGGATGATGCCACGGTGGACTCGAATTATGTGTATCACCTGACGGTGGATACGGAGCTGGAGGAGAGATAAGCAAAGGACTATCATTAGGGAAGGGAGCGTGACGAAATGAAATCGATAGCGGCGTTGCAGCGGCAGCAGGAGTTGTTGCAGATGGAGTATGAGTATGAGCGTCAGGAATACCAGCGGAAGCTGGAGGGAGGGCTGAGCGGGAGGACACACGACGCCGGCTGTCTGTATCCCGTGGAGGTGGGAGGACTGGAGCGGGACGCGCTCGACCACCTGGTGCTGACGATACGCTATGAGGCGAGCGAGGAGGAGCTGGAGAACGACTTCGAGCCCGGGAAGCCCGTGGCCTTCTTCCACACGTCGGGCGACACGGTTACGGAGATGCCGCACCAGTGTTTTGTGGAGAAGGTGGGGAGTGGAGTGATGGCGCTGAGAGTGGGGAGTGTGGCGGCGCAGTCGATAAGAGAGACTGCTAAGAACAGGCTTGTGGGGGTGCAGCTGGTGGTGGACAGCACCAGTTTCAGGGCGATGGAAGAGGCGTTGAGGAAGGCGATGAGGAGGACCGACGATGGCTTTGTGAGGCTGAGAGAGACGCTGGTGGGAGTGCAGGCGCCCGAATTCCGGGATTTGCCGAGAGTGAGTTTTCCGTGGTTGAACGAGAGCCAGGCCGTGGCAGTGCAGACGGTGTTGGAAGCGCGAGAGGTAGCCGTGGTTCACGGCCCTCCGGGGACCGGGAAGACGACTACGCTGGTGGAGGCCATCATAGAGACCCTGCAGCGAGAAGAGCAGGTGATGGTGAGTGCGCCGAGCAATGCGGCAGTAGATTGGATCAGCCTGCAGCTGATGAGGCGAGGGGTGAGCGTGGTGAGAGTGGGCAATCCGCTTAGGATCAGCGACGAGATGCTGGACTGCAGCTACGAGCGGCGTTATGCCGCCCATCCCGACTACGGAGAGCTGTGGAGCATCAGGAGGCTTCTGCGAGAGCAGGCAGGTGGGAACGGGAAAGAGAGCAAGCGAGAACACCTGAGGAAGCTGAACGCGCGGAAGCTGGAGCTGGAGATAAAGATAGAGAACGAAGTGTTCGGGCAGGCGAGAGTGGTGGCCTGCACGCTGATAGGGGCCAGCTACCAAGTGCTGGAGCACCGCCATTTCAGCACCCTGTTCATCGACGAGGCGGCGCAGGCGCTGGAAGGAGCCTGCTGGGTGGCGATAGGGAAATGCGACCGAGTGGTGTTCAGCGGCGACCACCAGCAGTTGCCGCCCACGATAAAATGCCCTGCGGCGGCCCGAGGAGGGCTGGATCAGACATTGATGCAAAAAGTGGTGAGAGAGAAGCCCGAGTGCGTGAGGCTGCTGAGGGTGCAATACCGCATGAACCGGACAATCATGGGATTCTCGTCAGAGTGGTTTTACGGAGGGAAGCTGGAGGCGTCGGAGCTGGTGGGAGAGCGTCTTGTGACGCCGCTGGACAGCGCGATGACGTGGATAGACACCAAGAACCTCGAAGGCGGCGAGAGCCAGAACCAGCACACCCAGAGCCGGAGCAACATAGAAGAGGCGCGGCTGCTGATACACACGCTGCGAGACTATATAGACATGATAGGTCCGACGAAGATCGCCGACGAGCAGATAGACTTCGGCATCATCTCGCCCTACCGGGGGCAGGTGCGGCTGATTAGGCGGCTGCTGAAGATGCAGCACTTCTTCAGAAAGCTGAGGCGGCAGGTGACGGTGAACACCGTTGACGGCTTCCAGGGGCAGGAGCGAGACGTGATAGTGATTAGCATGGTGAGAGCCAACGACGAGGGGCAGATAGGATTCCTGAGAGATTTGAGGAGGATGAACGTGGCACTCACGCGGGCGAAGATGAAAGTGATAATAGTGGGGAATTCCGAGACGCTGGGGCGGCACCGGTTTTACGGGAAGCTGATGGACTATGTGAGAGAGAACGGCGACTGGGTGGAGGTGCCGAGAGAGGAAGAGACTGACAGTTCTGTCAGGTGACAGAACTCAAAAGCGGTAGCACTACCCTTAATATCAACTTAATACTTCAATTCGACTTTTCATCGACATTGTCAGTACTGACAAAAATGGCAGACTTTGGCAGAAGTCCAAGAGTCTGGCTCGGAAATTGTGTAATGGTAATTGGTGAAACATTAATGAACAAAAATAGATGACCAGAAGATATGGGATACAGGTGGCAGTGATGGCAGTAGTGGCGTTTTGTTCGCTCTATAGCGGCAGAGTGCGGGCGCAACGGCTGCTGACACTGGAGGAATGCCGCAGCCTGGCGACAACGTCGTCCGGCGACATGAAGTCGGCCAACGAACGCATAGCGGCAGCCGAAGACCTGAGGAAGATGGCGTTGGCCGGGTTCTTCCCCAAGGTGGCAGCCAACGGAGTGCTTATGTGGAACGAGAAGAACGTGGAGGTGCTGAGCAACGACGAGAAAGAGCGGATAAACCACATGGGAGACGCCGTGCAGGACGAGTTTGTAAACTCGGTGGTGCAGGCCGCCAACGAGTACGGCATAAACAACGCCTCCGCCGAAGAGAGGTTCCGCAACTATGTGACAGAAAACGGGCGTGTTGGTCCCGAGCTCAACCAGATAGGGCAAGAGATCACCAGTGGCCTTGAGGTAGATATGAGCAAGGTGGCAGGAGGAGCCGTGACGGTGACCCAGCCGATATATCTGGGAGGGAAGCTGATAGCCGCTTACCGTGCAGCAAAGCTCTCCAAGGAGCTGGCCGAGTTGCAAGGAGCCGGAGTCAACGAGAAGGTGATAACGGCAGTTGACGAGGCCTATTGGCGAGTGGTGTCGCTGAAACAGAAACAGAAGCTGGCACAAGAATATGCCGAGCTGCTGGAGTGTTTTGCCTATAATGTTCAGGCCCTGTCGGAGGCCGAGATGGCGACGCCTGGCGACGTGGCCAAAGTGAGAGTGAAATATAACGAGGCACAGATGAACCTGACCAAAGCCACCGGAGGTCTCGCCCTTTCGAAGATGTTGCTGTGCCAATTGTGCGGATTGCCGTTAGACAGCGACATCAACGTAGAAGAGCTTACCCCCGAAACCTCGGCGACGGTAGGCGAAACGACGATAGACACAGCCGGGGCCTTGCAGCGCAGACGCGAACTGAAGATGCTTGAAATCAGCGAACAGCTGGCCAAGGAGGGAGTGCGAGTGGCCGCCTCGGCCTTGCAGCCCAACATAGTGGTAGCTGGCTCCTACGGCATAGGATATCCCAATATGTTCAACGGATTCGAGAAAGAGTGGGGAGGGATGTTCAGCGTGTCGCTTGTGGCGAATATACCGTTGGTAGATCCCAGTGCGTGGTTTGCGGTAAGGGCAGCCAAGCGTAACCGCAAGATAGCCAGTTATGAGCTGGAGGAGGCACGCGGAAAGATAACGCTGCAGGTGCAGAAGCTCGGCTACGAGCTGAACGTGGCAAGAAAGAAACTGGAAGAGGCGGTGAGCAATGCGGCATACGCCGAAGAGACGCTGAGGATGGCCGAAGAGTCGTTCAAGGCAGGCGTGTTGAACAGCAACGACCTGCTGGCAGCACAGACATCGTGGCGCTCGGCCCAGAGCGACCTGATAGATGCGATGATAGAGATAAAAATGGATGAATTATACCTGAAACAAGTAACAGGACTATGAAAACACTGAACAGAAGTACCCGCAACCTGCTAATAGGCTTAGGGACGGTGATTGCCGTGGTTGTGATAGTATCAATGATAGGACTCTATGCGCTGAAGCCCGAGCCCGAAGTGATCAGCGGCGAGGTAAGTGCCTCGGAATATAGAGTCTCGAACAAGGTTCCCGGACGTCTCGACACGATATATGTGAAGGAGGGGGCGAGAGTAAAAGAAGGCGACACGATAGCCTACGTGTCGAGTCCCGAAGTCGATGCCAAGATGATGCAAGCCAAAGCGGCGCGCAGTGCAGCCACGGCCCAGAGCAGCAAAGCCAAGAACGGGGCAAGACAGCAACAAGTGGAAGCCGCCAAAGACATGTGGGAGAAGGCGAAAGTAGGCGAAGAGATAGCCAAGAAATCGTATGACCGAGTGCAGGGGCTTTATGAGAAACAGGTGGTGACGGCGCAGAAACGCGACGAAGTAGAGGCCCAATACCGAGCTGCCGTAGCCACGGCAAGTGCAGCCCGCCAGCAATATGAGATGGCCCTCGAAGGAGCGCGAGCCGAAGACCGAATGGCAGCGCAAGCGCTGGTAGCACAAGCCACAGGAGCCGTGACCGAGGTACAAAGCTACATAGACTCCCGTTACCTGCTGGCTCCCTGCAACGGCGAGGTGGTGGACATCTATCCCAAACGAGGCGAGCTGGTAGGGACCGGTTCCCCTGTGATGAGCATATTGGATATGGGCGACGTGTGGTTCACGTTCAGCATACGGGAAGACCTGCTGAAAGGCATGCAAGTGGGGTCCGAGGTAGAGGTGGAGATACCGGCCCTTGGGAAAGAACGATACAAAGCCCAAGTAAAGCAAATAAAAGCGATGGCAAGTTACGCCACCTGGCGAGCCACGAAGATGAGCGGCCAATACGACGTGAAGAGTTTCGATGTGAAAGTGGTTCCCACCGAGACAATTGAAGGGATGAGACCCGGAATGACAGTCCTGCTGAAATGAGACAGATGAGAGATGCCATAGCACGAGAGTTGCGCAGGATAGCGCAACGACCCCGTTATCTTTTAATAATGATGCTTGGCATTGTGTTCAGTTATGTCTTTTACCTAAGTTTTATGGGCGAAGGGCAGCCCGAAAACCTGCCCATAGGAGTGGTGGATCACGACGGGAGTTACCTTTCAAGGAGGCTCTGCCACGAGATCAACGCCACCCAAGGAGTAGATGTTGTAGGAGTTTACAGCACCCACCACGAAGCCCGTAGGGCGATGCAGAAGCAGCAAATATACGCCTTTCTCGAAATACCCGCCGGCACATACGCCAACGTACTGGACTTCAAGGCGCCCAAGATGGCGCTGTACGCCAACAATTCATACCTTTTGGCCGGTACCCTGAGTTACAAGAACCTGGCGACCATCAGCAAGCTTTCGGCAGCCGCCGTCCAGCGCGAGATACTGAGGAAGCAAGGCTACGACGAAGAGCGAGTGATGGGGCTGATACAGCCGGTAGAGCTTGATGCCCACCTGATAAGCAACCCCATGGCAAACTACCAGCCCTATGTGCTCACCACCGTTCTGCCCGGGATTGTGGCGCTTATGGCGATGTTGCTGACGACCTACGAGACAGGGCGGGAACGTAAAGAGAAGACACTGGGCAAGTGGCTGAGAGTGGAAGAGGGAGGAGCGCTCGCCGCCATCATAGGGAAAAACCTACCCTATACGCTTATATTCACACTGATGGGAGTCGTCGGCAATCTGATATTCTTCGGACCGGCACATTATGTGATGTTAGGCAATTTCTGGTGGTTGGTGCTGGCGATGCTCCTGTTGGTAACAGCCTCGCAGTCAATGGGCGTTCTTTTGTCGGGCCTGATACCCCAACAGCACCTGTCGGTATGTGTGGCCGCCATCTACGGAGCCCTGTCGTTCTCGATGAGCGGTTTTTCCTATCCCGTAACAGCGATGCCGTCGCCCTTGCAGGCCTTGGCAAACCTGTTCCCCCTGAGACACTATTACCTTACATACGTCGATGTGGCGATGTACGGAAGAGGATTTGGAGCCGTGTGGCCCCATCTGACGGTACTTTTCGGTATGCTGGCAGCCGCCTTGGCCGGAGGGTTCCTGCTGGCGCACGACGGAAAGGAGGTGAACGATGAAAAATAGGACACGCCGGGCAGGGCAATACATGCTGCAGCTGCTGACAGACATCTGGGACGTCTTTGCCATAGAGATCCGCAGCATCTTCACCGACGGAGGAGTAATGCTCATCTTCTTCCTGGCCTCGTTGCTCTACCCACTCATATTTGCCGCCATCTACAAAAACGAGCAAGTGCGCCACCTTCCCGTCGCCGTTGTTGACGAGAGCCACAGCGAAGCCAGTCGACGGTTTGCCCACAAGATAGACGCCACCCCCGAAGTTAATGTAGATTACAAGTGCTGTACCCTCAGTGAAGCCAAGCGGCTGATGGAGGATCGCAAGATTTATGGCATCTTCTACTTCCCACGCGACTATGGCACGCGAGTGGCACAGATGCAGACAGCACGAGTGTGCCTCTACTGCGACATGAGCAGTTTCCTATATTACCGCAGCGTCTATTCCGCTGCCAGTGCCGTGCTGGTCAGCGAGATGCGCGACATACAGATAGACCGCTATGCGATGGCCGGAATCACGGGAGAGAGAGCCGAAGACATGGTGGCCCCTGTAGGCTACGACGACGTGAAGCTCTACTCCCCCGCCGGAGGCTTCACCTCGTTCCTGGTACCGGCACTGTTAGTGCTTGTGGTCCATCAGACCCTTTTCTTGGGAATCAGCATCCTGTTCGGGACCAAACGCGAAGACCGCGAAATGGTAGAGCGGATACCCCGACA
Source organism: Bacteroidales bacterium (assembly GCA_017439185.1). Taxonomy (GTDB): domain Bacteria; phylum Bacteroidota; class Bacteroidia; order Bacteroidales; family P3; genus Colimorpha. The sequence goes on along the minus strand of JAFRTM010000016.1, from coordinate 22,808 downwards.
TCTCCGCCGTCACCATATCCACCGAGTGGCACTCGGACGCTCGATAGCCTATCTGCTAATATACATCCCCCTCTGTGCCATAGACCTCGTACTGCTGCCCCGCCTGTTCGGGCTTCCCCACATCGGCCGAATTGGCGACCTTGTGCTGTTCCTCCTGCCGTTCCTCCTTGCCACCATCTATTTCTGTATGACCATTGGAGCCTTTGTGCGCGAACGCGACACAGGAGTCATCTGCTGCCTCTTCTTCAGCGTGGTGCTCATCTTCCTGTCCGGAGCCATCTGGCCCCACTGCAATATGCCCCGTTTCTGGCACTATTTCTCCTATCTCTTCCCCTCCACCCCAGGCATACAAGGCTTTATCGGCCTCAATTCCATGGGAGCACCCCTGAAGGCAGTACAGGCCTTCTACCAAGTTCTATGGGTGCAGACCGGAGCCTACTTTCTTACCACCTGCGCCTCGTTACGCATAGCAGGATACATCCATGATCGACGAAACCAGCAAGCAACCATGGAGCAAAACCATAGACCACCGACAACAATAAGGTGACCTCAAAACAACTTATGCCAAACCCGAAGAAACCTCCAACCACAAAAGCAAAACAAAAAAAAACAGACAGCCTAAAAAATTTTTTGTCCACAAAAAGTTGTGGAAAGGAAAAAAATGTGTATTTTTGCAAGGTCATAATTATATATAATTTATAAAAAAAAGTGATAATGAAGAGATTAACGATAGTGATACTTGTGATGGCCATGAACGCCGTCATGGCTGCGCCCGTAGATAGAGCCACCGCCCGCAGGGTTGCCGAGAACTTCTGGAGGCAGGAAGAGAAGAGAGCCGTGGTGCTGGAAGACATCAGTTCGGCGTTGAGCGTAGAGAAGCTGTATGTCTTTGAGACGAGCGAGAGGGACGGCTATGTGGTGGTTGCCGGCGACGATGTGGCGTTGCCCATCCTGGCCCATTCCGGCAGCAGCGGCTTCCCGGTGGAAGGGATGGCGCCAGCCGTGAAGGGATGGCTCGCCTTCTACGAGAGAGAGATTGCCGCCGCGCAGGAGATGGAGCTGAAAGCCACGGCATATACCCGTGAGCTGTGGGAGGCGCTGAGAGAAGGGACTCCCCTACCCCAAGCCAAAGGAGTGAAAGTGGATCAGCTGATGACCACCCGGTGGAACCAGAGCCCGCTGTACAACAACTACTGTCCCAAAGCCGACGGCGAAGACCGAGCCGTGACGGGATGTGTGGCGACGGCGCTGGCGCAGGTGATGAGATACTGGCAGTTTCCCGAGCACGGCATCGGGAGCCATTCCTACAGCTACGAGGGGGTGCCCGACAGCGTGGTCCACTGGCCCTACGGGACGCTGAGTGCCGACTTCGAGAACACCACCTACCGTTACGACCTTATGCCCGACACCATCAACGGCTACTGCAGCGCCGAAGAGATAGATGCCGTGGCCACCTTGTCGTACCATTGCGGAGTGGCACTGGACATGGTGTATAATCCCAGCGGCAGTGCCGCCTTCATGACGCGGCAGGAGGTGATAGAGTTCGACAGCGTGCACTACTCCACCGAGATAGCCTTGGAAGTCATCATCCCGCAGTATTTCGGCTATGCCCCGACGGTAGGCTATTGGAGAAGAGACTTCGAGCTGAGCGACTGGATCAGCATGGTGCAGGAAGAGCTGGTGAGAGGGCGTCCGGTGCTGTATGCCGGAGAGGCGAGCGAAGACGGACAATACGGCCACTGCTTCGTGGTTGACGGGTGCAACCAGAGGAGCAAGTTCCATATCAACTTCGGCTGGGGAGGTTTGTACGACGGCTATTTCTACCTCGACGCCATAGACCCGTCGAGCGTTATGCCCAATATGTCGCACCGGCAAAGCGCCATCTTCGGGATGTATCCCCCGGGAAGAGACGGTATAGAGAGCGTAGAGGCAGCGGAAGTGACGGTGTATCCCAACCCGGCGAGGGAGTGGGTGGAGGTACGGAGCGACGGGAGCGAGGTGCTGGGAGTGACGGTGTATGACATGAGGGGGCAGGTAGTACACAAGGAGGAGGCAACTAGGAGGCACGGCCGTGTTAACATCGGGGCGTTGCCGAACGGGGTTTATATGATGAGGGTTGAGACGGACAGAGGTACGGCGATAAAGAAAGTGGTAAAAAGATAAAGAATAAAAATACAATATTATGAAAACAACAAGTATTTCTACAAAAATGAAATCATTATTCAAATCTCTGGCATTGACAGTTGTATGCTGTGTTGGTCTTATGAACACAAATGTATCTATAGGACAAAACATATCGGAAATTGATGAGTTCCCAGAAGGTGCCAGCCAGACTATCACACAGAAATGGGGGAACCGACAGGTTGTCTACGACCAGAAAAGTTCAACGGAAAGCTATTTTATTGTAGTAGAGCCCCATTCGACAAACATCTATCCCAAAATTACATTGGACGGTATTATAGTCCGGGATTTTGTTGTATTTCACGACAGCGTATTTTTTACTGGTGACAACTACTATGGTGATGGCTTTTACGCTTACTTCTCGCTGAATGCTGTCATGTCGGGCATTGTCGATATAACATATCGATACCTGACTAATAGCGACGGCTTTCATTTCTATGGAATGGACTGCATTAAGGCATTTACCTTAGCCGGAGAAACCAATGTGATGCTGATAGGGAACCGAGTGAAGAACGAATATGTTGAACGATGCCTGTTCAATACCCAAATCAATAGTTCAAGTTTAAAATATATCTATGATGCTAATGAGCATTTTGACGATGTGGAGATATTGGATGACTATGTAGTCTCTGCTGCGAGAAAAGGCGGTGATATCAAGTTGGATCCTGTATTTTTACGTTTCTACCCTCGAGTTCCTACATTCAACATGACTGGCGGAATCTGCGATGAACTATACACCAACAGTAAGTTGTTTTTGGCATTTGGACGTGTCCGGCTACAAAAATACAACGGCTCAAATTGTGGCCTTTTATTCAAAAACAAAAATTTTAAGTGCAATATATTTTCATTTGAAGTAAACAATTATCCCTCTTCAAATATTTTCTCTGCAACCAGCTTGGATACCATTGTGGCCAATATGACTATTGACACCCTGCTTGATGTTGGCTTTAATCAGTTAGATAATAGATTATTCATATTGATGGATTCTATTGGTGGTTTTAAGCGAAACCTCGTGGCTAATTTTTCGGGACATCACGCCATATTAAATTCCAATGCCTCTATCTATCTTGTTCCTTTTACTGCTCAATCGGTTGCCGATTTCGAACCAGCTGGCTTCTATGTTAGCAGTGTCAAAAATGGCATACTTGCTACATGCTGGCAAACCATATACTATCCAACAAACTGCATCAATTCATATATAATACAGATAGACAATCTGAATCCCCATATTGAACACTTTGATCAAACACATACCCAAGTTTACTGCTCCGTAACCACCGAAACAACAAGATATTTCACACAACAGAACCGATATGACCGCGCCTGCAGAGTTTCAAGAAAAGAGTATTAATAAGTATTCTACACAAAACAGAGAAGATTATGAATAGGTTTTGGATTGTTGTCTTATTAGTATGTGCCATACCTTGTATCGGTATGGCACAGGATACTTTGCTGTTTGGGGATGGTGATTGCTACAAGTATCAAGAATATGAAGGAGACGCTTACGAAACACATAGGATGGAAATCACCGGTTTTGAGTTTGCCACAGATACTGCACTAGGGAAGTTTCCTGTTCTCAAGAATCATCACACACTTATGCAGCAATATTCCGACTGTGATGTTATTTACGGCGTGGCCGGTCTTATTGATACTGTAGGTCTACAATCTATTTTCATCAATTGGGATGGATCTGGTTGCAGTGGTTTTTGGATTAATAATGACTTTGTAGCGGCACACTTTTCAGACTTTTTTGAATTATACTTTGTTCTTGGTCTTAAAGATTTAACTGGAAGTTTTTCTATAATTGACTCTGTACAATGGCACCCAGACTCTGTTGACCATTATTTCCAGTTAAAACGAACCTACAACGACGATTTTACTTTTGTACCAATATACAATCTATATTTTGATAACCCTCATACATTTGATAGCAAAGAAGACACCATCGGTGTAGGGATTTATGTCAAGAAAAAAGACTCCATTGAGTACCCTAACCATAGAATTGGGTCTCACTCATGGATTCATATATTTTGCGTGAAAAATGAATCAGACTCTGTTGTATGGTATAGTGATCCTCAATATGTTGAATCGCCCAGTGGTGGTGTTATGATTACAGGAGATTTCGACTCTATTCCACCCAAGAGTTATTCCGGTGGTTTCTTTCCTATTACTTGTCCCAAGCCGGAGGAGCCGGTGGAGGATACTGTTGACAATGGGATTGCCCGTGTGCGGGCTTTGAGCGAGGAAGTGACGGTGTATCCCAACCCGGCGAGGGAGTGGGTGGAGGTACGGAGCGACGGGAGCGAGGTGCTGGGAGTGACGGTTTATGACATGAGGGGGCAGGTAGTACACAAGGAGGAGGCAACTAGGAGGCACGGCCGTGTTAGCATCGGGGCGTTGCCGAACGGGGTTTATATGATGAGGGTAGAGACGGACAGAGGTACGGCGATAAAGAAAGTGGTGAAAAGATAAAAAGGATAAGGATAAAACAAAAAAGAAAATATATGAAGAAGTTAACTACAACGATTTTGATGGCGCTGGTTGCCCTTGTGGCGACGGCGAAGCCGGTGGAGCCGAGGGAGGCGCTGACGGTGGCGCAGAATTTCTGGAGTCAGGAGTTCAAAGAAACGGCAGAGTTCCGGGACTTGACGAGAACACTCGGCTTCGAGGAGATCTACCTCTTCGAGAAGACCGACGGGAAAGGATATGTGGTGGTAGCCGGCGACGACATAGCCCTGCCGATACTGGGCTATTCGCGGGAGAGCGGTTTCCCGACAGAGGGAGTGTCGCCCTCGGTGATGTCGTGGCTGAGGACCTACGAGAGCGAGATACGGTACGGCAGAGAGCACGAGGTGGAGATAGACAAAAGCGTGGCACAGGAATGGGAGAACCTGAGAGAGGGCAGAGAACCGGCGAGTGCCAAAGGAGTCAACGTGGAGCCGCTGCTGACCTCGCGATGGAACCAGAGCCCGCTGTACAACAAATACTGCCCCAAAGCCGACGGAGAAGACCAGGCCCCTACGGGATGTGTGGCCACGGCGATGGCACAGGTGATGAGGTACTGGAAGTTCCCCGAGCACGGGACAGGGAGCCACGAGTATGACTACTCCGACCGCGACACGGTGCACTGGCCCTATGGCCCGCTGAGCGCCGACTTCGAGCACACCTACTACGACTGGGACCACATGCCCGACACGCTGAGCGGAGCCTGCGACAGCATAGAGATAGAAGCCGTGGCGGTGCTGAACTACCACTGCGGAGTGGCGCTGGACATGGTGTATGGCGAAGACGGAAGCATGGCGTTTGTGACGATAGAGGACGCCATACTATTCGACACCAACATATATCCGGCACATATAGCCTGCGAGGTGGTGATACCGCAGTATTTTGGCTATTCGCCGATGACCGACGGGAAGCTGAGGCGAGACTATGAGCTGGACGAGTGGATAGCGCTGCTGCAGAACGAGCTGGTGGCCGGGCGACCGATCATCTTTGCCGGCGCCGAGGAGGAAGGGCCGTCGGCAGGGCACTGCTTCGTGATAGACGGCTGCAACCAGAGGAACAAGTTCCACATAAACTTCGGATGGGGCGGGTCGTACGACGGCAACTTCTACGTAGATGCCCTGAAGCCCGCACGCTACTACGACTTCAACGCGCGCCAGCAGGCCATCACGGGCATGTGTCCTCCGGGAATGGAAGGCATCACGACCGTGAGAGGAGCGAAAGACATCAAAGTGTGGGCGGGCAAAGGAGCGATAAACATAAAAGGAGAGCACTTAGGCGCAGTGGAGGTGTTCGACCTGATGGGCAGGCAAGTGGCGCGAGAGAGCGGACACGGAGAGAACCAGGTGACGCTGAGAGTGCCCGCCAACGGACTGTATGTGGTGAGGACCGAAGGAGTTTCGCACAAAGTAATGGTAAGGTAAGAAACCGGAAGCAACTATAGAAGAAGAGCAAGATGCTACTACTGTTTGTATTTCTCATCGGGGCGATGGCCATCTCGTTTCTGTGCTCGATACTCGAATCGACACTGATGTCCACCCCCATTAGCTATATCACGATGAGGGAAGACGAAGGCTACAAGCCCGCCACCCGATTCAAGAAATATAAGACCGACAATGCGAGGCCTATAGCCGCCATCTTGTCGCTGAACACCATAGCCAACACGGTGGGAGCCGCCGGAGTGGGCAACCAGGTGGAGGTGGCGTTCGGGAATCAGTGGTTCGCCCTGGTGTCGGCAGTAACCACGGTGCTGATACTGCTGTTCTCCGAGATAATCCCCAAGACCATAGGGACCCGGCACTGGAGAAAGCTGATGGGATTCTCGGCGAACACGATAAGAGTGCTGATAGTACTGATGTATCCCTTTGTAGTGCTGATAGAGCTGTTCGCCAAGCTGTTTGCCCCCGCCAAAGAAGAAGAGACGGTGGTGAGCCGCGAGGAGGTGGCCGCCCTTGCCGACGTGGGAGAAGACGAAGGCGTGATCGACGAAGACGAGAACAAGATAATACAGAACGTCATAAAGCTGGAGAGCATAGGGGTGACCGACGTGATGACGCCGCGGTCGGTGGCTGCGTTGGCGCCCGAGGATATGACCCTGAGAGAGTTCTACAAAGACGAAGAATGCTCGCACTTCTCAAGGATACCCGTCTATGCCGAGACGCCCGACGAGATCACCGGCTACATCCTCAGGAGCGAGGCGCTGGAATGCCTGGCCGAAGACAAGTTCGACTACACCCTGTCGAAGATCAAACGCGACGTGGTGTTCTTCAACGACGACTGTAACCTGTCCAACGCCTGGGAAGAGATGCTCAAGAAGAAGGTGCAGATAGCGATAATCCACGACGAATACGGCGGATTCCAAGGAATACTGACCCTGGAAGACATCATAGAGACCATCTTCGGGCTGGAGATCATCGACGAGCTCGACCAGGTGTCGGACATGCAGCAGTATGCCCGTGAGAGGTGGCAGCAGCGACAGCGAAGGTTCCAGTCGGTGAACATACCCGAAGACAGCGAAGAGATGGGGAGAAGTTGAGGCACCCAAGAAAGAGAACGACCATGAAAGCAAGATACATATACCATAGCTGCTTCCTCCTGGAGAACGACGACGTGATACTCGTGTTCGACTACTGGAAAGACCCCTGGGGCGAGTTGCACCGCCTGCTGCGGGAGACCGGGAAGCAGATATACGTCTTTGTGTCCCATTTCCACGAAGACCACTACAACCCCGAAGTACTGGAGTGGGGGAAAGAGCAGTTTCCGACCGCGAAGCCGGTGAGGCTCTTCGTGTCGTACGACACCGCCAAGAGGCGCCGCATCGACAAGGAGCAGATCCTCGACGTGATGATGCCGGGCAAGTTCTTCGAAGACGAGTACCTGAAAGCCAGCTACTACCGCTCGACCGACATCGGAGTGTCGGTAGCCGTGACGATGGCCGACGGCACCACGATATTCCATGCCGGAGACCTGAACAACTGGTTTTTCGACTCCGGCGAGGGACTGAAAGTGACCCTCGACGAGATGGAAGGGATGTACCTGTCCGTCATACGTGAACTGATGGCCAGCCTCCCGCGAATCAACCATGCCATGATACCATTCGACCCCCGCCTGGAAGAGAACATGCTGCGAGGACCCATGCAGTTCCTGAACAAGATATATGTCGATAACATGTACCCGATGCATTTCTGGCACCGCCACGGGCTGATGGGTGAAGTGCTGGCCCAGCTGCAGCAGCTGTTCCCCACCACCACCTTCTGGTATCCTATGGCAGTCACCGACAACCAAAACGAAACGATATGAAAAGAACGACGAACCCTGACAGACAGACACGCCAAAGAGGACTTCTGGTGCTTTTGCTGACCCTGCTTGCCCTTACGGCAAGTGCAGCCCCCGTGACGCCCGAGCGAGCCGCACGAGTTGCAGAAGGATTCTGGAGAGAGACCCCCCAGTGCGGCGAGTTCAAAGCCATTGCCGACGTAAGCCAGCGCCTCGGCTTTGCCACCTTCTACACCTTTGAGGTCAACGGAGGAGAGGGCTTTGTGCTTGTCGCGGCAGACGACCGTGTGCGCCCGGTGCTGGGCTATGGCTTGGGCAGTGTGCCCGAAGGCACGCTGCGACGCAACGTGGGCGGATGGCTGAGGTGGTATGAGAGCCAGCTGGCCGCACTGGAGAAAGGCAACTGCGAGGCCCGCGGCGACTGGAGCTACGAATGGCAGCGACTGGAGAGCGGAGCCTCTCGCCCTCGCGGAGCCAAGAGCGTGCCCGTACTCCTCACCACTCAGTGGGACCAATCGCCATTGTATAACGACCAATGCCCCTACGACTCAGAGGCCGGCGACCATGCCGTGACAGGTTGCTCGGCAACGGCAACGACGCAGGTGATGAAATACTGGAACCACCCCACCAGAGGGCAGGGCAGCCACCGCTACCTCGAGGACGACTTCGGCTGGCAGGAGGTGGACTTCGGTGCAACGACATACAACTGGGGCATCATGCCCGACCAGCTGACCTTCAGCTCGTCGGCCGAAGAGATTGCCGCAGTGGCACAGCTGATGTACCACGTGGGCGTGGCCATCGAGATGGACTACAGCGTGGAAGGCAGCGGCGCCTACACCATTTCCTACGGCGGATGGACCAATGCCTGCACGGAGGTGGCTCTGCCCACCTATTTCGACTATAAGCCAACCCTGCAGGGCTATACTCGCGACTATATTGACTATGACACATGGCAAGCAATGATAACCGAGGAACTCGACAACGCACGGCCAGTGCTCTACACCGGCGCCGACACCTCGGGCGGACATGCATTCGTGTGCGACGGCTACGACGACAACGGCTACTTCCACATGAACTGGGGCTGGAGCGGCGCACTGGACGGCTACTTCCAGCTCGACTCGCTGGTGCTGGGCTGGGGCGGCACGGGCAGCAACTCGAGTTTCACGTTCAACTACGACCAGACCATACTCGTAGGCATCGAACCCAACTCGGGCGCCCTGCGTGTAAACCGCACCAGAATAGGGCCTCTGTCGGCCGAGAACCACGAAGAACGCTTCGTGGTGAGGAGCAACGAGACTGTCGCCGACGGCTGGACAGCCACCACGACTGCCGACTGGCTGTCGGTCAGCCCCTCGGGTGGCGAAGGCAACGGCTCTGTAAGCGAAGTGACTCTCACCGTAATGCCCAACGAGGGCGATGAGACACGCAGCGGTGAAGTGGTGGTAACCCAAGGCAACGAAGAGGTAAGGATTGCAGTAACTCAGCGCGGCACCTTGAACACACTCGACGGATGGGTAGGCACCGATGAGCTGATGTGGCCCTACAACATCGAAGCTGGCAGAGAGATTATCCTCTGTTCGGAACGCTTTGGCAACTACCGTTCCGGCGACCGCGTCACCAAGGTATCGTTCACCACGGCCTACGAAGATGAGCAACCCGACTACAACAACAACCGATTCAAGATAAAAATCTACGAGGTAGGGCAGAGCCTTGCCGACGTGAACGACATACAGAACGACCTCTATGCCTGGTATGCCGAAGAATACACCGGCCAACCCGTGTATGAGCAAGACTACACCCAGGCCGAGCCCGGCCCACAGGTGGTGAACCTCAACGAGCCCTACGTCATCGGCACCTCAATGTTCTGGATTGGACTGGAATGCGAAGGCAAGACCCTGATGATGTTCAAATATGCCGACGAATGCCCGGAGCGCCTACCCGGTGACGAAGCGCCCAACAAAGACTGCGCAGTGGCAAACTACCGCTACGCCTCTATCGACACAGCCTACGGCTACTCCTATATCGAACTCTCCTACATCCTCTTCTGCGACAACGAAGCGTGCGACACGGTGGTGCAGGGCAATGTCGATTTCACCTTCTCGTTCTATGTTGACAACACACCCGTCGGCATCGAGCTAGCGACCACGTTGCCACAGCTGCGGGTGTATCCCAACCCCGCACGCGACGAACTGAAGGTGGAGGGCTGCGAGGTGCTCCAGGTCGAACTGGTGGACATGCTGGGACGCAGCCTCCGCCGCTGGCACGGCGGCGACCGCATGACGGTGACAGGACTGCCCGCAGGAGTCTATATGCTGCGGGTGACCACCGACGACGGCACGGCAACAAGACGAGTGATGGTAGAACGATAGCAAAAATGGATTCTGCCAAATACTTTTTGACCCAAAAAAGGAGAATATGGCAATCTGATAAACGATAGCAATCAATGAATTAAAAAAAGATTTTGCAGATATGACAAAGTTTTCATATCTTTGCAAAATCAAATAAGAAGAAATTAAGGTAAAATAAATATAATAACAAAAACAAAAATAGGAATGTCAAAGTTACTACTATTGGGCGACGAGGCAATAGCCCAAGCCTTTATCGACGCAGGTGGCAGTGCCATCAACAGCTATCCTGGCACACCGAGTACGCAAATTACCGAATATGTGATGAAAAGCAAAGAGGCAGCCGCCAAGGGCGTGCGCGCCAACTGGTGCGCCAACGAGAAGACGGCACTGGAGGCCTCGATAGGCGTTGCCTACGCAGGCAAGAGAGCCATGACCTGCATGAAGCATGTGGGTCTCAACGTGTGTGGCGACCCCTTCATGAACGCCGCCATCATCGGCACCAAAGGTGTCATCATCGTGGTGGCCGACGACCCGTCGATGTTCTCGTCGCAGGACGAACAGGACAGCCGCTACTATGGCCACTGGGCTATGATACCGATGCTGGAACCCAGCAATCAGCAAGAGGCCTACGACATGGTCTTCTTCGGCTATGAGTTGAGCGAGAAGATGGGCACCCCCATCCTGCTGCGCATCCCCACCCGTCTAGCACACAGCCGTGCCGGCGTGGAGCGTCGCGAGCCGCTACCGCAGAACCCGCTGAGCAGCCCGTCAGACCCCAAGAGCTTCGTGCTCCTTCCCGTCAACGCCAAGCGCCTCTACCGCGACCTTATCGACAAACAGCCGATGTTCACCAAATCGAGCGAGGAGAGCGGCTACAACAAATATTATGAAGGCACCGACAAGAGCAAAGGTATCATCACCACTGGCATCGCCTACAACTACCTGATGGAGAACTTCCCGGGCGGCAAATGCCCCTACCCCGTAGTGAAAATCACCCAGTATCCGCTGCCGTTCAACATGCTGAACAAGCTCTATGACGAGTGCGGCGAAATCATAGTCCTCGAAGACGGCCAGCCCTTCGTTGAGGAGCATATCAAAGGCTTCCTGGGCAAAGGCAAGCCCGTGCACGGACGTCTGGACGAGGTAATCCGTCGCGACGGCGAGCTGAACGCCGAGAAGGTTGCCAAAGCCCTCTGCATGAAAGTGGAGAACGGCCCGGCAGTGCCCGAAGTGGTCACTAACCGTCCGCCCGCCCTCTGCCAAGGTTGCCCGCACATCGACAGCTATGAGGCAGTGATCGAAGTGATGAAGAAATACCCCAACGGACGCGTGTTCGGCGACATTGGATGCTACACCCTCGGATTCAACATGGGCGCCATCAACACCACCGTGTGCATGGGAGCCAGCATCACCATGGCCAAGGGAGCTGCCGAGAGCGGCATATTCCCCAGCATCGGAGTTATCGGCGACGGCACCTTCGGCCACAGCGGCATGACTGGTCTGCTTGACTGCATCAACGAGAAGGCCAACGTGGTCATCATGATTCTCGACAACGACATCACGGCCATGACCGGAGGCCAGCCTTCGAGCGCCAACATGAAGCTCTTCAACATCTGCAAGGGCCTCGGCGTTGACGAGAAACACATTCGCCACATCGTTCCGCTGAAGAAGAACCACGAAGAGTTTGTCAAGATACTCGAAGAGGAAATCGCCTACGACGGAGTGAGCGTCATCATACCGCAGCGCGTATGCATCGTGGAGAACAAAAAACGCGTGGCAGCCAACAAATAAACATCACTAAAAAGAACATATCATGAAAAAAGACATCATACTTTGTGGCGTAGGTGGCGATGGTATCGTCAGCGTAGCCAAGATAATAAGCGATGCCGCACTCAATCTCGGCATGAATGTGAAACAGAGCGAGATCCACGGCATGTCGCAGCGCGGCGGCAGCGTGTTCAGCCACCTGCGCATCAGCAGCGAGCCCATCTACTCCGACGTCATTCCCGAGGGCAAGGCCGACATCATCCTCAGCTCCGAGCCGATGGAGGCTCTGCGCTATCTGCCTTTCCTGGCTTCCGACGGCGTGGTCATCACAAACAGCGACCCATTCGTCAACATCACCAACTATCCCGACATCGAGAAGGTGAACGGCGAACTTAAGAAGCTGAAGAAATGCGTCAGCTTCAACGCCAACGAGATTGCCAAAGAGCTGCACGCTCGCGGCAACATGGTGCTGCTCGGAGCCGCTGCACCCTATCTGGAGATCGACTTCGCCGAGTTGGAGAAAGCCATCCAGAACATCTTCGGCCGCAAGGGCGAAGAGGTGGTGAACACCAACATAGCCGCAATACGCGCCGGCCGCGAGGCAAAATAAGCTTCCACGAAGCTTACCGAGATGAGGAGGGACACTTCGAGAGAGGTGCCTCTCCTTTTGTTTGCAGGTTGCGGATATGGAGTACCTCACCCTCTAATCCCTAATTTCTGATATTTCAAAGACCTCTTTCGCAAAGCGAAGGCAGACAAGTTTACTTGTTTGCTTAGCGGAGAAAGAGACTTTTGCAAAGCGAAAACCTCTTTGCTCAAAGAGCAAACCACATATCAACATATCACCGTTTCCGACAAGCGAGAGTAGAAGAACTTGTTCTTATACCGAGTGAAGGAAACGTCTTTTGCGCAGCAAAAAACTTTCAATTCCCCCCTCCCACCATCCTCTTCCTCTGCCCGTCATACCTCAGCCCCGACCAGCCCAGCTCTCCGAACGTCCTGTTCTTGAGCACTGCCAGGTACGCGTTGTGGGTCAGCGAGATCGGCATCGCGCTCTTGTAGAAGCCGTGCATCTTCTGCGCAAAGTCCGGCCCGTGACGGAACATCATAATTATGTTGTCACATAAATTCCCCACGTTGCTTGAGCCGAATAAATCATTGATTCTCGGCAGCTCTTTCCCCGTTTTCTTGGTGTGGCAGATGAGCAAGATGGCGCACCCGAGCTTCTGGCTCATCACCGTGAGCGCCTGCACAAAGCCTTTCTGCGCCTCGTAGATATCCCCAGTCCCCAAATCGGTGGACATCAAATTATCGATTACCACAAGATCCACGCCGCGCATCTGGCTCAGCGACGCCAGTATCTCGCTCGACGCCGTCGACGCATGGTGCGTCACCAAGCCCGTCAGCCGCTGGCAGATAGCCTCTTTCTGGTCGCCCTTCACCTGCCAGTCATACGTCCCCATCTCCAGCTCCGACGGCACTGCAGCGGCCTGCATGAACTTCTCCAGCAGTAGCTGTGGACTCATCTCGTTGCTCACGTATCCGCAGCGGTGACCGCGTTCTATCAAGTTCAAAGCCAGGCTCACCGCCATCGTCGTCTTGCCGCACGACGTGTCCCCTCCCAGGCAGGTCACCTGACCCGGCAGCAGCCCTCGCAGCTGCTTGTCAAGACCGGCAAAGCCTGTCGGCATTAGCCCTTCGTAGGGATCGCCGGCCGCTGCCCTCAGCTGGTCCAGCGGCGATATCCAGCGGTCGTTGCTGCTGCCCCACTCCCACGGCTCCGGAGCTATGCTCACGGCCTCGCTTGCTATCCTCTGCTGCAGTTTCGCACGCAGTTCTTTCCAGCCGCGCCCGCTGCAGTGGCTGTGGAAACATTTGTACCCCAGCTTCCCGTCGCTCTGTATTATCACCGCACTCTCATACGGCTTCGATTCCGTCGTGTGTTCCTCTTCCCATGGACATCTCTCCAAAAGCAGACGGCAACTGCCGTCTCGGCCCCATTCCTCGCGATAGCCCACGTTGGCCGAGTCCAGTATCTTCTTCGCCAGCCCAACCGACCAGCTGTTGTTCGCCACCACCGCGGCCGTCTCGCCCACCTCGGCCTTGGCCGCAACTTCGCCACGACTCTTCTTCGCCACATACGTCACCACCCGGCTCGTGTTCCGCTCCGCCGTCTCGCGCCTCCAAGCCTTCCTCTCCTCGTCCAGTATCAGGCTGCGCCTCCACGGCCGTTCCTCGCTGGGCTCCCCTTTCCGGTTCATCGACCCATACAGCCGGCATATTCTACCCGGGTTGTAAACTGCAACATCTACGTGTACCTGCGCTGTCCCTACCTCCTTGTTCAGGATTTCGAGAAACTTCTTCACCGTCTCCGTGCTCTCCTTGTCCACACCCATAGCCACCGGCACATGCAGATGCGCTCCCGACCCCGACGACGCCGTCACTATCTCCTCGAAGCCTTCCTCCTCCAGTATCTCGAGCGCACGCCGGGCCGCCTCGAAGGCCGCATGCCTCTCCTCTTCGTTTGCCATGCAGTTCGCTTTCCTTTCGGGATCCAGGTCGATAAGTATATCTCGACGTTCCACTATGTCCTCGTCGCGGCTCGGCTTCGTCACTTTCGACTTCACGGGATTCAATGTCATGTACAGCTGCCAGTCTTCGGTGTCCCAGTATTTCCCCAGGTTGTTCAGCTGCTCGGCGTCGCACACATACAGGCTCTTGGGTTTCAGGTTCTTTTTACGGCCCCCTTCGGTAGGCAGAAGGCGCACTTCGTAATGCTCGCCGCTACGGGCTTCTATGGGGTATGCCCCGCTGTATCTTGTCTCTTCCATGGTTAGTGTTTTTTATCGTTTTACAATCTTTCTCTTTGATACGCCGGAGGCGTCTCCGCCCCCGGCGCCTGTCGGTTTATTTCTTCTTGAAGTTGTACACCGTACAGTTCCCGCACCTCAGCGTCGTGTGCTTCAGGTCGTTGATGATAGTGTCGATGTAGTGCCAGTCAGCCCTCTTCGGGTGCAGCCTCAGCCGCACTCCGTCCTCCAGCTTCACCACTATCGTGACTCCGCTCACCACGCCGCCTTTCCTCCGCACCCATATCGACTCCACGTGCGTCAGCGACACCGAAAACGAGAAGTTGATCCTGTCCAGACCCTTCGGACAGTCGCTCGAAAACCAGTTGAAACTCCCGTAGTTCTCGAACACCGCAGGATAGTCCCCCTGCTTCAGCTCGAACGGAAGCAGCAGATCTTCATCTTTCCACACCAGCAGCAGCACCCTCGTCAGCTGCAGGTAATACATAAACGTGTTTGTCTTCATAATAGTAACGTTTTAATTTGTTTGACATCCGTGGCCGGTTTCTCCCGGCCCTCATTACACTGGAGAATTCTCACCACACGTTTCGGACACATTACCCGTCAAATTTTTTCTTATCGGCACACTCAGACGCTTGTCCCCCGCAGCCACCTTCACCCTCTCCAGCTGCTCCTCGCTGGCTCCGGCCTCCCTCATCGACTCCAGCACCTCCCTCTTCTTCCCCTCAGGCAGCGACCCTATCACCTTCAGCATCACCTCGCCGGCCCTTACCGACTCCACAAAACCCGACACCTCGCCCAATATCTCCGCCGTCGTCAGCGTCCCGAACTCCCTCATCGCAGCACCCACCGTGCTCCCAAGCTTGTGCATGTCCACCTTACCACGCGAGTCCTTCAGACCATCTCCAAACCGCTCGCCAAGCCACTCCCTAAGCCTCTTCGTGGCGTCCTGCTCCACCCCGCACGACTCCCGCTCCCTCCACAGCCGCTCCTGTATCTTGCCGCGACTCCTCTGCCGGCTCCCCTTCCTCATCACCAGCTCCCTCACCACCATCCTCACCATCCCCATCACATTCCTCGTCCCCTCTCGCTCATCCACCAGCCGCCTCTCCAGCTCCGCCAGAGCCTCGTCCTTCACCTCCTCCTCGTCGGCTCCCAGCTTCGTGCGCCACTGCTGCTCCACTCCCATCGACCACACCACTGCAGCCACCAGCAGCATCCCGATCCGCTCCTTCCTCTCCTCCGTCAGCTCCCCGTCCAACAATTCAGTTAATTCACAGTTCAGCTCATCTGAACTCAGTTCGAATACATTTACTTTTTTCATGACAAATTTGTTTTGAAATTTGTCGCAAAAGTAATGTATATCAAATCCTTACATGGTGGACGTCCACCAACTTTCTCAAACCGTCCACCACCCGTCCACCGCTACCTCACACCACCAGAAAACACAAAAAAAGTGCCGCCCCGAAGAGCGGCACCACACTGAATTTTTTTTCAATTATTTTTCACCGTCCACCTCCACCGTCCACCCCTCTATTATGTCCTATTCATAAAAACCTTCCGGATTTCATCCTCAATCTTTGTCAAACCCTCAACTTTCGCCCAATTGTTCACAGCCTCAGCATTTTCCGTCTCGCCGTGCTGGTTCTCCCACATCACATGTTTCAGCTTATCCTTATCGTAGCCGAACCTCAGGCTCAGCTGTGGTCTCGTCATCTTCTTTTTCTTATTCTTATTCTTTTTCTTATCTTCTGGCATGCAGTCCAACAACTTCTTGCAAAAATATGCCCATTCCCGCGTAGCCTGCACAGTCTCCACCCCATTCTCGTCTACCACAACCCCTGGCAGCCACTTTAACCTTATCTTGCCCTCCACTTTCGTTACCTCTACATACCCCAAGCTTCTAATTTTCTCTGCACAATCCTCCCCAAAAAGCCCCTCCAACGTCTCCACGGCCACCGTCTCTATCCCCTTCTTTTCCATCGGATGCCTTTCCTCCTTTAGCCATTTCATATATGTATCATAATCAAAACAATGGTCTCTGAACCAAAGAAAATACCACATTACCAGACCTCTTTTATCATCGTCACTAATTACCTCAAGAAACGTCTCAAATTCTTTCATCCTCGCTGCCCGTTCAATCATATCATCATCGGGCAGGCTATCTTGAAGATACAGTGGCAGTTCCCCATCCTCTGCCGCAAGGGCATCGTTAACACGTGTCGTACACTCTGCCATAAACTTGACGCTCAATCCCTGAAAATCCTTTTTTATCCACATATCCCGCCATTCCCTCTCATAATCCCACAATCCCAGCCAGCCGTCCTTGAACATACATTCCGCATATCCCGCATTTAAAAAATCATACATAACCTTTCCCCACCCCTTTAACATCCTGGA
Source organism: Bacteroidales bacterium (assembly GCA_017439185.1). Taxonomy (GTDB): domain Bacteria; phylum Bacteroidota; class Bacteroidia; order Bacteroidales; family P3; genus Colimorpha. The sequence continues at coordinate 5,524 of JAFRTM010000016.1, read as the reverse complement.
CAATTCCCGCTCATCTTCATTCTGATCCGCAGAATCTGCCGTCTCAAGCGACGAAAGTAATTGACGAAGCGCACCCATATATACATCTGTATGCGTCATTACAAGAGCTTCAGTCATCTCCTCGATCTCTAGTTCTAGTTCCCCTTTCATACTCCTTAATTATATATTGTTAAACTCTCTTTGACTCTCATACCATTAACGCAAAAAATCACATTTTAGTATGTCCCACCCTAAACCAAACACAGCCCATCCACAGCCTTGCCCCAGCCTTGCCCCAGCCTCCTCATCCCCCCTTAAGGGGGATGAAGGCGAGCGTCTGCCTCCAAAAAATTGAAAAAAACTTCCTCTTCGTGTGTCCCAAAACCCTACTCCCAGCTCTCCAGTATATGAGAGCGCACTCAATCACAAATCAAAGTAATTAATCATTTAAAAAGAAAGGACAACATTATGGCAAAAACCAATGAACTTTTCAAGTTTCACGGAAAACTTGACAACGTGGTAGGATTCAAACAGCGTGGCAAACACTACTACCGCATGGTCGGTTGCTCCCACAGCGACCCCAACACCCCGGCTCAGCAGGAACACCGCGCCAAGTTCACCTACGTCACCCAACTCATCCACAAGATCGGAGCCGTCTATAAGACCGGCTACGCCCTCTTCAACCCCGAGAAGAGCCAGCGCAGCCACTTCTTCTCCAACCTGTGGAGCGAGGCCGTCACGGGCAACATGAACGACGGCTACACCGTCGATTACGAGAAGGTGAAGATCGCACGCGGACTGCTGCTGCCCACCTACTCGATGACCTGCAGCGTCCTCGGGGCTCAGCACAAATGCTCCTACTCCTGGACCGACAACAGCGGCCAGGGCGACGCGGAAGCCACGGACAAAATCTGCATCAACCTCTACAACCCAACCAAGGGCGTCAGCATGATGTTCGAAGACGTGGCAACCCGCGCCGCCGAGGCCTGCCAAGTCCAGTACAGCACCGCCTGGGCCGGCGACACGGTGTATAACTACATCTTCTGGAAGAAGGCGGACGGCAGCTGCAGCGATTCTATCCTCGTCAACTTCTTCGTGGCCGAGTAAAGAGCCAAGCCCTTCGGGGCTTGAGCTCTGTCGAGGCAAGAAGAAGTCTTTGCAAAGCAAAAACTTTTTTGTTGCAGAATAGTCTGCGACAAAAAATTGCCGAGTGGTTGATATGTTGATACGTTGATACGTTGATATGGCAAAAGGGGAGCCTCCGGGCTCCCTTTGTTTGCTACCCAAACCACCTGTTCTGCCGATAGAGACGATGAGTATAAGGATTGTCAGTAGGAGAAGTTGATGCCGAAACAGCCCATGATGGGGAGCTGGTTGACGCGCTCGAAGGTTACACGGTTGAAGTAGAAGATGTTTTGACGGGAATAGACGTTGGTGACGCTGGCGTTGAGGGTGAGGATGCAGCGTTTGCCGAGGGAGAACTTGCGTTTGACGCCGAGGTCGAGGCGGTGATAGGCGGGCAGGCGGCCCTGGTAGATCTCGGCATAGTGGACACCGAAATCACCGTTGGCAGTGGTGTAGTCGGTGGCGATGCCGTCCTGGTTGAAGAGAATGTTCTCGTAGGCTCCCTGGGTCTGGGTGAAGGGGAAGCCGCTGCCGAAGTTCCATCGGGCGCTGAGTTCCCACTGGCGCTGGGAGCCGAGGGCATAGGTGGCGAGGATGTTGATGGTGTGGCGGCGGTCGTAGTGGGGCGAGTAGGTGCCGTCGGCATCGTTGGTGCGGTTGACCCAGCCGAGGGAGTAGGTGCCCCAGACGTAGAGGCGTTCGATCTCGTAGCGTACGCTGAAGTCCATACCGTAGGCCATGCCTTTCTCATAGACGAAGTCGGTGGAGAGATAGTCGGGCTTCGGGTAGGCGCCGGAGGAGGAGTAGGCGGGGTCGCCGCTGTAGATCTTGTTGTGGTTCATATTGAGGAGCTGGGTAAAGGCTTTGAGGTAACCTTCGAGGTTGAAGGCGAGGTGACGGTTGAGGTCGTATTCGGCACCCACCACCAGATGCCAGGCGTTCTGCTTGCAGCTCTTGACCTGGTTGCCGAGGAACTTGGCACGGTTGAGGTCGCCGGTGGCGGTGAGGAATCCCGAGAAGAGGTTGACGATGTCGTTGTCGGACCGGGCGTCGAGGAGTATCTGGCTATAGCGGCCGCCGGCAAACTTGAAACGGAGGTGGTCGGTGGCGTTGATCTTGGCTGCCAGACGAGGTTCGAGGCTGTGTTCCTTGAGCGAGGTATAGAAGATGTAGCGCACTCCCGGGTCGAGGAGCACGCGGTCGGAGAAGTTGAGCTTCATGGTGGCGTAGGCCGAGATGTTGGTGGTGTAGGTGGATTGCTCGACGGAGTTGCCGTACTGGTTGGTGAACTGGTACTTGGTGGCGTAGCCTTCCATGCTCAAGCCCGCTTTGAGGCGGTGTTTGCCTAAAAAGTTGGTAACGTTGAGGCTGGCATTAAATCCGCTGACGCTGCTGAACTTGTCGGCCTCGGCGCCGTCGCTCGGGGTGTCGTCGAGGGTTATCTTGTAGTTGGAGTAGGCCACCGTACCGTCGAGGAGTGCCGAGGTGCCGGTGACGGCCACAAAGTTGGTGCCCGCTCCCCAGTTGACCCAATGGTAGTCGGCGATAGACTGGTAGTTGTTGACGCGGTCGTCATAGCGGAAGCCGAAGAGGTTCCACTTGGAGCCGTTGCCCGAGTTGAGGCTGAGTTTGCCGTAGGCGTCGATAAAGTCGAACGGCAGCCCCCCTTTGACGTAGGGGTATATCCACTGCGACGTCTTGGAGAGGTATGAGCCCTTGGCGGCGAGGAGGTAGGTGAGGGTGCTCTTGCTTTCGGCCTTCTCGCGTTTGAGAGGTCCTTCGAGGATGAGGTTGGCGCCGAAAGTGTTGAGGCCCACCTGACCCGAGTGGCGTTTCTTGTTGCCGTCGCGGGTGGTGATGTCCATCACCGAGGAGAGCCGGCCGCCGTATTCGGCGCCGAAGCCTCCGGTGTAGATGTCGGCGTTGAGGATGATGTCGGTCTCGAAGATAGAGTAGAGGCCGATGGAGTGGAAGGGGTTATAGACGATCATGCCGTCGATGAGGCAGAGGTTCTGGATCATAGAGCCGCCGCGGATGTAGAGCTGACCACCCTGGTCGCCGGTGGAGTTGACACCCGGCAGGACCTGCATATACTGGGCGATGTCGGCCTGGCCGCCGATGGAAGGCATCTGCTGGATTTGGGTGGCGGTGATCTTCTCGACCGACACCTGGGTTTCCACCTTACGCTCCTCCATACGGTTACCGGTGATGACCACATCCTTGAGCATCTGGGCAGTCTCTTTGAGCTTGATGTTGAGGGTCATGGTCTTGTGGTTGGCGAGGTCCAGCGGCTGGGTATAGTTCTCGTAGCCCACATACTTGACGACGAGGGTGTAAGACCCGTCGGGGATCTTGTTGATGAGGAAGAAGCCGTTGATATCAGTTTGGGCGGCATGTTTGGTGCCTTCGATGAGCACGTTGGCGAAAGGGATGGCCTCGCCCGAGGCGTCGTCGTAGAGGACACCCTTGACGGTGTTCTGGGCGGTAGCGGAGAGGGAGCAAGCGAGCAGCAGCAAAGGCAGGAGGAGTAGTCGGGCGGCAGAGCGGATTCTATTGACAAAAGACATAATATATGGAGAGTTTCTTAGTGGATAATCTTGAAAATAAGTTCTTTCAGTATTTCGCCCTCGGGCAGCGAGGTGGTGTTGTGGTAGCCTTGGGAGCGGCGGCTGGCCTCGAAGAGATAGCCGATGCAGGCCGCCAGCTTGGGGAGGGAATAGTTGGAGGCGGCGATGGCATAGTCCTTCACGAAGAAAGGATTGATCTTGAGCGCGGAAGCCGCCGAGTATTGGGACTTGTCGTCGAGCTGGTGGTAGATCATGACCTTTATGAAATAGGAGTAGAGGCTTGCCACGAGGACCGGCATAGGGCAGGCCTTGGGGTTGTCGCCGAAATAGCGGATAATCCTGTTGCAGCGGAGGGCGTCGCGACGGCCGATGGCATTTTGCAGCTCGAAGACATTATAGTCTTTGCTGATGCCCAGGATGCGTTCGAGGACCGAGTCGTTGATGACAGAGCCCTGCGGCATGATGGAGAAGACCTTCTGAAGTTCGTTGGCGAGCTTGTTGAGGGCGTTGCCGCCCGCCTCGATAAGCATCATGGTAGCCTTCTCGGTGATGGTGTAGCCGTGTTGCTTGACATAATTGCCGATCCATGTTGGGACAGCCGACTCTCTCAACTTGTCGTGCTCGAAGACGACGCCAGTTTTGGCGATGGCCTTATAGGCGTTGGTGCGTTTGTCCAATTTCGTATGACGGTAGCAGAGAACCAGGACAGTCTGAGGCATGGGAGCCTTGAGATAGTCCACCAGCTGCTCGTATTCCTTCACGGCGATTTCCTGGGCTTCCTTCACCAGTACCAGCTGACGTTCAGACATCATCGGGAAACGCCGGGCCATCATGACCACTTCGGACATAGAGGTATCGATGCCGTAAACCACCGTCTGGTCGAAATCGCGGTTCTCCTCGGGGACGATGTTCTTCTCGAAAAAGTCAGACAGAAGGTCAATATAGTAGTTTTCCTCGCCCGTAAGAAAATATATGGGGGCGAACTTTCCCGCTTGTATATCGGCTATTATCTGATTTTCAGTTAATGAAGAACTATTATTTGCCATAAATGGAACCCTTAAGAAAATGCAAAGATACGAAAAGAGAAAGAATTGGCAAAATTTATTTTTTATATAGTTGTAAAACAATAAAAAACGGTTTTATCCGTTAACCAATATATGATACAACCAGGAATACAAGGAAAACACGAACAAACGGTCACCGAAGCGTTGACCGCCGGGCGCATCGGGAGCGGAGACCTGCCGGTGTTTGCGACGCCTATGATGGTGTCATTGGTAGAGCAGACCTGCTGGCAGAGTGTGGCCGACCATTTAGGAGAAGGCGATACGACCGTAGGGACACAGGTTAACATAGCCCATCTCGCCGCCACTCCGGTGGGCATGAAAGTGAGGTGCGAAAGCGAGCTGACCGAAGTCGAGGGCCGCCGGCTGAGATTTGCAGTCAAGGTGTTCGACGAGTGCGGGCTTGTGGGCGAAGGAACCCACGAACGTTTTATCGTCACCACCGACAGGTTCCTCGCCAAGGTGAAAAGCAAGGCAGCACAATGAGAGGAGCAAAGCTACTAATAGGGACAATCCTCGCCGTGGTGGCAGCAGGATGTGCCCGTCCGCCAGCCGCCTACGGCCCGGTGCCGACGCCCGGACAGTTGAGGTGGCAGGAAAGCGAGATGAACATGTTCTGCCATTTCGGCCCCAACACCTTTACGGGTAAAGAATGGGGCGACGGCGACGAAAGCGAAGCGCTGTTCAACCCCACGCAGATGGACTGCCGGCAATGGGCAAGAGTGGCGCGGCAAACGGGATTCTCGTCTATCGTCGTCACCGCCAAGCACCACGACGGCTTCTGTCTCTGGC